>CANQRY010000005.1 GCA_947626335.1 uncultured Clostridia bacterium | reverse complement strand
ATGAATTAAAAAAATTATTATTAGAAAAAGAAGAAGCAAAAAAATCTAAATCTATTTTTAATAAAATAAAAGAAAATAATCATATAAAAAATAAGCAAGAAAATAAAAGTACCGTTATTTGTATTAGTGGAACAAGTGGAATAGGGAAAAGCATTTTTTCAATTACTTTAGCAAGATCTTTTATAAATTATAAAAATAAAATTTTAATTATTGATTTTGATATTTTAAATAAAAGCTTGCATACTATTTTAGGTGTAAAAAATTATTCAGAAAAAATAAAAAATAAAATCCAAAATAATTTATTAAACCAAATACAAATTGAAGAACTAGCAATTAAAATAAATTCAAAAATAGATTTAATTTCTGGTATTAATTTATTATTTGATTCTGAAAATAAAATAAGTAGTGAAAAACTAAATAATATTTTAAATACATTAAAACAAAAATATGATTTAATTATTATAGATACTTCTTCAGAATGTTTTTATGATTATACAAGAGAATTAATGCAATTATGTAACCTAAATATATTTATTACAGGTGCAAATATTTTAGAAATAAAAAAGGCTAGAAATCTATTAAACATATATATAAATCAGTGGAAAATTCCACAAAAAAAATTTAGTATATTATTTAATAAATATGATAAAAATTCAATAGCAATTTCTATTTTAAAAAAAGTTTTTTCAGATTTTTATATCTTAGGAAAATTACCCATAGATCCTAATTATAATTTAATAATAAATAGAGCTTTAAATAACAAACTAGATAACTATATGCAAGAAGAATATAAGCAAATTCAACAAAAATTATTTAATAAAACTGCGTGAATTTGCTTTACATAAATAACAAAAAAGAAAGGAATGATAAAAAATGGCAAATGCACTTTCACAGGAAATAGACCAAGAAATAAACAAAAATGAATTAGTAACAGAAAAAGAGCAAAATGGATTTTTAAGCTCTGCTTTAGGTAAAGTAGTAAATACTGCAATTGATTTAGGTTTAAGATGGATTTTACCAGATTTTGTGGAAAATCAAGTAATTGATATAAAAAATAGTTTAATAAAAGGAGGGTTAAAAGAAGGAATTAATAAAGCAATTGATAGTGGTATAGAACTCGGAAAAAGTGTAACAGGCATATTTACAGGAAAATTTGAAAATATATCTCAAGCACAAAATGCAGTTAAAAATGGAGGAATTATAGATGGAATATCAAGTGTGCTAGATACTGCAATATCTACTAGTACAAAAAATGGACTTATTCCACAAAATGTGGCTACATTAATTAGACAAGGAAAAAATGTAATATTAGATAATGTTAGTAGCAACATTGAAACTGAATTTGTAAATCAATTAGATGACGTTGAAAAATTAGGAAAATATGAAAACAATTGGAAGAGTTATTATAAATCACAAGATTTTGATGGCATGGAAAGAGAATATCAAAAAATAAAAGAAAGACTTAAAAATTTAATGCCACTTGAAAATACTATAAAACAAGCCAGAGAAATTGAGAATATTCATTTAATTATTAGAAATAATGGGCATAATTTTAATTTAACTGATGAACAGTTACAATTAGCAGAAATATTAACAAAATAAGCATTTTTTGCTTGCATATTTTTTTTCATTTTAGTATAATAAATGAGTAAAAGCATAAAGAAAAGGTAGAGGTTTAAATATAATATTTAACACTTATGCCTAGGAAGGAATGATATAAATAATGGAAGAAAATGAGCAAAAAAGAAATGACGGAAAAATAGTAGAACGTGACATTGAAAAAGAAATGCGCACAGCATACATTGATTACGCAATGAGTGTTATAGTATCTAGAGCACTTCCAGATGTAAGAGATGGCTTAAAACCTGTTCATAGAAGAATTTTATATTCTATGTATGAAGATGGAATTACGTCAGACAAGCCATACAGAAAATGCGCAAATACAGTAGGTTCTGTTTTAGGTAGATACCATCCACATGGAGATTCTTCAGTATATGATGCAATGGTTAGATTAGCACAAGATTTCACCCAAAGATATACTCTAATTGATGGACATGGTAACTTTGGTTCTGTTGATGGTGATAGCCCAGCTGCTATGAGGTACACAGAAGCAAGAATGGCAAAAATTGCAGAAACCATGCTTGTAGATATAGAAAAAAATACAGTAGATTTTATGCCAAACTATGATGATAGATTACAAGAGCCAACCGTACTTCCTGCTAAAATACCTGCATTGTTAATTAACGGTTCATCTGGTATTGCTGTAGGAATGGCTACAAATATACCACCACATAATTTAACAGAAGTAATAAATGGAATTATTAAAATTATAGATGAAGATAATGTTACTGACGAAGAACTTATGGAAGTTATAAAAGGACCTGATTTTCCTACAGAAGGTGTTATTTTAGGATTAGAAGGAATTAAGCAAGCATATACAACAGGTAAAGGAAAAATCACAGTAAGAGCAGAAACTGAAATAGAAGAGCTAAGTGGTAATAGACAAAGAATTATTGTAAATTCACTTCCATATCAAGTAAATAAAGCAAAACTAATTGAAAATATGGCAGACTTAGTTAAAGAAAAACGTATAGAAGGCATATCAGAAATAAGAGACGAATCAGATAGAGAGTCAAAAATAAGAATAGTAATAGAATTAAAAAGAGACGTAAATCCACAAGTAATTCTAAATCAGCTATATAAACATACACAATTACAAGATACTTTTGGAATTATAATGCTTGCATTAGTAAATGGCGAGCCTAAAATATTAACATTAAGGCAATGCTTAGATTATTACATAGACCACAGAAAAAGCGTAATTCTTCGTAGAACTCAATTCGACTTAGATAAAGCTTTAGCAAGAGCACATATATTAGAAGGTTTAAAAATTGCATTAGATAATATAGATGAAGTAATCGAAATAATACGTAATTCTTATGATGATGCGAAAGAAAGATTAATGGAAAGATTTAAACTTTCAGAAATTCAAGCACAAGCTATTCTAGATATGAGATTAAGAACATTATCAGGCTTACAAAGAGAAAAAATAGATGAAGAATACAATGAATTAATGAAATTAATTGAACATTTAAGAGCAGTTTTATCAAGCGAAAGATTAGTATATGACATTATAAAAGAAGAACTATTAGAAATTAAACAAAAATATGGTGATGAAAGAAGAACTAAAATTGTTGCAGCAGAAGGTGAAATTAATATTGAAGACCTAGTAAAAGAAGAGCAAACAGTAATTACATTAACTCATTTTGGTTATGTTAAAAGAATGCCAATAGATACATATAAAAGCCAGAACCGTGGTGGAAAAGGAATTACTGGTCTTGCTACTAGAGAAAACGACTTCGTTAAACAAATATTTACAGCTTCTACACATGATACAATATTATTCTTTAGTAATAAAGGAAAGCTTTATCGCCTAAGAGGTTACGAAATTCCAGAAGCAGGTAGAACTGCAAAAGGAACAGCAATTGTTAACTTGCTTAGATTAGATAGCGGAGAAAAAATATCAGCAGTTATTCCAATAAATAATTTTGCAGAAGGCAAATATTTACTAATGGGAACCAAAAGAGGTTTCATAAAGAAAACACCACTTAATGAATTTGACTCAGCAAGAAAAACAGGTCTATTATCTATTACATTAAGAGAAGATGATGAGCTAATTGATGTTCGTTTAACAGATGGACAAGATAATGTTGTAATGGTAACACATGAAGGATTATGTATTACCTTTGGCGAAAAAGATGTAAGACCAATGGGAAGAACAGCACAAGGTGTTATTGGAATTCGTTTAAATGATGATGATTATGTAATAGGAATGGAAAGTATAATAGAAGGAAATAAAAATGCTACATTACTTACTATTACAGAAAACGGCTTCGGAAAAAGAACAGAATTAGATGAATACAGAGTACAAACAAGAGGAGGAAAAGGAGTAATTACTTACAAAATTACACCAAAAACAGGAAAATTAGTAGGAATTCGTGTTGTTACAGACAATGAAGATGTAATGTTAATTACAGATAATGGAACAATTATTAGATTAAGAGTAAAAGATATTAGTGTTTTAGGAAGATCAACACAAGGTGTTACACTTATGAGAACAAATGAAGGAAAAGTAGTTAGCATTGAAACTGTAAATCCAGAAGATGATGGAGAGTAAAAAATATAAAAAATACTGCCTTTAAAAACAAGGCAGTATTTTTTATGGATTTATAAAACGAATATCATCTCCAAAAAAATAACAAATATTATAATATCCAATAATTCTTGAAACAATTCGTTCATCATAAGCTTTTGAAATATCTTGCAAACTTAAATTAGTTGAAATAATAGTTTTAGTAGGTTTTTTAGTATTTAATAATCTAGCATTTAATAAATTAAACAATTCTACTAATTTCATGTTATTTATACCTTCAGTTCCTAAATCATCAATAATTAGTAAATCTACATTTAATAAATGCTCATAAATATCTGTTGAATCTTGCTTATTAAAACGGTAATTTATAATTGTATCTAGCATAACAGATGAAGTTTGATATAATACAGTTTTTCCTCTTTTTAATAATTCATTTGCTATGCAACTAGACAAAAAGGTTTTTCCAAGTCCAGTTCTTCCTCTAAATAGTAAATTTTTTTCATTAATATCATCAAAATTATTTATAAATTTTTCGCAAATATCTTTAATTAATTTTATGTTTTCTCTAGGAGAAATATCTGAATTATATTTTTCTTTTGAAACTTCATCAGAATATAAATTAAAATTAAAATTATCAAAATTTTGCTTTTCTAAATTGTAAATATTAGATTTATTATATTCAATATTATAAAGTTTTTGTTTTAAACAAGTACACATTTTACTAGAATTACCATCAAAAACAAATCCTGTATCATTACATTTTTTACATTCATAATTAGGAAAAATGCTATCTGCTCTTTTTCCAATAGATTTTAATATTTTTTCTTTTTCTTTTTTTAAATTACTAATATCTGAATTTAATTTTTCAACTAATTTTTTATCATTTTCATTTATAAGTTTTTTCATTGTGTTTATTGCTAAAGAACTTAATTTTTTGTCAATTTCAAAAAGCTTAGGAAATTCCTCATAAAGTTTTAATTTATTTTCTTCAGCTATTTCCTCGGCCATAATCTTTTTTTTGTTATATTCAATTAGTAAATTTTTTAAAGTAGAATTTTCCAAAATTACCTCCAATAATTACGGTTTTTTATTTGCATATAAATTATCTAAATTATCATAAGTTCTTTGGTCATATTTTTGATAGCCAGTTTTCTTTTCTAATTCTTTAATATCTTTATTTTTTTGTTTCATATCTAATAAGAATTTTTGAACTTGCTCTGGAGTTTTAAATTTTCTATCATGCCAATCAGATAATAATTTATCAATATAATCAAAGCTAGGGTTTACCTTAGAAGTAGTTCTCTTTAAAGCAATTTCAATTATATCAAAAGAAAAATCAAAATCAACAACCCATTTTTCAACATAAGCAAACTCATATTGTGAAAGTTGTCTTGCAAGACCTAATTTTTTGCTAATCATATTTGCTATTTTAGTTATCTTTTCCTGCTTTTCATAATATAATTCCAATTCTGTATATGTTTTAATTGAATTTTTAGACCAAGCATCTGCAACAGCTTGTACGTAATTTCTATGTAACTTTGATTTATCAAAACAATATTCAAATAAAGCAATCATTACTTCATCATCAAATTGATATTTTTTAAACCATAATTCAATATCTGGATACCATGTAGTAGGCATTAAACCAGAGAAAAATTTAGTGCTAATATATTCCAATGTCTTTGCACGCTTTTGACTCTCTAACGATTTTTGTATTTGCTCAGAAGAAAGAGCCACACGTGGTTTATATAAATGATTTAGCTCTATTTCTTGCATATTATTAATAATAAAACCAGTATTTTTTTTAGTAATTATATTTTGACTTTCCCAATATTTAATAGCATCTTGAATAACTGTTAAAGGAAGACCTAGCTTTTTGCATAAATCATTAACTTTTATATCTTTATCATATTTAGAAAGAAATAAAATGTATAAATATACTTTAATAAAATCTCCATTTGCTTCAGGAAGATACTCAGTAAAAAATATATCTGGAATATTTGTACTTGAAAACAAAGGCAATAGATCATTTTGTTCTAATTTCATAGAAATTCCTCCAACATTTATCTTTTGACAAATTATATCATTATTCTATAAAATTTACAATAAACTTAATAAATAAAAGGAAATTATTTAAAAAGAAAATATTTATAAAATAAAATAATTAAATAGGAAATAATAAAAATAAAATAATTAAATAAAAAATAAATACAAAATAAGTAAAAAAACAAATAATAAAAATAATATTTTAAAATAATAAATAAATTAAACAATAATTAATATAATAAAAAAATTTTTTATTATATAAAATTGCAATTTAAAATAAAATAAAAAAATATTTTTAAATGCAATTTTAATGCCATTTTTAAAAATTGTCAAAAAGTACGACAATTTGTTTCGAAAATGGAAGTTATAAAATTACAAAATTTAAAGTAAAAAAGTAAATAGAATCTCAAAATTATTAAAGATAAAACCAAAAAACAAACTTTAAAACTCTAAAACGTATGGGAATTAAGAAATACCAAAAGCATAGTACAAAAACTAAAATAGTGTACATAAATATAATATATGTACACTATTTTAAAGAAAAAGTAAAAGAGTATATTATAAATGATGTTTATCAAAAATGCAATAAAACAGCAACATGACGAAAAGACAATATTTATTTTTTAGAAAATAAATACAATTTATTACTTTTTATATAATTTATTAAATAAAAAAATATATAAATTATACTTTCATGATTAAATCCAATAATGCTAAATAAAAAAACAGGGAAGCAAAATAATATAAAAATAAATATTTTAATACTTAAATTTTTAAAAAATAAATTTATTAAAATAAAAATAAAAAAATCCCAAATAAAATTTAATATTAAAGATGAATAATCAAAAATTCCAAATAATTTATTTTTAAAACGATAATTTTGTGGAAATATAAATTTCATAAATCCTCCAATAATATTTATTATTTTTTAAATAAAGTTCCAAGTTGTAAATTGGTAGAAACGTCAGTAGAAATTCCACCAACTAAATTTTTCATATATGAATTAGCACGAATTAAAGCATAAATACCACCAATATATATTAATTTAGAAAAAATATTTTCACTTTGATATGGCACAGAAAAAATAACTAATAAAATAATTGCAATAAAAGATTGCTCTAATAATAAAGATAAAATTGTTCTAAACCATGTTTTAAATAGCCATGAAGTAGATTGGTTTATTAAACTTAAAATAGAAAAAGGGGTTAATAAAATAAATATTTTTATTATTATAAAACGCAGAGAATAGGAAAAAATTAAATTAAATAATCCAACAGAAATAAAACTTTTAATTAAACCATCAAAAGAAAAAATAGTAAAATCAGATTCGCCAATTGAAATAATATTATTTAATTTATTAACCAATTCAGAAAAAGAAATTTCATTTCCTAATATATTTTTTCCTGTTTCTCTAATAGCTTCAGAGATAAAATTATTTATTTGTAAAAACTGCGAACAAATAAAATAAGATGAGTTCATTACAATTCCAAAAATTATTAATTTAAAAACAAACTGATATGGTCTTTCAATTTGAAGTCCCATATAATATGAGTATAATAATCTAATTGCATAATATATACTAAAACCAAATAAAAGAGAATTAGCAATAAGAAGTAAACCATTAGAAGTATTTGTTCCAAATAATTTTTCAAATAAGGAATTATTTAAAATACTATTATCAATAAAAGTAATTTCATCTAATATTTTATAAACACTATTATCAATTGAAGAAAATAGACTTTGAAAAATAGAATTTATAGTTTGAATAATACTATTTGTTAAAGAGGTAGCTTCTTCCAAAATAAAACCTCCTATTGTAATAATGTTTTAATTGCAGATAGGACTAGATCTAATACTAAAATAAATGCATAAGAAAATAAAGCACTACGAATTAATTTTTTTGCTACTCTAATTCGCTCCTCGTCGCCAAAACTAAATTTTTGCATAAAAAAGCCAACTGCAACAGCAACTGCAGCAGCAGGGGTTGCAAGTTTTAA
This sequence comes from uncultured Clostridia bacterium, assembly GCA_947626335.1. Classification (GTDB taxonomy): domain Bacteria; phylum Bacillota; class Clostridia; order TANB77; family CAG-508; genus CAG-273. The sequence continues at coordinate 40,295 of CANQRY010000005.1, read as the reverse complement.
TAGCCATTTTTCAATTGTTTCAAAAGCGTTATTTAATTTTCCCACAATATCAGGCTCACCGCCAAATAAGCTAGCTTTTACTACTACAGGAAAAAGCATAAAAATTATTAATAATATAAATAATAATTTAATTAAGAATTTTGAATTTAATATATTTTTAATTAACATAAAAAACACTCCTTTATTTAAAATATGGAAATAAATTTATTTTTTGAATGGGTAAGATTTTAGAACCGTCTGAAAGAAAACCTAAACAAGTGAAATTTTGAAGCGACTGTGTAAAAAAGTTTGTATCATATATAAAATCTGAATGAATATATGTACTAATAGTTTCCGAAATACTTGAATTTTTAGAATTAAAAGAATTAGTAAAATAACTAAAAACTGTTTCTTTTGCATTTTCAGAAATGCCTCTTGAAACTTTTTCTTTATCTTCTTTACCGATTTGTTTTTGGGCAGTTTCTATAGTAAAAATATCATCATTTCTAAACCATAATTTATTAATTAAATTTTGAAGAATTACATTAACAGCATCTTTATTATGTAAAGTATTGAGCAAAGAAGTATAGCTTTGTGTTGCTACAATATTTATGCATTTTGCTTCTCTACTTTGAGAAAAAAAGTTAGCATCTGTTTCAGTACAATATTCAGAATATTCATCTGAAATAAAACACACACTTCTAAAATTATTAGAAGGATTTTTAGCAAGCCTTGTCATAACATCAGTTTGAAAATCTAATTTTAAATATGTAGCAATTATTTTAGCTAAATTTGTATATTCATTAATATTCATATTTAATACTACTATTTTTCCATTTGAAATTACATCCTCAAATCCGAAAAAGTTTAATTCTTCTTTTTTAGGATTAAAAGTATTCATAACTTCATAATCAGAAATAAAGCAATTAGTAATTCTAGTTACTTCAGATTTTAAAATCGAAAGAGTTCTACTATCTAATGATAAAAATTCTTTTTCGAAAAAAGTTATAGAAGATAAAAGGTCATAAACTTGTGATTTATTAAAATTATTTTCTATGAATTTTTGACGTAAAATATTAATTTTTTCCAAATAATAATCTGGTTCGACAACCAATTTATGTAATTCTAAAAAAGTTACATAATTATCATTGTATAACCTGCAAAGCTTAATGCATTCTTCTAAAATTTGAGATACTTTATCCAGCCAATAGGACTCACTATTATTTTTAGAAAATAGCAAAAGTATTGTTTTTAAACGATTAGCCAAAATAGATGGTTTTAAATTAGGCTTATCTAATGGGTTATATTTATATTTTCCATTTAATTCAATAGTAATTACATCATCAAGTCTATTAGATTTTTTCGCAAACTCTAGTACTTTTTGATAATAGTTTCCTTTTACATCTAAAATAAGCATACCTAGCTTTTTGTTAGGTTCATCATGAGAATAATCAATAAGCTGTTTAGTAAAAGGATACATGGCACTGCTTGTTTTTCCTGTTCCAATGGTTCCTGTTATTAAAATATTTTGATATAAACTTTTCTCTGGCAAATATATATTTTCTTTATTTTTTTCATTTTCACCGATTAAAATTTGTAAGCAAGGGGGAGAATAATTAGGAATTAAAGAATAATCTTTAGGCTTTTTATTAATTTTAATTTTTGAATTTTTATGTTTTTTAATGGATTTATGAAAAAATAAATGATAAAACATATTGGAAATAAAAAAAGAAGAAAAAATATAAGTAATACAAAACCAAATTTTGCAATATTTCCAGAGTTCGGGTTGCTCTACACAAATGTTAAAAGGATGCAGACCATAATCTATAATTACAGTATTTGTTTCATAAAGCGGTATAAATATTTTATAACCAATAAAACAGAAAAAGAGCACAAGAAATAAAGTAAATAAAATACGTTTTAGCAAAAAATAATCCTCCTATTTAAATAAATTAGTTTTCATTTTTAATTTGGAACCTTGTAAATTATGAAAAATTTTAATATCAAAAAATGTATATAATGAATAAAAAAGTATAAAAGAATTGATAATAAGAAGTATAAAGAAATAATCAATTAGTTCTATATTGCATCACCTCATCCAATTTTTTCCATAATACAACAAAATTTAAAATTTGTCTATACTTTTTTGAAAAAATATGGTAAAATATTAGATGATTTTATTTATGAAAGGAAAGGTAAAGCACATGGAAATTAGAAAAGATATGACAATTGGAGAATTATTAGAAACTGCACCAGAAAAAGCAGAGCTTTTATTAGAAGCTGGAATGCATTGCTTAGGATGTCCTGCTTCTCAAGCAGAAACCATAGAAGAAGCTTGTGAGGTTCATGGAATAGATGTAGAAGAGCTTATAAATAAATTAAATGCTTAAGTTAGAATTTATAAAAAATAAGACAAATTTTGCAAAATGTAAAAAATGTATTGACAAATTAAATAAAATAAGTTAAAATAAAGCTTGTGTTAACTCAAATGAGAGTTGCAAGCTTGAAACTTGGGTCATTAGCTCAGGTGGTAGAGCACTTGACTTTTAATCAAGTTGTCCGCGGTTCGAGTCCGCGATGGCTCACCAAGACTAGGATTTAAGCGCTATACCACTTAAATCCTAGGTAAGTTTTTATTATGGCCCCGTGGTCAAGCGGTTAAGACATCGCCCTTTCACGGCGGAGACATGGGTTCGATTCCCGTCGGGGTCACCATATATATGCCACTTTAGCTCAGCTGGTAGAGCAACTGACTTGTAATCAGTAGGTCATCTGTTCGAATCAGATAAGTGGCTCCATTACTTAGAACTAGACTTGTTTTAGAACTTGTCTAGTTCTTTGCTTTAACAAGCACATATAAAGGAGCAAATAGAAATTATGGAAGAAAACAAAGAAAAAAATATAGTAAATAAAACTGTAATTATAACAGGTGGCTCAAAAGGAATAGGTGCAGAGATAGTACGAGAACTTGCAAATGAAAATTATAATGTAATATTAAATTATAATAAATCAGAAAATGAAGCAATAAAAATAAAAGAAGAATTAAAAAATAAAAAAGTAGAAATATTTCAAGCAGATGTATCAAAAAGAGAAGAAGTAAAAAAAATAATAAAATTTACACTTGAAAAATTTGGAACAATAGATGTACTAGTTAACAACGCAGGAATATCACAGCAAAAGCTATTTACAGACATAACAGATGCAGACTGGGAAAAAATATTAAATACAAACTTAAACTCAGTATTTTATACATGCCAAGAAGTTTTACCAACAATGATTAATAAAAAAGCAGGTTGTATAATAAACATATCATCTATTTGGGGAGTTACAGGCGGTTCGCTAGAAGTTTCATATTCGACTGCAAAAGCAGGAGTAAATGGCCTTACAAAAGCATTAGCAAAAGAATTAGGATTATCAAATATTAGAGTAAATGCAATAGCACCTGGAATAATACAAACAAATATGAATGATAATTTAACCGAAAAAGAAAAAGACGAAATAAAAGAAGAAATACCTTTAAATAAAATAGGAGAAGCAATAGATATAGCAAAATGCGTTAAATGGTTAATAGAAGATAATTATACAACGGGTCAAATAATTTCTGTAAATGGTGGATGGTATATTTAAAAAAATCCTCTAGCAATAAAGCTAGAGGATAATTATTGTGAAACAACAAGGTTCCTAGGTACCCACCCACAATCTTTGATTGTAATGGTAGTTAGGGTTCTTATTATTCATTTGATATTTTCCTTTTATAATTTCCTGAAATTAGTCTAGGAATATAAGTGATAATTTTATAAACAGCTAAGCGAAGTTTTTTGCTCCAAATATAAGATTTTCTTAATCTTCTAGGAGTAGTAATATCCGCATTATCTGATACAACTAGAGCAAGCTCTACCTTTTCAATAGGAAAAATATAATTTTGACCATCATTATTATCCCATACGTTATTTTCATTTCTAAAACAAAAGTTAAAAGTTTCTAAACTGCATAATTCAACTTCAGCTTGAAAACCAAGTTCTGTTTTTTCCATTTTAATTTCGTTTAAATTCTCCCAATTAAGACCAAATCCATAATGAAGATAAACTTCTTCAGAACCATCTTGAAAAAGTGTACCTGTATATGAGATTTTTACTTTAGAGTTTTCAACTAACTTATCTGTATTAAAGAAAATATTTTTAACTAATTCCATTTAAAATTTCTCCTTATATTTATCTCTTGTTTACAATTCGATATTATAATATTAAATAATATATAATTCAAGTATTTTTTACAAAAAAATTAAACTGTTCCTAAAACTTTTCCAATAATATAAAATTCATCTTTTGGATTTAAACAAATATCATCAATGTCTTTATCCTCTGCTCTTAGAACCACGCCATCTTTACGAATAATGAATCTACGTATTAAAAGTTTATTTTTATAAGAAAATAATCCAATATCTCTGTTATCTAACGGAGAATTAAATTCAATATATACGTAAGAATTTTTTTTTAATTTTGGCTCCATAGCAGTGTCATTTATTTTTACGGCGATAGATGCACTTGGAACTGTAGAAGGACAATCAACTAAACATCCTAATGAATCAAAAGAAGGAATTTTATTATAAGGAATATGAGCTTCTACTTTATATGAATGATGTTCTTCTGTAAGCTCTTTATCATAAGTATACATTAAAGGTCTATAAGGAATTCCCATTGTTTTACACATATTCTTAAGCACCTTATGACTAGGATTTCTTTCACCTTTTTCAATATGAGTTAAATGTCCTGTATTAATATTTGTACCCTTTGCAATACTTGCTTTTGTTAGCTTATTTGTTTTGCGAATATATGCAATCATTTCACCTAACATAAATTTGATACCTCTTTTTCCAAAATTTCCTACTCACATTATATAAAAAAAAGAAAAAATTGTCTAGTAGAAAATGATAAAAAAATATAAATTATGACAAAAATACTAATATTTTTTATTGTAAAAAATAAAAATGTATGGTAATATTATTTCATACAAAAGTATATATTTTATAAAGGGGAAAATCATGAAAGAAAAAGAGAATAAGGATATGAAGGCTAGCGAGGAAAAGCAAGAAGAAGTCAAAGATGAAAAAGAACTTGAGCAAGAAACTCCGAAAAATGTGAAATCAAAAGGAAAAAAAGAAAATAAAGATAATAAACCCGAAGAGAATGAGGCACCTAAAAATATGCAAGAAGATAAAAAAGAAGGAAAAACTTCAAAGCCACATAACAAAGGTAAAAAAATATTAGTAATTTCTATTATTTCTATAATAGTAATTTTTGCAGTGTTGTTAGTGTCTACAATTTTTGCATTAATAAATATGAACAATATAAAAATATTTAATGGCATTTCTGTATTAGGAATGGACGTAAGTGGTTTAACTGTTGATGAAGCAAGAGACAAAATAAATGATGCAATAAACAGTAGATTTCAAGACGAAAATAATAACTTAATATTAAAAAGAGATGAAATAGAAACTAATGTATCAGCAAATACTTTTAATGCAAAATTTGATGTAGATTCAGCATTAACAGAAGCATACAATACGGGAAGAACTGGAAATATTTTTACAAATAACTATGGTATTTTATTTACTAAATTATTTAAAAAAGAAATTGAACCTTCTTTATATTTAGATGAAGATTTGCTAGACACTGTAATTACAGATTTTAGTACAAAAATGCAAGATGCAGTTAAAGAATATAGCTATTATATAGAAGATGAAAATTTAGTAATAGTAAAAGGAAAAGCAGGCTATACAATAGATAAAGAAAAATTAAAAAATCAAATTCGTGAACAACTAAAAAATATATATACTAATTATCAAGTACTTGAAATACCTACAATATATAAAGAGCCAGATCCTATTGATATAGAAAAAATTCATAGCGAAATATATAAAGAGCCACAAGATGCTTATGTAGAAACAAATCCAACAACGGTTCATATGCACGTAGACGGAGTTGATTTTAACATAACCATAGAAGAAGCAAAAAAATTAATAGAGGAAGATAAAGAAGAATATACAATACCATTAAAAATAACACATCCTAAAAAAACAATAAATGATTTAGGAGAAGAAGCATTTCCAGATTTGCTTGCTACATTCTCAACAATTTATGATCCAAGCAATTCGAATAGAAGCGCAAACATAGAACTTGCAAGCAAAAAAGTAAATGGAACAGTAGTAATGCCAGGAGAAATATTTTCATATAATAAAGTAGTTGGAAAAAGAACAATAGAAGCGGGCTTTAAAGAAGGAACAGCATATATTGGAGGTAAAGTAGTACCAGACGTAGGAGGAGGTATATGTCAGCTATCTTCTACATTATATAACACAGCATTACTTTCAAACCTAGAAATAACCGAAAGAAGTAATCACATGTTTTTAACAGGCTATGTTGCAGAAAGTAGAGATGCAACTGTATATTATGGAAGTGTGGATTTCGCTTTCAAAAATACAAGACAATATCCAATAAAAATAGTAGTAAATTCAAAAGGTGGAGTTTGCAAAGTAAGCATATATGGAATTAAAGAAAAAGTAGAATATGATGTGTATATACAATCAAAAGTAACTTCATATATTAGCTACTCAACAGTTTACCAAGATGATCCAACACTAGAAGAAGGAAAAGAAGTTGTTGAACAAGCGGGAGTTAACGGATGCAGAAGTGAAGCTTACAAAATACTAAAATTAAATGGAAAAGTAGTAAAACAAACCCTACTTTCAAAAGATACATATAGTGCAAAACAAAAAATAGTAAGACGTGGAACTAAAAAAGTAACGCATGTAGAAACGCCAGAACCTACCCCAACACCTTCAACAAGCACACCAACAGAAGTGCAACCAACACAAAATGAGCAAACAACCCCAGCACCTAGCACAAGCCCAAATCCAGAAAGTAACCAAACTACATAAATAATAAAAAAATCTATGAAGAAAATGCTTCATAGATTTTTTCTTGACTTTTTTAAATTACGACTATATACTTTATATGTAGAAAAGAGGAAAATATATGAATCTTGAGCAAGAAACTAAATTTTTGATGAAAAAATATAACATTAGTGCAAACAAGAACTTAGGACAAAATTTTTTAATAAATGAAGAGGTTATACAAAATATTGTAAAAGCCTCTGATATATCAAAAGAAGATATTGTAATTGAAATAGGGCCAGGGCTTGGAAGTCTTACTGCTGCACTAATAGAAAAAGCAAAAAAAGTAATAGCAATAGAAATAGACAACAAAATGATTTCAATTTTGAAAGATAGATTTTCACTATATGATAACTTTATATTATTAAATGAAGACGTTTTAAAAATAAATTTTGATAATCTTATAAAAGAAAAAAACATTGAGAAAGATAAAATAAAAATAGTAGCAAATTTACCATATTATATTACAACACCAATAATTATGAAATTATTAGAAGATAAAGTATCTGTAACAAGCATTACTGTTATGGTTCAAAAAGAAGTAGCAGACAGACTAACTGCAATTCCTGGGGAAAAATTAGCAGGAGCAATTACATATTGTGTATATTATTATTGTGAAACACAAAAAGTAATGTTAGTGCCAAAAGATTCGTTTATTCCATCACCACAAGTTGATTCAGAAGTAATAAAACTAAATATAAGAAAAAATCCGCCAATAAATTTGAAAAATGAAAAAAGACTTTTCCAAATTATAAAAGCAAGTTTTATGCAAAGAAGAAAAACCTTGTTAAACGGACTTTCAAATGCAGGTATAGCACAAAAAGAAGAAATAAAAAATGTATTAGACTTACTTCGGATTGCCAGAAAGCATAAGAGGAGAAGTTTTAACAATAGAACAATTTGCAGAAATTGCAAATAAGATATAAAGTTGATAATTTATTTGTAGAACAATAGATTAAGAGTCTATTGTTCTATAGAACTAATAAAAAAGTATTGACAAATAAGCCCAAAACGTCTTATAATAATACTTGCAAACAATTTATGCGTCATTAGCTCAGTTGGTAGAGCAGCAGACTCTTAATCTGATGGTCGGAGGTTCGACTCCTCTATGACGCACCATTAGAACACCAAGTGTTTTGAAAAATAGAACTTGGTGTTTTAATTTTATAATAAAAAATGAGAAGAGGATAAAATGATTGGTGTAGAATACGCAAATGCTTATAGTGAAGTTTTAGAGATATTAAAGTTTATTTCTAAAGAAGATTATGAGAAGATTCCTGCAAATAAGATAGAATTATTCAAGCTAAATTCAAACAAAGAATATGAATTTATATATGATCCTAAAAAAACATTAGATGAACAAAATGTTTCTAAAAGAGCAAGAGCAATAATAGGAATATTATTTAGAGATTATTGGGCAACAGAAGTACAAAGAGAGAAAATTATTAGAAAACAGGAAAATGATAGATTAATTTTAGAAGAACAAAAGAAGTCATTATATGATATTGAGGAAATATTAAAAAAACGAAATATTTGTAGTGAAGCAGAAGAAAAAGAAGAAGTTACTGAAATGGTAGTTTATAAAGCAAATTTTATTACAAGATTTTTTAATAAAATTAAAAAAATTTTAAAAATAAAATAATATTTCTTATATTATTTAGAAAAGAAAAAAACGAATGAAGGGATTGTTTATGGTTAAAAATGAAATTAGTACTTCTGCTTTGGGAAAGCAAGTATTACAAGAAATATCAGATACACCATTAACTGATGAAACGAAGAATGAAATGGAAAAACAAGAATTGGAATTACAACAACAAAGTAGTTTAGAACAAGTCAATATTAGTGAAATTGATTTAAATAATTCATATTTCCATTTTACAACAAGAGATAATTTAGGCAGAATAAGTAGAGAAGGATTAAAGCCACAAATTGGTGGTGCTTCAAAAATGAAAAATGAAAAACAATCAAGGGTATATCTATCACGAGGTGGAAAAGGAATAATCGAAATAAAAAATTCATTCATTCGCGAATTTAAAAAATTAAGAGTTTGTGATATTCCTGAAGAATATAGAATGTATTTTGATATAAAAGATTATTCTAGCCAAGAACAAGTTGATGAAAAAAAAGTTTATGATGCTATGGAGAAAAGATTTAAAGACGAAATTTATTTCCAAGTTAGTGCTAAAGAAGGAGAAGATTTTATAATAGAAGATCAGTATAATAGTGTATTTGCAGAAGATTTTTCAATGGAAAGCTTAAGGAAAATGTTTGAACAAGGTCCTAAAAGAGATATAAAAGGGAAAGCAAACCATACTATTAGTCCTAAACAATTAACTAGATTAACTACAGAAAAAGGAGATACAGCATTTGATATTGTAAACTATTTATATAATAGATTATTAGAAAATGCTAAAAAAGTAGGAAAAGAAGATTCTGTTAAATTAGCTAATTCAGATTTGAATAGTTTTTTTGAATATATTAAACAAAGAGAAATTGATGCAGGAGAGAAGTTTTAGCAAATATGGAAGAAAACCATAACAATCCCAGCTAATATATATTACTATTTATTATTGCAATATATAAAAAATTTCCATATACAAATTATGGCGCCAAAAAATGGCTTAAAAATAGGCCATTTTTTATACAGCAAAATTATATTTTATTTAAAACGGAGAATAATATGATATACAAATACATCTATCAAACACCAAAAGAATTTTCAAACATAATAATGAATAGTGATGGAGAATATTTAACAGGATTATGGTTTGAAGCATCTAGGGGATTATTAAGATGTGAAGCAAATTCAAAAGAAGAATATCTTCCAATATTTAAAGAAACTACTAAATGGTTAGATTTATACTTTGCCGGAAAAGAACCAGACTTTACACCAAATTATAAAATAAATAATTTAACACCATTTAGAAAAGAAGTTTTAGACATACTTAAAACAATTAAATATGGTAAGCTAATTACATATAGTGATATTTCTAAAATGATTTCTAAAAACAGAAACATAGAAAAAATGTCGTCACAAGCAGTTGGTGGCGCAGTAGGTTGGAATCCAATTTCCATTATCATTCCATGCCATAGAGTAGTTGGAAAAGGCGGAAACCTTATAGGATATGGCGGGGGTATAAATAATAAAGTAGAGTTATTAAAACATGAGGAAATTGATGTGTCAAAATACTTTGTTCCAAGGCGAGGTACAGCATTATGATAAGGTGTAAATGGTGTAATTTAAAAAATCCTAAATATATAAAATATCATGATAACGAATGGTGCAGACCAAATTTTGATGATAAATATTTGTATGAAATGTTAATATTAGAATCATTTCAAGCAGGTTTATCGTGGGAATGTGTATTAAACAAAAGAGAAAATTTAAAAAAAGCATATGATAATTTTGATATTAATAAAGTATGCTCCTATGATAATAAAAAAATTGAAGAACTATTAAATAATAAAAATATAATTAGAAATAAATTAAAAATTAATGCAAGTATAAATAATAGCAAAATTTTTAAAAAAATAGTAAATGAATATGGTTCATTTTATAATTATTTAAGAACATTCACACAAAATAAAACAATTTATGAAACAAATAAAACTAAAAACAATTTATCAGATGCTATTTCAAGCGATTTACAAAAAAGAGGAATGAAATTTGTAGGAACTACTATTATATATTCTTATTTACAAGCAATAGGAATTATATATTCACATGATAAAGAATGTTATTTATATAAAAAAACTCTCTAGAATGCTAGAGAGTTTTTAGCTAGAACTTAAAAAGCTTTAGAAACAGTCGATGCAATTTTCTTGGGATTTTTCTACATCTTCTTCGCTTAGAACGATGTCGTCCTTAGGGTAGAAAAAGTACGTAAAGCGTCCATTGTTCTTTGCCCGAAGGGCGTAGTTTTCTTCGCTCGGCATAGAAATGCGAAAGCCCTCACTTTCAAAGTACTGCCTTACTTCAGGAAAGAGGTACCCGTGGTAGGTAAAGCAGGCGTCTCCAATTTTATCAAGTAAAAGCGCCTTAAGTTTTCTTTCGATGAAGTTGCGTTGCTTCCAGTAATTAGAGATTTTAAGTTCCTTTGCTAACATGTTTTTTTCCTCCTTTTTTGATGAAAAAATAAAAAATGAATTTACTAAAAGCGAAAGGAAAACCTATTCACTACTTAGCCAATAGGAAAAATGCGGAAGCCAAAAGGCTACCTAATTAATTATAACATTTTATGTCTACAATGTCAAAAAAGTCTTTACATAAAATTTGCAATTTTATTGTAAAAGTGCTATAATTTACCTTAACGTAGATAATATTCTATGTTACAATTTTTTTCACTAATTAGTGAGGAAAGACTTCCTTAACTTTTTAGTTTTAACATAAAAAGAGCAAAAACATCAACAAAAGTATGTAGGAGGGAATATTATGGTAGGCATCATTATAGTATTATCAATGGTGAACCTAATTATTGTCTTTTTTGGAAAATACACTAAAAAAAGATTAATAACGAACCTTATAATTGATTTGGTATTAGTAGTACTTTCATTGATTGAAAGCACAAAAGAAAGTTACTGGATAATTATAACAATAATATCTATTTTAGGTTCTATACAAGATACTAATTCTTTAGAAAAAATGAAGTGATATTTTCCAAAAAACAAGACCATACTTTAGCTATTGTAATAAATAGTTAAAATATGGTCTTAATTTTTTTAAAGCGAAAAATTTAAAAGTATTTGTATATAGCCAATTTTAGACAAAATAATCTCTTGACTAAAGAGAAAATAAAATGTATTATATAACATATAATAAAAGGTATAATCCATAAATAAAATATTAAAATAAAGAGTAACAAAAAGGAGAAAGAAAATGTTACAATTAAAAGATATTACAAAAAATTACTTATCAGGAGAAAATGAAGTAAAAGCACTAAAAGGAATTAGTATAGAATTTAGAAAAAGTGAATTTGTTTCTATACTAGGACCAAGCGGTTGTGGAAAAACTACTTTACTTAATATTATAGGAGGACTAGATAGGTACACATCTGGAGATTTAATTATAAATGGAAAATCTACAAAAGAATTTAAAGATAGAGATTGGGATGCATACAGAAATTACTCTGTAGGATTTGTTTTTCAAAATTACAATTTAATACCACACCAAACTGTACTTTCAAATGTAGAACTTGCACTTACTCTTTCTGGAATTTCAAAATCAGAAAGAAGAAAAAGAGCAATAGAAGTGCTAAAACAAGTAGGACTAGAAGACCAAATACACAAAAAGCCAAATCAAATGTCTGGTGGACAAATGCAAAGGGTAGCTATTGCAAGAGCTTTAGTAAATAACCCAGATATAATACTAGCAGATGAACCAACGGGAGCTCTAGATACAGTTACCAGTAATCAAATTATGGAAATCTTAAAAAGCATTTCAAAAGACAAATTAATAATTATGGTAACTCACAATCCAGATTTAGCAGAAAAATATTCATCAAGAATAATTAAAGTTTTAGACGGAAAAGTTATAGATGATACCAACCCATACACAGAAAAAAACAAAAAAGAAAATAATCAAAAAGAAAAAAGAAGAACATCAATGAAATTCTTTACAGCATTAAGACTAAGTTTAAATAACTTAATGACTAAAAAAGGAAGAACATTTTTAACTTCATTTGCTGGAAGCATTGGAATAATAGGAATAGCACTTATTTTATCAATATCAAATGGAGTTCAAAATTATATAGATAAAGTGCAAGAAGATACACTTTCTTCTTATCCAATTACAATTCAAGAAGAAACAGTAGATATGTCAAGCATGTTAGGCTCACTTATGGAACTAAAAGAAGAGAGAGAGCATGAAGATGGAAAAATATATTCTGTAGAAATAATGGGCGATATGTTAAGTACAGTATCTAGCAAAGTAGAAAAAAATAATTTAAAAGAATTTAAAAAATATTTAGAAACAGAGGAAAATAGCATAAAAGAAAATAGCAATGCTATTCAATATGCATATAATTTAGATATAAATTTATATTCTTCTAATACAAAAGATGGCGCCGTACAAGTAAATCCAAACCAAACAATGAAAATAGTAGGCTTACAAAACGAAGTGCCAGAAGCTATGCAGGCGCAGGCAAGCATAATGACAAGCTCAAATAATGTTTGGCAAGAAATGTTAGATAATGAAGAATTATTAAAATCACAGTATGATGTTTTATCAGGAAAGTGGCCAGAAAAATATAATGAAGTAGTTTTAATTGTTAGCGAAAATAACGAAGTAAGTGACTATATGCTATATTCATTAGGACTAAAGGACCAAAAAGAATTAAAAGATAAAATGGAAAAAATTAAAAATGGAGAAGAAGTAGAAAAAACAGAGCAAGAAGTATTTACTTATGACGAATTATTAGATTTATCTTTTAAACTTGTATTAAATACAGACTACTACAAAAAAGAACACGGAGTATGGACAGATAAAAGTGAAGACAAAGACTACATGAAAAAATTAGTAGACAAATCAGAAGAAATAAAAGTAGTAGGAATTTTAAAACCAAATGAATCAGCAGTAAATACTGCTCTTGCAGATGGAATTGGTTATACTTCAGAATTAAAAGAATATGTAATAGAAAAAATAAATAATACAGAAATTGTAAAAGAGCAAAAGAAAAATAAAGACGTAAATGTATTTACAGGAATTGATTTTCCGGAAGATACAGATGATAAAACATTTAATTTTAGTGACTTATCAACAGAGCAAAAAATGAAACTTGCAACATTATCACAAGAAGAACTTGCAAAATTAATGCAAACATATACTGAAAATGCAAACTCAAGCTATGAAGATAATTTAAAAAAATTAGGAGTAGTAAATTTAGAAGAACCAAGCACAATTTATATATACCCAACAAATTTTGAAGCAAAAGAAAATATTTCAAATGCAATAGAAGACTATAATGAAGCGCAAAGACAAAATGATAAAGAAGAAAATGTAATAACATATACAGATATGATAGGAATTATGCTAAATTCGGTTACAGTAATTATTGATGTTATTAGTTATGTACTTATTGCATTTGTATCAATTTCACTAGTAGTATCTTCAATTATGATAGGAATTATAACATATATTTCTGTACTAGAAAGAACAAAAGAAATTGGTATTTTAAGAGCAATAGGCGCATCTAAAAAAGATATTTCAAGAGTATTTAATGCAGAAACTTTAATTGTAGGATTAGTTGCAGGAGCACTAGGAATTGGAATAACAGTTTTATTATGCATACCAATAAATATACTTATTGCTGCACTTTCAGGAGTAAGTGGAGTTTCAGCATCACTTCCAGTTGTAGCAGGAATTGTATTGGTTATAATAAGTATGGCTTTAACAATGATAGCAGGTTTAATTCCATCTAAAATGGCAAGCAAAAAAGATCCAGTAGAAGCACTAAGAACAGAATAATAAAAAAATACAATTGATAAAAATAAATAAAAGGGGGAAAAACTAATGATAGAAATGTATAATACAAATTTAGAAACAAATAAAACCACAAAAACAAAAAATTATGAAAAAGGAAATTGGATAAATTTAGTTTCCCCCTCTGAAGAAGAAATAAAAGAAGTTTGCGAAAATTTAAAAATACAAGAAGATTTTATAAAATATGCTCTAGATTATGAGGAAAAAGCCAGAATTGATATAGAAGATGAAGATAGTACAGTTTTATTTATTGTAGATATTCCAGTTCTTGAAAAAGAAGCGGGAAGCTTAGTATATAGCACAATGCCCATAGGTATTATTTTAGTTAGAGATGACTATGTAATTACGGTTTCAATTAGAAAAAATGATATTATTCAAAATTTAACAAAAAATAAGAATATAATTACATATAAAAAAAGTAGGTTTTTATTACAGCTTTTATATGCAAATGCATCTTCATACTTAAATTTATTAAAGAAAATAAATAAAGAAACAGAAATTGCAGAATCAGTTTTAAAAACTTCTATGAAAAATAAAGAATTATTAAAATTATTAAGCTTAGAAAAAAGTTTAGTATATTTTACAACTTCTCTAAAATCAAATGAGGTCGTAATGGAAAAAACAATGAGAGGAAAAATAATTAAACTTTACGAAGAAGATGAAGACTTACTAGAAGATGCAATTACAGAAAATAAACAAGCAATAGAAATGGCAAAAATTTATAGTGATATTTTAAATGGAACAATGGACGCATATGCTTCTATAATTTCAAATAACTTAAATGGGGTTATGAAATATTTAACATCAATTACAATAATTTTAGCAATACCAACAATGGTATCAAGTTTTTGGGGAATGAATGTACCAGTTCCAATGCAATATAGCAAATTTGGATTTATTATAATTTTAATATTTTCAGTAATATTAACTTCAGTTGTAACAATATGGCTTAATAAGAAAAACATGTTAAAATAATAATTATATACTAAAAAGCAAAAAAATACAATTTTGTAAAAAAATGCCTCCTTATAAAAGAATAAAACATAAAAAAAAGAATATACTAAAAATGAAAACTATTTTGTATACAAAATAAAGGAGGATATTAAAATGAAAGTTATTGATAAAATTGCACTTTTACTAGTTATAATAGGTGCTATAAACTGGGGACTAATAGGAATATTTAACTTCAATTTAGTAGATACTATTTTCGGAGTAATGTCAATTATAAGCAGAATTATATACATTTTAGTAGGTATCTCTGGTTTATGGGCAATCAAATTATTATTTGATAAATAAAAATAAAATTAATTAGAAAATCTAAAATAGTATTTGTTTCAAAATAATTGAAATAAATACTATTTTAGTGTATAATAAACCACATAGATAAATTTTAAAAAACAAATAAAGGAGGAATAAAAAATGCTTTCAGCAACTGGAGTAACAGTTAGGTTCGGAAAAAGAACTTTATTTGAAGATGTAAATATAAAATTTAATAAAGGTTGTTGCTATGGAATTATTGGTGCAAATGGTTCTGGAAAATCAACTTTTTTAAAAGTACTTTCTGGAGAAATAGAACCTAGTAAAGGCGAAGTTTCAAAAGAAAAAACAGAAAGAATATCAGTATTAAAACAAGACCACTTTGCATATGAAAATTATTCAGTTATGGACACCGTAATTATGGGAAATAGTGAGTTATACCAAATAATGAAAGAAAAAGATGAAATATATGCAAAGCCAGATTTTTCAGAAGCAGATGGAATGAGAGCTGCCAAACTAGAAGAAAGGTTTGCCGAATTAGATGGTTGGAATGCAGAAACAGATTCAGCAGTTTTACTAAATGATTTAGGAATAACACCAGATAAACACTATGCCCTAATGAGCGAGCTTGAGGCAAGAGATAAAGTAAAAGTATTATTAGCACAAGCGTTATTTGGAAATCCAGATATATTATTATTAGACGAGCCTACAAACGACTTAGACCTAAAAAGTATTAGCTGGCTAGAAGAATTTTTAATAAATTTTGAAAATACTGTAATTGTAGTATCACATGATAGATATTTTTTAAATAAAGTATGTACACATATAGCAGATGTAGACTTTGGAAAAATTAAAGTATATCCTGGAAATTACGATTTCTGGTACGAATCAAGTCAGCTTGCATTAAAGCAAATGAAAGAAGCAAATAAGAAAAAAGAAGAAAAAATAAAAGAATTACAAGAATTTATTGCAAGATTTAGTGCAAATGCTTCAAAATCAAAACAAGCAACATCACGTAAAAAATCGCTAGAAAAAATAGAACTAGATGAAATAAAACCATCTAATAGAAAATATCCATACATAGATTTTAAACCAGATAGAGAACCGGGAAAAGAAATTTTACATGTTAAAAATATTTCAAAAACAATAAACGGCGAAAAAATATTAAATAATGTTACATTTAGTGTAAAAGAAGGAGATAAAATTGCATTTTTAGCAGATAATGAAAACGCAAAAACTGTTCTTTTTCAAATAATAGCAGGAGAATTAGAGCCCGACGAAGGAGAATTAATTTGGGGAACAACTATTACTAAAAATTATTTTCCAAAAGATAATAATTATTTATTTGAATCAGATTTATCTATTACAGATTGGTTAAGACAGTATTCAAAAGATCCAGATGAAACTTATGTAAGAAGCTTTTTAGGAAGAATGCTATTTTCAGGAGAAGAAGCACTTAAAAAAGTAAATGTGTTATCAGGAGGAGAAAAAGTAAGATGCGTATTTTCTAAAATGATGCTTTCAGGTGCGAACTTTTTAATATTTGACGAGCCAACAAACCATTTAGATATGGAGTCAATTACAGCATTAAATGAAGGAATGAAAAAGTTTAAAGGAAACATGCTATTTACCTCACATGACCACCAACTAATGCAAACTGTTGCAAATAGAATTATAGATATAAAAGAAGACAAAGTAATAGATAGAGAAGTAACTTATAACGAATATTTAGGAGTAGAATAAGTAAAGATTTATATATAAAGTAAAAGCCTTAATGACATTTTTGATTTTATTCTAAAAATATAGTATAATATATAGTATACCAGTATTAATAAAAGTTCGAGTACGATAAAATCTGGTTAATTAAATATTATGGAGGTTTTGAAAATGAAAAAAAACAGCTTCAAACGGTATTTAGGCATTATGCTTTGTTTATGCCTGATATTTACCAGTTTAACCAGCTGTGGTTGGTTATCCAACAAAATGAAAAACATCAAAGGAGAACTGATAGGCAACCATTTTTCAATTGACTTCTATGACAATTTTGGAAACAACATACTGTCCATGGAAGGTCAAAAAGTTGGCATTGAAGCCAACTATGTAGTATCTAAGTCCATTGATGGAGATGGAACAACAAGCTTAAATTATGAACAGACAAGTGTTGTAACCATAACCGTTGACGGAAGTCAAGTAGCACAAACTGGAAATACTGTTGTTTTTGCAGAGACTGGAATTAAGAAGCTGGAAGATTTCAATTTGCCGAGTGATATTATAACAAATGGAGAAGGAACTATTAATATTTTTGATAGAAATATTAACAAAATCAAAAATTTACTAGGAACTTCAAAAATTATTGTTGTATGCTCGCAACTTGGAGTACCAATTGCTATTTATGGCGGTGAAGACGTTTATTGGGAGATACCAAACGATTTGCCCAAAACGACAAAACTGAACATTGACGGATTAGCCTTATATATTCATAGAGCAAATTATATTCTGCTTGATAGTAACATGATTAAGTAATGTTATAATAATAGGTGTACTCGAACAAGTGCCACCACGTTCTTGTTAAGAATGTGGTGGCTATTAATTATAAAATAAAATTATTATAAATATTGAAAAAAAGTAGTTAAATGATATAATTAATAAAAAATAAAAAAAGGTAGAGTGAAATCAAATGGAAAAACTTGAAAAAATTGCAAATAAAATTGCAGAAGAATTAAACATAAAATTAGTACAAGTAGTTAGAACAATAGAGTTAATAGATAGTGGAAATACTATTCCATTTATTGCTCGTTATAGAAAAGAAGTAACTGGAGGACTTTCTGATGAAACTTTAAGAGATTTAGGCGAAAGGCTAACATATCTTAGAAACCTAGAAGCAAGAAAAGAAGAAGTAAAAAAGGCAATAGAAAATCAAGGAAAATTAACAGATGAAATAATATCTGCTTTAGATATGGCAAATACACTATCAGAAGTAGAAGATATTTATAGACCATATAAACAAAAGAAAAAAACAAGAGCAACTATTGCAAAAGCAAAAGGATTAGAGCCACTCGCCAATATTATATTAGATCAAAAAGAAACAAGACCTATAGAAGAAATAGCTTTTGATTTTGTTACAAAACCAGAAAACATAGATGAAAACACTCCAAAAGAAACAATTGTAGAAAATGTAGAAGAAGCAATAAATGGTGCAAAAGATATTATTGCAGAAATAATTTCAGATAATCCAGAATATAGAAAACAAATAAAAAGAAAATGTTATAGAGATGGATTTATTATAACAAAGGCTACTAAACCAGAGGAAAAAACAGCATATAATATGTACTATGAATTCAACGAAAAAATAAATAGAATACCAAGCCATAGAATTTTAGCAATTAATCGTGGAGAAAAAGAAGAATTTTTAAAAGTAAAATTAGAAAAAAATGAAGAAGATATTTTAGACTATATTAAAAGAGATATTATAAAAGGAAAAACACAATTTACTGAAATATTAGAAGAAACAATTTTAGACAGTTATCAAAGACTAATAGAGCCATCAATAGATAGAGAAATAAGATCAGATTTAACAGAAAAAGCAGAACTTCAAGCTATTAAAGTATTTGGTAAAAATGCAAAACCATTACTTTTAGCTCCGCCACTTAAAGGTTATACGGTTATGGGATTTGACCCAGCATATAGAACAGGTTGTAAAATAGCAATAATAGATGAAACAGGAAAACTTTTAGCAACTACAACAGTATATCCAACAGAGCCTCAAAATGACGTAGAAGGTGCAAAAAAAGAATTAAAAAATTTAATTAAAAAGTATAAAGTAAATATAATTGCAATTGGAAACGGAACCGCATCACGTGAGTCTGAAAATTTTGTATCAGATATGATAAAAGAAATAGATGAAGATGTACATTATGCAATTGTAAGTGAAGCTGGAGCATCTGTTTACTCTGCCTCTAAACTTGCAACAGAAGAATATCCAGATATAAATGTATCATTAAGAGGAGCAATCTCTATTGCAAGAAGACTTCAAGACCCACTTGCAGAGCTTGTTAAAATAGATCCAAAAGCAATAGGAGTAGGACAATATCAACATGATGTTGACCAAAAGAAATTAACAGAAAGTTTAACAGGGGTAGTAGAAGATGCAGTTAATGAAGTAGGTGTAGATGTTAACACAGCAACTCCATCACTTCTTTCTTATGTATCTGGAATAAATAAAACTATAGCAGGAAACATTGTAAAATATCGTGATGAAAACGGAAAAATCAAAGAAAGAAAAGAGCTTCTAAAAGTAGCAAAACTAGGAAAATCTGCATTTGAGCAATGTGCAGGATTTATTAGAATTCCAGGTGGAAAAAATCCATTAGAAATAACAGCAGTACACCCTGAAAGCTATGAAATAGCAGAAAAATTACTAGAAAAAATAGGTTATAAAAAGCAAGATTTATTAGAAAAAGAAAAAATAAATGAAATAAAATTAAAATTAGCAGACATAAACATAAAAGAAACTGCTAAACAGTTAGAAGTTGGAGAAATGACATTAAAATATATTATAGATGAACTTTCAAAACCAGGAAGAGACCCAAGAGATGAAATGCCAAAACAAATATTAAGATCAGATGTATTAAAGTTTGAAGATTTAATAGAAGGAATGGTTTTAAATGGAACTGTAAGAAATGTAACAGACTTTGGAGCATTTGTTGATATTGGTGTAAAACATGATGGCTTAGTACATATTTCTGAACTAAGTAACAGCTTTGTAAAAAATCCATCAGATATAGTCTCTGTTGGAGATATTGTTAAAGTAAAGGTTATTGGAATTGATAATGAAAGACAAAAGGTTCAGCTTTCTATGAAAAATGTATAAAAAATATTTACAAATAATTTATTTTAAATTAAAATAAAAATGACAAAATGTAACAAAAATATAAAAAAAGAAGGTAGATAAAAAATGAAAATACAAAAGAAATTATTATTAGTAGTATTTTTGTCAATTTTATTTTTGTTAGTAGCAAATACGTCTTTTGCTACTAAAATAGTAGATATAAACAAAGTGGATTTTACAGATGAATATAAAGAATATCTTAATCTTCCAGAAGAACAAAGAAATAAAATAATACCACCAAGAATGTATACAATATTAAAAAAAGAAACAAAACCTACTAATCCATTTAAAATTACGAGAAGTTTGGGAATAAGTTATGAGCCAAATTTTTCTTTGCAAAGCATAATTCCTGCTAATTTAGTAATAAAAAACCAAATGAAAACAAATTCATGTTGGACCTTTGCTGCATTATCTTCACTTGAAACAAATTTAGCAATGAGGGATTATAACAGAAAAATTCAAACGCCAGTAGTATATGACTTTTCAGAAAGACACATGGAATATGCTACAACAAAAACTTTTGCAGACAAAGAAAACATATATGGACTAAATAGAAAAGTAGGTTCAGGTGCAAACTTTAATATAGCTTTAAACTATTTAACAAATGGACAAGGAGCAATTCCTGAATCTGAAATGGCATTTCAAAACAATGAAGATCCTATCAATATTTCTGAAATACAAAATAAAACAGTATCAAGCCAAGTATATGATGCAGTAGACTTTCCTTCATATAAGGTAGGTACAGATGATCTTACAAATATAAAGCAACAAATGAAAGAACATATAAAAACTTATGGATCTATTTCAGCTTGTATATATGGAGCACAACCAAACACGCAATTTTACAATGAAGAAACATCTGCAATTTATTGTGATACGTATGATTTAACACAATATCCAATTAACCACGCAGTATCAATAATTGGATGGGATGATGGATATCAAAAAACGAACTTTAAAGATGAGCATCAGCCAAAAGAAAATGGAGCTTGGATAATTAGAAATTCATGGGGAGATTCAATTGGAAAAGGTGGATTTATGTATATATCATATGAAGATGTTTATATATATTCATTGTTAGGAGGAATTACTAATTCATCAGATACCATAGATTATGATCATATTTATCAATATAATGAATTTGGAAGTACAGCAGGACTAGAACTTCTAACAAATAAATTATATCTAGCAAATGTATTTACTAAGGAATCGGAAAATCTAGAAGCGCTAACACAGGTTTCTGTAAGTGTGTTAGAAGATAGTAAATACAAAGTATATGTTAATCCAAATGGAGATGATAAAACACTATCTAACCTTGTAGAAGTACAATTGAAATCAGGAAATGAAGAAACATTATCAGCGGGTTATCATACATTAGAATTTTTAAAACCAATAAAAATAACAGGAAATACCTTTACTGTTGTATTACAAATAAAACCAACAGACGGAAATAATATAGTTATACCAGTAGAAAACTATGACACAAAAATACTAGAACAATATCCGAATTTTGAAATATATAATGTAGTAAAAACGGAAAAAAACAAATGCTTTTTTACAACAGAAAACTATATAAGTACGAATAATTGGGGGGATTTGGGAAATATAACAGAATCAAGATCTGATATGGCAAATTCAGATTCAACAATAAAAGCATTTACGCAAGATATGAAAGTAAGCTCAATTAAAGTTGGAACAATGCCTACAAAAACAAAATACATTCAAAATGAAGAAAGTTTAAATTTACAAGATGGAACAATAATAATAACATATAGCAATGGATTAGAAGAAGAAATACCAATGAATTCTGAAGGTGTAGATGTATCAGAATTTAGTAATGAAAATACAGGAACAGTTAAAATTACACTAACTTATGAAACAAAAACTACAGATTTTAATGTAGAAGTAATATCAACACCAGAGGAAACTACATCACCAAGCCCAGAAACGTCACCAACACCGGAAGAAACTACATCGCCAAGTCCAGAAACATCACCAACACCAGAGGAAACTACATCGCCAAGTCCAGAAACATCACCAACACCAGAGGAAACTACATCGCCAAGTCCAGAAACATCACCAACACCAGAGGAAACTACATCGCCAAGCCCAGAAACATCACCAACACCAGAAGAAACTACACCGCCAAGTCCAGAAACATCACCAAGTCAAGAGCCAAGTACAGGACCTAAAGCTGAACCTGCTAATCTTACAAATGCAAAATGTACAATAAAAACAATAAATGCTTTTTATTATACAAATAATATAAAAGAAGAATATGTAATAATAAAAGCAGATATTGATACTATAACAAGAAGTTTAAAAAATGATAACGTAGAATATTATTATTACTTATCATCAAAACAAGAAGAAACTAACATTAAAGATTGGGTAAAAATTACTGATTCACAAAATTCAAAAAATAAGCTTTCAATAACAATAGATACAAGAGAGAGTAAAAACTATGAAGAATTATCAAGTTATGATGTAATTTACTTATACATAAAAGAGGTTGTAACTAAAGGAGAAGACCAAAAAACTACAATTTCAAAATCAATGCAATTACAGTCAGATGTACCTATAGCAAAATATTTAGATGATGCACTACAGGTAGAGGGAAGTTATGAAGTGGAAGAAGAAAAATTACCACAAACAGGAATAGTAACGGACATAGTCATAATAGTAATTGGAATAATAACAATAATCGGAGTTTGTGCATATTTAAAATATAAAACAATAGATAAATAAAAAATCCCCAGAAAATTTTCTGGGGGTATTTTTTTATTAAAATTCATTCTGTATTTTTTTAATTTCATCATAATGATTATTTAAAATATCTAAAAATACTTTTGCAATTTTAGGGTCAAACTGAGTTCCAGAGCAGTCTTCAATTTCCTCTTTTACTACATCTAAAGGAAGACTATCTCTATAAGTTCTTTTTGAAGTCATTGCATCAAAAGTATCAGCAACTGCTGCGATACGAGCAAAATATGGAATGTCTTCGCCCTTTAATTTTCCCGGGTAACCTCTTCCATCAAATCTTTCATGATGGTGCTTAACAATAGGTATAATATCTTGAAAAGCCTCTGCATTGCATAAAATATGTGCACCAATAGATGGATGATTTTTAATTTCAGAATACTCATCATCTGTTAATTTAGAGTCTTTTAATAAAATACTATCTGGAATTCCTATTTTTCCAATATCGTGGAATAATCCGCCAATTCTTAAAGTTTTTAAGTCATCTTCAGAAAGGCCAAGATATTTTCCAATTAGTACTGAATAGCTAGAAACTCTATCAGAATGACCTTTAGTATATGGGTCTTTTGCTTCAACAGTATATCTTAAAGTTTCAATACTATCTAAATATGCTTTTTCCAATTTATCAATAGTTTCTGATAATTCACCATTTATTCTTTTAATTTCATTCATTTGCTCAATTGATTTTATGCCAGATTCAATAAGAAGTAATAATTGGTCAAATTTATCACTTTTTTCGCAATAACCTTGAATATCTAATTTTCTAATTGTTTCAAGTGGTGGAGCTAAATCTTTATGACCTGTTAATAGTAAAATATATAGCTCTTTATTAAATTTTCTAATTTCCTCAACTACTTTATCACCATGAATAGGTGTCATAATAAAGTCTAGTATCATTAAATCAAAATGTTCATTTTTAACAAGTTCTATTGCCTCCATTGGGTCTGTTACGCCAGTTAAATTATATCCAGAACGTTTTAAAAATACAGATAAAGAATCAACAATTCCTTCTTCATCATCTACTGCAATTATTTTGTATCCAGAGCCAGTAGTAGATTGCATATTTTTTCTCATAAAATACTTCATTCCTTTCCCCACATTAATTTACTTACCTAAAAAAGGCACTTCATCTTTAGCGTAACTTTTATTAATCGAATTATATCATAATTTGTAATTTTTTTACAATTTTTTTAATAAAAAATATAAAAAAACTAGCTATTTTTTGTAATAACTAGTTTTAATATAATATTAAACAGGTAAAATAATATTAAATTTAGTTCCTTCGCCATTTTTAGTGTCATAAGTAATATTACCATTAAAGTGAGCACGAATTGTAGAATATGACATAAATAGTCCAAGTCCTGTACCATTTTTACCTTTTGTTGTAATCATTTCTTTAAATAATTTTTCTTGGACTTCTTTTGGAAGTCCTCCTGCTTTATCTTCAATAGAAATAGTTACGTTTTTACCACTTTGAGCTAAAATTAAGTTAATTTCTTCATTTGTTTTGCCATTATATGCTTGAATAGCATTTGAAATCATATTATTTATAACTTGTACTAAACTATTTATATTTCCTTTTAAAACTATATTAGGATCTGCTTCCATTTTAATATTTAAAGTAATTAAAGCATTTTTAAGTTCATGTTTCATTAAAATATCAACACGTTTTACAAGTTCATCTAAGTTAAATGAAACAGCTTGCTCCTCTGACAAAGTAACAGCTTGTCCTTTTACTGCAGTAATTACGTCTGACATATATTCCGTATAATTTTTAATTTTATCTATCCATTCATACATATCTTTTGCTATAGCATGATGGTCCTCAGTCGTAACTTCAGGGTCACCAACAGATGATTCATATTCTTTAGTTAAATCTGTTAGGCCTTCTGCTGCACCAGCTATGGACATAATAGGTGTTTTTAAGTTGTGTGCAATGCCACCAATTAATTGTCCAAGTGAAGCTAAACGTTCTCTTTCCATAAGCATATTTTGATTTTCTTTAATAGTTTGCATATCGTGCATATGCTGAGTAGTATCTTTAAATAAAATTAAAGTTCCTAAAAAATTACCTTTATCTCTAATTCCACTAAACTCTATATGAAAATATGCATCTAAGTTTTCCACTGTTTTATCAAAGCTATATGTTTTATCAGAAGATTTTATAGATGCAATGGCTTTTTTAATAAAAGCTTGATCTTCACGTGAAAAATAACGCTTTTCTTCATCTTTTATAGAAACTTCAAATAAATTTACGCCTCTTAATTCATTTGCCGAAAACCCAAACATATGTAAAAATGTTTTATTAAAATCAATAATTATATCTTCAGTATCGAGAACAATATAACCATCAGATATTCTATCTACAATTTTCTGAAGGGCAATTGGTGTTACTTTCATAAAATCAAATTTGAATATTGCTACTGCATATAATAATATCATAAATGTAAATGTAATAGGCGTAGAATAAGTAGTAAGTGGAATAATATTTAACATACCAACTACATTTGCTGCAAAAGGAATTAGTGTTCCAATAATTATCAAAATTGACTGTTTTGAAAAGAATCCGGAATTTTTAATTGAATATCTTAAAAATATAACAAGCCCAATTCCAAATAATAAATAAGTATAAAGAGAGTGAATTGGAAAATATGATCCGTATTCCATTTCTGTAGAGTAAATAGAGTAATTTTTAAACATTAAATGGTTATAATCATTAGTAAATGTAATAATTATAGTTGTAATAGGTATTACAAAAAGCAAGGCATAAGGCCATTTAAATGTAATTTTCGTTTTTGCGAATATAATAGACATTAGTAAAAATATTACCGGAGAAAATGCAACTCCAATACATGCAATTTTCTCGAAAAATACAGGTTCAATATTTGAATTTTGAAATAAAATTTGCAAAATAGAACCAAGTGTCCATATAAAAAACGCAAATAAAATCCAGTTAAAAGCAGTTTTAAGTTGGTTTTTTCTAGTTGTTTGTCTTATAAGAACATAAACTCCAATTATTAAAATTTCAGAAATAATCATTAAAACCAAAGACCCAATATTGTTCATTTGTTTTCCCCCTATTTTTAAATTATAAATTTAATAAATATTTTTTTAAATAATTTGTATCTATAATAGGCCAATGAAAGTTTAGCTGATGTAAGAAGAATTTAGTAAGTTCACAAGTTGTATTTACATTATTAGTATAAGATAAATCTTTTATAAAATCAATATCTGTTATAATACCAGATAATTTATCTTTTCCGCCATCATTTTTAAGCATTTCATTTATTTTATTTTGAAATTCAGTTTCAGAACATAAAGTCATTTTATGTCCGTTTTTTTCTGCAAAATTTATAAAATCATTCATTTTTATAAAATTATCATTATATAAATGAAATACAGATAAGCTTTTATTATAATTTTGTAAAATATTTATAATAGCAGTAGCGCATATGTCTACGGGAGTAAATTCTAAAGGAAGCTCTGCTAAATTATTAGGAATAAATCCTATTTGCATAAATGATTTAATTCTATTTACAAAAGCATTTTCATCTGAATTTATTTGGAATTTTCCGTCTGCGTAACGGTTAGTAATATTTCCTAAACGCAAAATTTGAGCATTTAATCCGTTAGAAATACCATCAAATACTAGTTTTTCTGCATCAAATTTACTTTTAACATATAAATTATCTAGCTTTTGTCCAATGTAAAAACATGATTCAGAAAATGTAATATCATTTTGTTTTAAATCAGAAGAGACACTATTTCCTGCAACACTAATAGTTGAAATATATAATAAACGTTTATTATACTTTAAGCAATAATGTATAATATTTTTAGTTAAGTCAACATTTATATGTTTAAATTTATTACTATCTCCATAGTGTTTTACCATAGCAGCAGAATCTACAACAATAGAAATATTATTTGTTAATTCCTCGAAATCCTTATAAGGAAGACCAAAGTTTTCTTCTGTAATATTAGCTTCTATAATAAAAATTCTTTTGCCAATAAAATTATCTAATTTATTACCAAAATAAAAATGTAAAGTATCAATAAAACGCTCTTTAGCATTTTTATTATTTTTATTACGAATTATACAATAAATATTACCAGTATCATTTTTAATAAACTCATCTAAAATATGCATACCAACAAAGCCGTTTCCGCCAAGTAATAGTACGTTATTGCAAGTTTTTGTTTCTAATAAAGAAGGCTTTATATTATTTACAGAGTTTTTATCAAGTATGGCTGAAATATCTTTAATATTTTCAGTATAAACTGCATTTACACTTGCTGGAATAGCCTTATAATAAGACTCTCCTAATTCTTTTATAGTAGTATATTTAAAAATATCAGAATATGGTATGTTAATTTCATTTGCTAATAATTCAGTTTTAAATTTAATAGCAAGCAAAGAATCTGCACCAAGTTCAAAAATATCATCTTCAATACCAACCTTAGTATTAAGAAGTTGTTCCCAAACATGGCAGGCTAATTTTTCAAAATCTGTTTGAGGAGCAACATAGCTTCTATCTTGCTCTTTTGCAATTTCATAATTTTCTAGTAATTTTTTATTTATTTTTCCATTTGCAGTAATTGGCATATTCTCCAAACAAACCATATATTTTGGAACCATATATAGTGGAAGGCTTTTCTTAAGATTACTACGAATTTTAGAATCTTCTATTTTAGTATTTATAGTATAAAAGCAAACAAGGTAAGCATCATTTTTTTCTTTTTTATAAATAACAGAGCAGCTTTTAATTTCTGGAAGTTCTAATATTTTATTTTCAATTTCAGATAATTCTACACGAAGACCTCTTATTTTAATTTGAAAATCTCTTCTTCCTATATATACAATATTTCCATCATCTCTGAAATATCCAATATCACCAGTTCTGTATAATGTACCTTCTCCATAAGGGTTTTTAACAAAACTTTTTTGTGTTAATTCTGGAGAATTTAAATATCCATTTGCTACACCTTTTCCGCCAACACAAATTTCACCAGGAACATATTTAGGGCAAAGTCCTAAATTTTGGTTACAAATATAAATAGAATCATATTCAAAAGGTTTTCCAATAGTAATGTTATTAGCATTTTTAATAAGTGCACATGAACAACATGCTGTTATTTCTGTAGGACCATAACCATTATAAATGTTAGCTTGAGTCACTTTAGAAAGTCTTGAATAAAGATCAGGAGTAAATACTTCTCCACCTAACTGAATAACTTTTAAACTTTTTAAGCAATCTATAGTAGTAGCACTTAAAAGTAGTTCAATACGACTAGGAGTTGTTAAAAGAAAGTCTATATTATGGTTTTTAATTACTTCTGCCATAGTAACAGGTATTTTTTGTTCCTCTTCATTAGTTAAAACCATTGTTTTACCAGAAAGAAGCGGTATGAAAGTTTCTACTATAAACATATCAAATGAAACTGTACTTATACTAATAAAGTTTTCACAAATATCTGTATGAAGTACTAGTTTGTAATTAAGAAGTAAATTAACTACGCCTTTACGTTTTAGCATAACTCCTTTTGGAGTACCAGTAGAGCCTGAGGTATAAATTACGCTAAATAAATCATCTTCACTAATAAAAACAGAAGGGTTATCACTGCGATATAAATTAAAGTTTTCGTCTTCAATAAAACATGTATTAGCATAATCAATAGTTTTAACATCCTTATTTGTAAATAATAAAGGGGCCTTACTATTTTCTAGAATATACAAAATTCTATCATAAGGTAAATTATAATCAATTAACATATACGCACAGCCTGCTTTTAAAATGCCAAGCATACAAATAATAGCTTCTGACATGCGAGGAAGCAAAATACCAATAACAGAATTTCTTTTTATATTTTTAGAAATAAGGAAATTTGCTATTTGATTTGTTTTTTTATTTAAATCATCATAAGATAATTTTGTATTTTCAAAAATAATAGCTGTTTTTTCAGGATTATTTTTTACTTGTTTTTCAAAAAGAGATATTACTGTTTCATTTTCTAATAATTTAGAATTACATGAGTTAAATTCTTCGAAAATCTGTTTTTCTTCAGAAGGGGTTAAAATTGAAACCTCTTTTACAAAAACATGTGGGTTTTCTAAAATGCAATTTACTAATTGCAAATAATGCATCAAAAAGTCTTTCATAAATTCATCTTTATATAAATGTTTATTATACTCTAAATTACATACAAAATTATTTTTATCAGGCAAAACCTCTAAAGTAAAATCAAATTTAGAAATAGATGAATCTGGTATATAATAATTAGCAGTAAGATTTCCTAAATGCACTTCTTTCATACCTTCATTTTGATAAACAAACATTGTATCAAACAAAGGATTCCTACTAGGGTCTTTTTCTATTTTTAATTTATTTATAAGCTCATCAAAAGGGTAAAAATCATTTTTAAAATCTTCCAAAATATTAGTAGACATTCTACTTATGAAGTCAAAAACAGTTTCTTCTGGAAGTATTTTTCCCCTTAAAGCCAAAGTATTAACAAACATTCCAACAATAGAATGTAATTCTTTTTGAGGCCTTCCTACAACAGGAGTTCCAACTATAATATCATCTTGACCAGTGTATTCATATAACAAAATGTAATACATTGCCAAAAAGAATTGGTAAGGTGTAATTTTTAAGCTGTTACATAAATCATGAATTTTATCAGCATTTTCTAATTTATTTGTTAATTTATGACCATCAAATGTAAGGCTTGCAGGGCGAGAAAAGCTAGTAGGCATATTTAAAGTTGGAATTTCTTCACTAAATTTTTCTAACCAATATTTCTCCATTTCCTTATATTCATAAGAATCCATTTCTTGTTTTTCCCAATAAGCATAATCCTTATAATCAATAGGAGAAGGAGTAACAGAATTTCCTTTATAATACTCGCATAATTCATCAAGAAAAATATGAGTAGATTCTCCATCACAAATAATATGGTGCATATCAAGTAACAAAATAGCTTTTCCATCTTCTAGCAAAGCAAGTTTTGCTCTAAAAAGAGGTGCCTTAGATAAATCGAAAGGCTTAATAAATGAATCAAATAATTCCACCATATTATTAGAATTTGCATTAATTACTTCTAATTTAAATTTAAAAGGTGGTATAATTTTTTGTTTTACTTCGTCTTCTTCTAAAACAAAATATGTACGTAAAGCCTCATTTAGTTCTATTAACTTTGTAAAACTATTTTCAAGTTTAACAATATCTGGTGATTCCTTAAATATAAGTCCACCAGGGGTGTTATAAGTAATAGAGTTTTCGCCTTCTTTTTGAACTGTATAATAAATTCTTTTTTGTGCAGAACTTGCAATATAAGAATCTTGATTTGCAATTTTAGTAATTTGTTTAGTATTTGAGCCTTTATAATTAGGCATTTGCTCAATATATTTAGCAAGTGCACGAACACTAGGAAAATTAAAAACATCTTTTACTTGCATTCTAATATGAAGCTTGTTATCTAAATCTGCAATAAATTTAATAGCAGAAAGAGAGTCACCACCAAGTTCAAAAAAGTTACTAGTTACACTAACATTTTTTATGTTTAATACATTTTCCCATAAATCAGTAATAGCCTTTTCCATAGAAGTTTCAGGTTTAATATATTCGCTTGTAACCAAAATATCTGGAAGAGCTTTAAGGTCAATCTTTCCATTAGCTGTAATTGGAAGCTCATTTAGTAAAACAAAATGTGAAGGCACCATATAATAAGGTAATTTTTTAGATGCATAATCTTTTAAGGCATCTTTATTAAAATTATTTGCTACTAAATAGCAACAAATACTATCTACGCCGTTTACTTTTTTTACAACAGTTACACAGTTTTGAACAGAATCATGTTTAAGAATAACCTTATTTATTTCTTCTAACTCTATCCTTAAGCCTCTTATTTTAACTTGTGAGTCATTTCTGCCAATGTAGGCAATTTCACCATTAGGCAAAAATTTAGCTAAGTCACCTGTTTTATATAAAAGTCCATCACCAAAAGGATTTTTAACGAAGTTTTTATTAGTAAGCTCTATATTATTAACATATCCATAAGAAACACCGTCACCTGCAATACATAGTTCACCAGTAATTTCAGGAGGGCATAAATTTAAATGTTCATTACAAATATATATTTTAACATTAGGTAAAGGCTTTCCAATAGTAATATCATTAGAAGAAGTAACCATTTTACAAGTAGCACAAGAAGTTGTTTCAGAAGGACCGTAACCATTATATATTTTAGCATTAGTATAATGAACTAATTTTGAATAAAATTCTGAATTTAACACTTCTCCACCTAATTGAATTGCTTTTAAAATATTAAGACATTTACTTGTATTAGAATTAAGTAATAATAAATTCATTTTAGATGAAGTAATTAGCATAAATTCAATAGCTTCTTTTTCAATTAAGTTAGACATTAAAATAGGATTTTTAGATTCTTCTTCATTTGCTAAAACTAATTTTTTACCAAGTAGAAGAGGAATCCACACTTCTGCTGCAAACATATCAAAAGAAACAGAACAAATACTAATAAAATTATTTAATTTGTCTGCATTCATTGAATTTAAGTAGCCTAAAACCAAATTAAGCATACTAAAGTTCTTAACCAAAATACCCTTTGGCATGCCAGTAGAACCAGAAGTATAAACTACTGATAAATAATCTTCTGGAGGGCAAGGTAAATTTAAGTTGTTATTATCTATACTGCCAAAAGGAACATTTTCAAGTAAAATGCAAGATGTAATTTCCTTTTTATAAAGCTCCTTATTAGTAATTACAAAAGATGCATTGCTATTTGTAAGCATATAGCAAATACGATCAATAGGAAGGCTACTTTCAACTAATAAATAAGCACATCCAGCCTTTTTTATAGCAAGCATAGAAACAATAATATTACTGCATCTAGGCAAATAAATTGCAATTTTATCATTAGGCTTAGCACCTTGTTTAATTAAAAATCTAGCAAGTTCATTTGCTTTTTTGTTAAGCTCTAAGTAGGTGTAAGTTTCATTTTCAAAAACAAGAGCAATTTCATTTTCATGATTTTTTACTTGCTTTTCAAAAACATTAACTATTTCTTCGTTTTTGTCATAAGGAACAAAAGTATTATTAAAATCATTTAGAATTTGTTTTTTTTCTTCTAAGGTTGCTATTTCAATGTCTTTTAATAATATATTAGGATTTTTAATAACTTGTAAAACTATATTTAAAATACGATTATGAATTTTTGTAACATCTTCTTTTGTTAATTTTGAAATTTGATAATCATAAAAAATATCAAAATCGCCAGTATCGTCCATATCAAAAAAGTGAATTTCAAGTGTTTCAACAGTTTGTCCATTAAATAGCCAATGAGAAGAATAAGGAGTTTTGCATTCTTTATTATTATCACGGGCATTTTGATAAGAAAATACAACATCATATAAATTTTGTGTATAATTATATTTTTGCTTTAATTCTTCTAATAAAAGTGTATATGGGTACTTTTGATGCCTATAAATAGACATTTGAAGTACAGAAGTATCTTTTAAAAAATTACTAAAATTAGAATCCGGTTTTACGTCTGATTTAAAAGGAATGGTGCTTATATACATACCACATGTATTTTTTTCCTTAAAGTTAGAACGATTTAAAACAGGAGTACCAATAATAGGATTTTTCATATTGTTGATTTTAGAAAGATAAATAGAAAAAATGCATAGAAAAAATGTGTAAACTGAACAGTGATGATTTTTGCAAAAATCTAATACTTGCTCATTCATATTTTTTTCTAAGTGAAAACATTCTCTAGCTGCTTCGGAGCCAGATTCTGTAATATTATCTGTTATTTTTGCAAGTTCTGGAGAGCTTGCAAAATATGTATTCCAAAACTCTTTATCTTTTTCAAATTTACTAGAAGAAATATATTCATTTTCAGAGTTTATATAATCAATATAAGAAGAATTTAATGAATAATTAACTTCTTCTTTATTAATAAGATTAGTATAAATTTGCATTACTTCATTAAGAAATAAACTTGTGCTCCAAGCGTCAGAAATAATGTGGTGAAAAGAAAAAACAAATCCACCAGTTAAATTTGGAAATTTAAATAAGTAAAAAGAAAATAAATCAGAATCTATAAAATTAAAAACTGTATTAACTGCTTGCTTATTTAAATTATTTAAATCATTATCATTTTCTAATTCAAAAATAGGAACAGAAAATTGTTTATACTCTTTTACATATTGCTTTGGAGTGCCATTATCAAGCACAATTCTTAGTCTAACCGCATCATTTTTTTGAACAAATATATTTAGTGCCTTTTCTAAAGAGCTAAAATCAATAGGCTCTTTAATTTTAATACATCCGCTAATATTATTCAAATTTGTGTTAGAAGCATATTCTTCAGTTAAATAAATAGATTTTTGTGAGTTAGTTAAACTGTATAAAATTTCCCCCATATAAATAGCCCCTTTATTTATTTTAAAGATTTCTTTTCATAAAGAGTATATACTAATAAACTAGAAAAATCAATGAAAATGTTGCAAAAAAATTCCTTTTATTGTAAAATGAAAAAGATTAAAATGCAAGAAAAAAATAGTTACTAAAAATGTTTTACAAAAAATTTTATTTTTTAGTTGCACTTATAAGCAAGAAAGGAATGAAATTAAGTATGAAAAAAGAAAAAAGCAGAATCGTTCATGAAACCGAAAAAATCAAAAACTTTAGAGAACTAATAAATAGAACAACTGAAAAATATCCAGAAAATACAGCATATAAATATAAAATAAAAAACGGTAATGAAACAGAATATGTTAGTAAAACATATTCAGAATTTAAAAAAGATATAGAAGCATTATCTACAAAATTATTAGAAATGGGCTTAAAGGATAAAAAAATAGCAGTAATAGGAAATAACCGCTATGAATGGTGTGTAACATATTTGGCAGTTACAACAGGGGGAATGATAATTGTTCCACTAGATAAAGCACTTCCAGAAAATGAACTTAAATCACTAATTTTAAGAAGCAAAGCAGAGGCAATTGTTTGTGAGCCAAAATATATAAATACTATTTTATCATTAGAAAATAGCAATTTAAAATATATAATTAACATGGAAAATGAAAAAAATGATGGGGTAATACTATATAGTGACTTAATATCACAAGGTGAAAAACTATTAAAAGATGGAAACAATGAATACGAAAAAGTAGTAATTGACGAAAATGCCCCTTCAATTTTATTATTCACATCTGGAACTACTAACATATCTAAAGGAGTTTTACTTTCACAAAATAATATTTGTAGTGATATTACTGCACTAGCAGGTTATTTAAAACTATACCCAACAGACACTCTGCTTTCATTTTTACCAATTCATCACACTTTTGAATGTACAATTACTTTTCTTTTTGGAATTTACAATGGCGTAACTGTTGCATTTTGTGATGGTATAAAATACATACAAAAAAATATGAATGAATATCAAATAAGCGTTTTTGTATCTGTTCCATTAGTATTAGAAAATATTTATAAAAAAATATGGAAAGGTATTGAAGAGCAGGGGAAAAAGCCTTTAATGAAAACAATGATAGCAACCACAAAAGCACTTAGAAAAGTAAACATAGATATTAGAAGAAAAGTATTTAAACCAATTATAGATAATTTTGGAGGAAAATTAAGAATAGTTTTAGTAGGTGCAGCACCATTAGATAAAAAAATTATAAAAGGACTTAATGATTTTGGTGTAGATCTAATACAAGGCTATGGTTTAACAGAAACATCACCTGTTGTATCTGCAGAAACAGACAAAGAAAAAAGACCTGGTTCAATAGGACTTCCACTTCCTAATTTAGAGGTAAAAATAGATAATCCAAACGAAGAAAACATAGGAGAAATTGTAGTAAAAGGTCCAAGTGTAATGCTTGGATATTACGAAAACGAAGAAGCAACCAAAAAATGCATGAAAGACGGATGGTTTTATACAGGAGATTATGGTTATTTAGATAAAGACGGATTTTTATACATATCTGGTAGAAAAAATGATGTAATTGTTTTAAAAAATGGAAAAAATGTATATCCACAAGAAATAGAAATTTTGCTTAACCAATTACCAATTGTAGAAGAAAGTTTAGTATTTGCAAGAAACAAAAGCTCTAGAGATACAACACTTTGTGCAAAAATAGTATATAACGAAGAAAACATGAAAAACCTATATGGAGAAAAATCTGAAGAAGAAAAGAAAGAAATAATATGGCAACAAATTAAAGAAATAAATAAAACACTTCCAGACGTAAAGCATATTAAAGAAATTACTATAACAACTGAGCCACTTGCAAAAACTACCACACAAAAAATAAAACGTTATGAAGAAGCAAAAAAAGCATAAATAAAAAAATATAAGCCAAAAGTAGCAATACTTTTGGTATTTTTTTGTTTAAAAATCTATAAGAAGGGAAAAATTATATTATAGGAGGGGTTATGGAAAAATACATAAAAAGAAAAAATAAAGCTTTAATAAAAAAATATATTTTAGGTGTTACAATTAGCATTTTAATTGTTATTATAATTTCCCTAGTATATGTACTATATACAAATATAGATATTAGCAATTCTTCTAATTTGTCTGGAATGAAAGTAGAGGTAGAAAGGCTGTCACAAACAATACAAGAAGTACAAGAAAAAGATAAAACAATTGAAAGTGTAATAGAAGAAGTAAATGAAAGTATAGTTGGAATTTCAAAACTTAAAAGCGCAGGAAATACAATATTTCTAGAAGATGGAAGCACAAAAATAGGACTAGGCACAGGAATGATAGTATCTGATAATGGCTACATCTTAACAAATGAACATGTATCTGGAGCTAAATATAGCAGTTGTTATATTACACTTGCAAGCGGAAAAAACTATCAAGGAAATGTTGTATGGTCAGATTCAGACATTGACTTAGCAATAGTAAAAATAAACGCAAATAATTTAAAACACGTAGCACTTGGAAATTCTGATAATATAAAGGTGGGACAATCAGTTTATGCAATAGGAAATCCAATAGGATTTGAATTTCAAAGAACAGTAACTTCAGGAATTATAAGTGCATTAAATAGAACTATAATATTGGAAGAAGAAGAAAAATCTTCATATATGGGAAACTTAATTCAAACAGATGCAACAATAAATCCGGGAAATAGTGGAGGACCACTTATAAATGCAAAAGGTGAAGTTATAGGAATAAATAGTGTAAAAATTACAACTGCAGAGGGAATAGGCTTTGCAATACCAATAAACACTGCAAAGCCAATAATACAAAGCTTTATAACAAATGGAAAGTTTGATGAAGCATATTTAGGAATTTTTGCTTATGATAAAAACGTAATTCCATATTTAGATAATAATTTAAAACTAGATGATGGAATTTATATAGCACAAATAAATGCAAATTCACCTGCGGCAAGATATGGCTTAAAAGAAAAAGATATATTACTTGAAGTAGATGGAATTACTTTAAATAAAATGTGCGATTTAAGAACATATATCTACAGTAAAAGCCCAGGAGATATTATAACATTTGAAGTTTTAAGAAATAATAGAAATATTAGTATGCAGGTTATGCTAACTAAAAAATAAATATTAAGGAGAGAAAAATGGAATCGTATTGGTTAGAAAGCACAAAAGAAAATAGAAAAACATTTCCTAAATTAGAGAGAAATAAAAAAGCAGATGTATGCATTATAGGCGGAGGCCTTACAGGAATAACTATAGCATACTATTTATCAAAGGCAAAAATGAAAGTAGTTTTATTAGAAAAGAAAACTTTATGTTGTAATACAACAGGAAATTCTACGGCTAAAATTACTAGTCAGCATGGCCTATTTTACGATTATTTAATTAATTCGCAGGGCGAGAAAAAAGCAAAAGAATATTTAGAAGCAAATGAAGCAGCAATAAAAAATATAGAAGAAATTATAAAAAAAGAAAAAATAGAATGTGAATTTCAAAAAGCAGACAATTATATATTTACTAGAGAAGAAAAAGAAATTCCAAAAATAAAAAAAGAAGTAGAAGCGGTTAAAAGCCTAGGGTTTCCGGCAGAATTTGTAACTAATGTTAATCTTCCGTTAGATAAAATTCTTGGTGCAATTAAATTTCCAAATCAAGCAAAATTTAATCCAGTAAAATATGCTTTAGGGCTAGTAAATGCAATGCCGGAAGTGCAAATATTTGAAAATACAAAAGTAGTGGAACTAAAAAATAAAGAAAACAAATATGAAGTAATAACAGATGAAGGAAAAATGGTAGAAGCTAAATATGTTGTTATAAGCTCACATTACCCAATTATAAATGTTCCAGGTTATTATTTCTTAAAAATGTATCAAGAAATGTCTTATGTAATTGGTCTAGAAGCGGAAGAACTTAAATTAGATGGAATGTATATAAACAGCGAAAAGCCTACAATATCTGTAAGAACTACAAAAATGGATAATGGAAAAACACTTTTAATAATTGCAGGAATGGATCATAAAACAGGAGAGGGAAAAGATTTATCTAAAAATTATGAAAAGCTAGAAGAAATTGCAAAAAAAATTGCTCCTAATTCTAAAATAAAATATAAATGGGCAACAGAAGACACAATTTCCCTAGATAAAATTCCATATATAGGAGAGTTTTCATCTTTAATGCCAAATGTATATGTAGGAACTGGCTATAAAAAGTGGGGAATAACTACTTCTAATGTAGCAGCAAATATTATAGTAGATAAAATTTTAGAAAGAAAAAATCCATACGAAGAAGTATTTACCTCAACCAGATTAAAGCCAATAAAAAACCACGAAGAAATGGGTAATATGGTAAAAGAAGTAGTAAAGGGATTGGTAGTAGATAAATTAAAATTACCAAAAGGAAAAATAGATAATATAAAAGAAAATCAAGCCAAAGTAATAGATTATGAAGGAATAAAATTAGGAATATATAAAGATGAAAACCGGAAAAATATATGCAGTAAGGCCAGTATGTACACATTTGGGGTGCGAACTTTCATGGAATAACTTAGAAAAAACATGGGACTGCCCATGCCATGGCTCAAGATTTACCTATAAAGGAGAATCAATTTATAGTCCGAGTATTAAAAATTTAGAAATTATTAAGGTAGAGTAAAAATATTGCAAAACCTGTAATATTATGTTATTATTAGAATATAAAATTACTTAAATATGCTTAAAAATACACAAAACTACAAGAAAATAATATACTAATATAAAGTGTAAAACTTGGAGTAATAAAATGAATAAAAAAAATATATTAAAAGAATTAATAATAATATTTTGGATATTTTTTATAGGAAGTATTTTTGGATTTGTATGTGAAACAATTTTTGCTACCATAAAACAAGGCTTCTTTGAAACAAGGCAAGGTTTAGTTTATGGACCATTTGTGCCTGTTTACGGAATAGGAGCAGTAATTTATTATTTATTATTAAGCAAAATAAATACAGATAATAAAATAAAAGTATTTTTTATTACAGCAATATTAGGTGGAATAGTTGAATATATATGCTCTTACGTGCAAGAAAAAGTATTTGGTACAATATCATGGGACTACTCTCATTTAATGTTTAATATAAACGGAAGAACGAGCCTTTTACACTGCACATACTGGGGAATTGCAGGTATAATATATGTTCTATTTGTTGCACCACTAGTAAATTCACTAAGAGAAAAATTAAATGATAAAACATTAAGAATAATAACTCTTGTCCTAATAATACTAATATTATCAGATATTGGAATATCACTTTTAGCAGCAGAAAGGCAAACAGAAAGACGTGAAAACATAGAAGCAGGCGGAAAAATAGACGAATTATTAGACAAATACTACCCAGACGAATTCATGGACAAAGTATATAATAATAAAAAAGAAGTATAAAAATAAGGTGCTCTAAAATTTAGAACACCTTATTTTGTGGTGCGGGCGACGTAGATATTTACAACTTGTCATTGACTCTGTACAAAAATTTATATTTAAAAACAGCTAAAAAGATATAAAATTATAGGTCAGAAATTTTTTTAATAAATAGAAAATTAAATGAATCTTTTCTACCTACCATATTTTTAATAATAGTATCATAGCTAAAGGGAACACCTAATTGATTATCACCTATTTTATTAGAATTAATTACATAGAAGTTATTATTTTCATCAATATCACTAATTACTAAATAATGTCCGTTTTTAGAAAATGTTAAAGGACTTATTTCAGATGGCCCAACATGAATTATAGCCATATTACCTTTTTTTACCAAATCAATAATTTTCTCTTTCATACTATTTGGACTAGAAAAATCTATTTTTACTATTTCATAATCAATATTTATTTTATCTTCTTTAATTAGTCTATCAAGACAATATATCAGACCCTTACCATTGCTTCCTTTATTTTTTAAAAATGTATCATTAAATTGCCTCTTTCGATTAAATAATATTTTTTTAGCAATATCAACAGGTGTAATGTCATAACCATAATTAACTAATATATTTGCAATTGATGTAGGTCCACATCCAAATCTCTCTAAACTCCAATTTAAATCTGTAAATTTATCTATTTCATACAAATGAAAGTCTCTTTGCTTATATCTTATTCTATTAGTGTTCATGTAAATTCCTCCACTAGATATATGTTTTATAATTCATGTATATTATTTAATTTATGTTTCATTGTTTTTCAAATAATTTTCTGTTTTCTTCAAGTAAATTGCTGATATTATCAAGAAAAACATTAATATTGAAACTGATATTGATAATATATTTACATTATAGAAATAATTATATAATATATATATTAGACTATAACTAATTATCTGCCCTATTGCCATATAAATATTATAGGTTAGTATATGTTCCTTCTTATATTCTATTAAATCTTTTGTTCTTATTGCTGAATATACTATGCTACATGATTCTGATTCAATTACTGTACCTAAAGAATTCATTAAAATATAAT
>CANQRY010000004.1 GCA_947626335.1 uncultured Clostridia bacterium | reverse complement strand
AAAAAGCACCATCAGTCCATAATTTTATATAAATATTTCCATTCTTTATGCTTATCTCAAATTTTTGTTTATTACTTATATCAACTAAATTTTTAATTAAACTATTATCAAATATGTTTTCATATTTTAAATTTGATGTATATATAATGAATTCTTTACTTAATTTATCTATGTATATTTTTTTACATTCTTTATCTAATTGCTGTTCTCTCGTTCTCGTGTTAACAACTTGGTTAATATCTTTTACAAAAACGCTAAATAGTTTCTCACTAATATCAGTTTTTCTTTTAATATAAATATTTTCGTTAAATCTATCGGATAATTTTATTTTTGCAAATACTCCCTCAAAAGTTTCATAATTCCCTCCTCCTGTTGTTGATGAAAAATCTCTATAGCTATATTGAGTAGTTACTTTTGAAATTGTTACTTGATTCGTTAAGTATATCCCCTTAATGACATCCGTTGAATGAAATTCATTGCAATGTTCCAATCCTATTTCATTATATTCGCTATAATCTATGTTTGCATCAGGATAATATTTTAAAGATGGTTCAAAATATTCTATTATCTTTTTTATTACTACATCCTTATATATATTCTCATATTTTACTATATTTTTTTTAATACATAAAGCAATAATCATTGGACCAAAAATAGCAATCATAAAACCAAACATTGATATATTTTCAGTACCTGATATAATTCCATAAATAAAAAATAATAAAGCTATCAGTTCTATTATAAAAAGTATAATGTTCCTTTTTTTTCTTTCATTAATTGTATCTTGTCTATATTCTTCTAACTTGTCTAATTCATTTTTATTACTATTCAAAAAAATAGTATAAAATTTTTCAAATTTTTCTTTTATATCTTCCATATTTATCGTATCTCCATTTTGAATAATAATGCTATATGCTATGCCATTTAATTTATTAAAATGTATTAAACTAGTTTAAAGGTTTCATTGTTGGGAATAATAAAACATCTCTAATAGAAGCTGAATCTGTAAGTAGCATAACTAGTCTATCAATTCCAATTCCTAGTCCTCCTGTAGGTGGCATACCGTATTCTAGTGCTGCTATGAAGTCATCATCCATCATGTTTGCTTCTTCGTCGCCTGCTTCTCTAGCTTCAACTTGTTTTTTAAATCTTTCATATTGGTCAATTGGATCGTTTAGCTCTGAATATGCATTTCCATATTCTCTACCACCAATAAATAATTCAAATCTTTCTGTTAAACGTGTGTCTGATGGTTTTTTCTTTGTAAGTGGAGATACTTCTACTGGATAGTCATAAATAAATGTTGGTTGTACTAAAGTATCTTCTACTTTTGCTTCAAATACTTGGCTAATAATATCTCCTCTTGTTAGTTTTAATTCATCTAATTCTACATTTAAGTCTTCAGCTACTTTTTTAGCTTCTTCGTCTATTTCTATTTTATTAAAGTCTATTCCTGTTACTTCTTTTATACTGTCTATCATAGATATTCTTTTCCATGATGGTGTTAAATCTATTTCTGTACCTTGGTAAGTTATTTTTGTTGTTCCTAATACTTTTAAGGCTGCTCTTGAAATTATTTCTTCGGTAATATCCATCATATCGTGGTAATCTTGATATGCAGCATATAACTCTACGTTTGTAAACTCTGGGTTATGTTTTAAGTCCATTCCTTCGTTTCTAAACATTCTTCCCATTTCATATACTTTATCAAATCCACCAACAATAAGTCTTTTTAGGTATAATTCGTTTGCAATTCTTAAATACATGTCTATATCTAATGCATTATGATGAGTAACAAATGGCTTAGCTGATGCTCCTCCTGCTATTACGTTTAAAATAGGAGTTTCAACTTCTAAATATCCTTTTTCATTTAATACATTTTTTACTTCTTTTAAAATTTCAATTCTCTTTTTGAAGGTCTCTTTTACTTCTGGATTTACAATTAAGTCAACATATCTTTGACGATAACGTAATTCTGTATCTTTTAAACCATGAAACTTCTCTGGTAATGGTCTTAATGATTTAGAAAGTAAAGTTACCTCTTTTGCATGTATTGAAATTTCTCCTGTTTTTGTTTTAAATACAAAACCTGTAATTCCAATAATATCTCCAATATCGTCTTCTTTAAATTGTTTATAACTTTCTTCACCTAATTCATTTATACTAACATAACTTTGAATTCTGCCTTGCTCATCTTGTATATGACAAAAAGAGGCTTTTCCCATAATACGTTTAGCCATCATTCTACCAGCTATTGTAACATCTTTGCCTTCTAATTCATCATAATTATCTTTAATTTGTTTGCTATTATGTGTTGTTTCAAATTTTGTAATTTGAAATGGATCTTTGCCTTCTGCTTGTAGTTTTGCTAGTTTTTCCCTTCTGACCATCATTAAATGATTTAGGTCTAATTCTTGATCTTGTTCTTGGTTTAAATTTTGATTTTCTTCCATAAGCAATTCTCCCTTTCTTTTTGTTTTAATGTACTCATTATACCTTATAAATTAAAATATGTAAATAATTAGTAATTAAAAATATGATTTTGTTTTTGATTTTTTACGCAAGGAGAAAGCCAGGAGATTGCATTGCTTTCTCCTGGCTTTTAGGCCTTTTTAGTTATGAAGCTGGATAGTCTGAATTTGTTCCATAGTAGGTAACCCACCGTCCATCGTTTGCTACGTAGTAGACTTCTCCCTGCCTAAACGCAGCGGCAAAGATGAGATTTTTTGGACCAATAGGTCCATTTTTAAGTAGATTTTCTGCAACTATGTAGCATTCTTCTACGCCATTCCTATTCCTGCTACTTACACTTCCAAAACAACTTCTACAGTTAATTACATCTTGTACAGTTCTATGATGATGAATCCCAAGTTCAAGTCGGTGCAGTACTGTACTGCCTAATAACTTGTACGTGTATATGGCTTCATCATAATCTAATGTACTTATATAAGCTCCTACTTCTCTATAGATCACATTCCCTAATGCTGTTACTAACGAATCATTTGGGTTTTGATAACTAGAAATCCACCAATAAGTGGATTGTTCGTTGGAGCCATCTTCAGATGAATTACCGTTATCCGTAACAGGCTCTGTTACTTCTGGTGTAGGTTCAGGAGCAGTTGTTGGCTCCTGAGTAGGCTGAGCTGTTGGTGTTGCAGTAGGTTCTGGAGTAGGTGCTGGAGTGAATGCTGGAGTAGGCTCTGGTGTTGCTTCTTGCTCTGTAGTACTAGCCGTGGGTTCTGCAGTAGGAACATCACTTTGTTCCGGTGTAGGTTCTGCTGTCTCTGGTGCAGTAGTTGGTGAAACATTGTTTTGCGTAATGTAATATTGTAATGCAATTCCTTGCTCCGGCTCATCAATAACCAGTACTGGTGAGCAAAAAGGTTCAGTGCTCTCGTTTCCTGCTTGGGCTACGTCCTCGCCATTATTCTGTGCTTTCTCGTTTTTTACGAGATCAACAACAGAACATACGGCTATTACCAGCCATAAGATGGTAATGGCTATCAAAATGAATAGCCGCCGATACTTCTTCCAGTCACGCTTCTTAACACGCATATTTGCTTTTCTCCTTCTTTTGTTTTTTCAATGCTAAATGATAGCATTGAGTTTATAAAAGGTCTCTAACCTATTATAACACATGTTTTGCAAACTTGCAAATTACGTAAAGTTTTAATGTTAAATAGAATCTATAATAGCTGTTGATATTAGTGTTTTGATATTTATTTGTTTACAATTTATTTAGTTAACCTGCTTTTCTTAACTCTTTTGCATGTTCTTTGGCAATAGTTGTAATATTTCCTGATGAAATTCTAGCTATTTCTTCTATAACTTTTTCTTCTGATAGCATTTGGATGTTTGTAAATGTTTTTCCTTGTTCTACTTTTTTACTAATATAATAGTTGTAATCGCCTTTAGCAGCAATAGATGCAGAATGAGTAATACACAATACTTGCTGAGTTTTTGAAATTTGTTTTAGTTTTTCTCCTACAGCTTTTGATGCCATTCCGCTAATTCCAGTATCTATTTCATCAAATACTAATGTAGATACTTTATCTACACTAGCAAGAACTGTTTTTATTGCAAGCATTATACGTGACATTTCTCCACCTGATGCAATTTTTATAAGTGGTTTTGCTTCTTCGCCTATGTTTGTGCATATAAAAAATTCTATTTTGTCTAAACCATTTTCATTAAAACTTTCATTTGTTTGTATATTTACAGAAAATTTAGCATTTTGCATTTCTAATAAGTTTAGTTCTTTGTTAATTTTATTTGATAATA
Organism: uncultured Clostridia bacterium; assembly: GCA_947626335.1. Classification (GTDB taxonomy): domain Bacteria; phylum Bacillota; class Clostridia; order TANB77; family CAG-508; genus CAG-273. The sequence continues at coordinate 48,688 of CANQRY010000004.1, read as the reverse complement.
TTTTGGCTTGTTCTACTCTTTGTTTGTTCATTTCTTTGCAAATTTCTAGCATTTGTTCTTCTATTTGTTTTAGATTTTTTCTTAGATTTTCATTTATATTTTCTATATTTTGAATTTTGTTTATTTCTTCTTGCACATTAGCTTTATAGTTTAAAATGCTTTCAATACTATTACCATATTTTCTTTTTAATGAGTAAATTAGGTCAATCCTATTTTCTATTTCGTTTTGCATGCTTTCGTCAAAATCGGTTTCACTGCTCATGTATGAAATATCTCTTGCCATTTCTTGAATATCATAGTAAATGCTTTTTAAACTTGCTAACTTTTCTTTATAATCATTTCCGCAGTCTTCTATTTTTTCAAAACTTTTAATACAATTACTAATTCCTGAAATTACATTTTCATTAAGCTCTGCATCTATAATTCCTATACTTTGTTTTAATTTTTCTGAATTATGCATTTTTTTGCTTTGCTCTAATAAATCTTCTTCTTCACCTATTTTTAATTTTGCCATTTCTATTTCATTAAATTGATAAGTTAATAAGTCTAATTTGCGGGCTTTTTCTTGTTCATCCCCATAATTAGATTTTAAATTTTGCTTAATTTGCAAATATTTTTCATATAATGCTTGATATTTTTCTTTTTGAGCATTTAGACCTTCTCCAATAAAATTATCTAAATATGAAATATGTTCTGCAGGATTTAATAATAACTGGCTATCGTGCTGACCGTGCATATCTATTATTTGACTCATAATTTCTTTAAGCTCGGCAACAGTTACAAGCCTGCCATTTATTTTACATGAATTTCGACCATTTGCATGAATTTCTCGTGATACTATAATGTTACCATCAACTGCAAGTTCATTTTCAGGACAATAAATATTTGCTTCTATGTATGAAAATTCCTCGCCTTTTCTAATTATTTCTTTAGAAAACCTGCCACCTGCTATAATGCCTATTGAACCTATTATAAGAGTTTTGCCTGCACCGGTTTCACCTGTTAAAATATTTAGTCCCTCGTTAAAGTCTATGGTTAGGTCATCTATAATTCCTATATTTTTTATGTGTAATGTTGTTATCATAAAAAATTCTCCTTTACTTTTAACATTAGTTACTGAAAAGTATATAAGTATATTTTTGCAATTTTTAAATTATATTTTAGGTGCAAAATCTTGTTCGTATATATGTATTATATACCAAATTTTTGTTTTGTCAATAACTTTTTAAAAATTATTTACTTCTTATGTATTTTGTGGTATAATTTTGTTATTCGTAAATACGAATATATTTTTATTTTCAGGAGGTCCATCATGAAGAAAAATTTCAGCAGTGCCTTACCTCTTGGCTATGGTGAGGCTACCCAACGGGCGATAAGCCAAATTCAAAAAGATGCCTCTCGCGAGGTATCTTCGAAGAAAAAGGGAACCAAAGGTTCCTACAAGTCCAAATCCAAAATCGACAGGAAGTGGACCTAAAAAGTCTCACCACAAAATCCCCAGAAGTTTAATTACTTCTGGGGATAGTTTTTTTGAATTTTGCTGTAATCTGAATTTATATAATGTTATAAATATTATTTATTATAAATTGAAATAACAATTATATTTTGGTGACCCCTACGGGAATCGAACCCATGATTCGGCCTTGAGAGGGCCGCGTCTTAACCGCTTGACCAAGGGGCCTTTTTTAAATTACCTTATTACTATAACATATTTAAAGTGGTTTAGTCAATTGGTTAGTTCCATTTTCTTGACTTTTTTGCTCTAAATTTATATGTCAAAAACTTTCTTTGTTGCATATATAAAGATAGATAAACTATAAACTGAACCCAAAAAGTATCTAACTTTTTGAGTTCAGTTCACTAGTATCTGTCTTTTATATTAAATAAATTTTTATATGTCCTTAGCAATAATTTATTATATTAGTAAATTACTATTTTATAACTAATTTTTTATATTTTATAAATGATATTGTTCCAAAAATGAATACTACAACTATAATTCCTAATATATTTATTCTTTCTCCTGTTTGAGGTAAAGTTTCTTGAGGTTTCTTATTGCCACTTTCTGATTGATTACCAGATGGGTTTTGATCTGGTGTTGGGTCTGGGCTTGGACTTGGTGTTGGTGATGGACTTGGGTCTGGGCTTGGACTTGGTGTTGGTGATGGACTTGGGCTTGGTTCTACTTCTGTTTTTTCAAATTCAACTACTATATGCTTATCTTCTGTCATTCTTTCAAATTTAGGAAGCATATATGTTCCATCTTCATTTTCTGTAAATTCTACTTCATTTTCATTTATAGTTATACTTTTTATATGATATCCTTCATCTGGTGTAACTACTATATCTTTTGTACTATTATTTAAATGTTTAACTTCTTCATATTTTTCTTGTCCCTCGCCTGTTATATGTCCCCCTATTCCTTTAACTTCTGTTGTTATTTTATGTGTTTTTTCTTTATACCAATATGTAACTTCTTTTGTTTCTTCTGCTACTATTTGTCCTTCTGTTTCATCTCCCGTATGTCTTCCAGTATATTCATATTTATCTGTATCGTATTTATCTGGAGATAGTGGAGTTGTTACATAATTATATCCGTCTGCAAGATTATCTTTAATTTCATCTTCTGCTAGTTTTACGTTTTCAGTTTCTTCTTCATTTTCATTTTCTAAATAATGATGTACTATTAATTTTCCTGATTCTTCACCTAGATGCCATACTCCCTGATTGTCAATACATCCTATTGCACTAGTTGGTAGTACTACTATTGGTCTTATTGCTGCATTACTTTCTTCTATATTTAGCCTTGTGCCTCCAACAATTCCTTCATATGAGCAACTAACTAAACAGTCCATGCTAAACTCATTATATAGTACAGAACCATAATCTCCTGTTTCATGTGGTTTAGTATCTATTGCACTTTGAACCAATGTATCGTTAGCAAAATAATTATTTACATTATCTTCAGAATTGCTTTTTTTAACTGAAAAATCATAGCAATTTTCTTCTCCTGAGAATGTTGTAATATTAGTAATTGTTTTCCAGCCTGCTATTGTTTTTACTTCATCTCCAATTTGAGGTTTTGGATAACCATTTCTTTCAGTAAAGGACTTCCAGCCTTCTTTTGTATATATTGGATGGTAATCTGTTACTTTTAATTCTTTTCCGTCATTAAATGTATATTGTACAAACGATTTAGCATTTGAGTGTATATATACTTTTTCTATAGTTCCTTCTTCTACGCTGTTTGTATCTATATTATAATAAACTATTGTGTCTCCTTCATGTAATTTTTGTGCTTCTTTAGTTGAACCATCTAAAGAAATTGTAATATCAGTATCTTTAAATACACATTCAGCTTGATGTGGGCACATAAAGCTATTTTGATATTCTCTATAAGTAGGGGTAGCAAACCAATATTTTTCTGTTGTTCCTAATGCTGAAGTATGTGGGAAATATAGTTCATCATTATACCCATTTATATCTGCAGATATATTTAGATTTTCCACTGGATTATTCTCTGTTGTTCCTACTCTATAGCCATATCCTTTAGTTTCATAATAATGTACATAAGAATCATTACAATTACTGAAAGTATAATTATCTGTTTCTCTTACTACTTTATCATATAATTCTCCATAACCCTTTTGATTCCATGAATCAACCCACATTTCAACTGTTGGACTTCCATAAGCAAATGAACCTGGAAAGCCTAATGCAAAATCTTTCCATATATTGGTGTCTAGCAATATTGCTGTTGCTTTTGAGTTTATATCTGTAACATTTGCATATTCTATATCGTTTTTATATTTTCTTAACATAAATCTATTTGCTACATCTGTTGATAAATCGCCCATTCCTTGTTTTTCTGCAAAGTTGCTATCGTCTTTCCAATATGCATTATATTCTCCATTTGTTGTCATTCCAGCTTCTTCTGGAATTTTACTAGCCTTCAAATAGTCTGCTGCAATTAAATATACTGTTGTTCCATCATTATAAAATATTTTCCAATCATCTGTAGTGATTCCATTATCATTTAAATCTACTGGATAGTTTGCCCAATCACCATAATTTGTAGGATTTATAATTTTTGCTAAGCTAGTATCTAGTACCAGGTCATCGTCAACATTTGAAGCAATTGTTGATATATTTTTAAAAAATGCTATTGATATGTATGGTATGCTAAAAATACTAATCATAATGATTATGGTAAATATAATAAGCATTTTCTTTAAATTTAAAGTGTTTTCCTTTTTATACTTATTTGATTTTTTCATATGTTTTACCTCACATAATACAATAATTTAATTACTAATATTAGACTTTTTCAATTAATTATTTTATATGCCTTATAATAATTATTTATATTATAGCATTATAATATTACAAATCTATTTCATTTATATGAACTTTTTGTAACATAATTAGACAAAATAATTTTTCTTTCATAAATTAAGCCTTAAAGTTAATTATAATACTAACTTTAAGGCTATTTTTGGTTTTAAAAATTTTAATCCTAGGTTTTTAAGTTCTATTTTCAATAGCTAGCTTTAATATTTCTTCTAGTCTTTTTTCATTTCTGGTTAAATATAAATAACCAATTAGTGCTTCAAAAGCTGTTGCATGTATGTATTCAGTAACACTTGCATTTTTTGCTATATGATGAAGCTGTGTGTTTCTTCCTCTTTTTACTATTTCTTTTTCTTCGTCTGTTAAGCTATTTTCAAGTTTTTTTAATATATTTGCCTGTGCTTTTGCTTTTACATATTTTATAGATTCTAAGTGTAATTTGTTTGGTTTTAAGTTTGTAGAATTTATTAAATGTGTACGCACATAAAGCTCGTATACACTATCTCCTATGTATGCCCATGTAAGTGGTGACATTTGATTTATATCTAACTCATTTTTATTTATATTAAATAGTTCCAATTTTTTCTCCTTTTAATTTGCTTTCTCTAAAGTTATTTTTCCTAATTTTCCGCTTCTAAAATCATCTAATAAAATTTCAGAAACTCTCTCTGTATCTATTTGCCCACCAGATACTATTGCTCCTCTTTTTTTGCCTATTAAATTCATAATTTCTAATATTTTTTCATTTTCTTCTAAACTACTGTTTATTATATTTTCAAATTCTTGAGGTTCTATTTTATATCTTTCTAGTAAATTAGAAGTATATTCTTTTACTAATATTTTTAATAGTTCATAGCCTACTTCAATAGTTTGTAATATATCATCTTTTATTGTTCCTGTAAATGCTAAGTTTAAAGCCACCTTTTGATTGTTTAGTTTTGGCCATAATACACCAGGTGTATCTAATAGTTCTATTTCATTTGATACTCTAACCCATTGTTTTTGCCTTGTTACTCCTGGTTTGTTTCCTACTTTAGCACTACTTTTTTTAGAAATTCTATTTATAAAAGATGATTTTCCTACATTTGGAATTCCTAAAATCATTACTCTTATTGATTTTCCTACTCGCCCTTTATTTTCATACTTTTCTTTATCATAAACGTTTTCTATAGCCTTAATAGCATCTATAACTCCTTTTCCTGAATTACTATCTACTAGAACTGCAGGAATTTCATTTTGTTTAAAATATGATAACCATTTTTGATTTTCTTTTTCACATGATAAGTCAGACTTATTTAAAATAACAAGTCTTTTTTTATTTTTTATTATTTCTTTAATATCTGGATTTTGGCTAGATATTGGAATACGTGCATCTAAAATTTCTACTACAACATCTACTAATTTTAAATCTTCTATGATTTGTTTTTTAGTTTTTGCCATGTGTCCGTGGGTACCAGTTAATATTCATTTTATTTTCGTCCATTTTTTCACTTCCTTTGTAATTAATTTTTTTATAGCCTTATTTTTGTCATCATAACCTAAATACTCAATCATTTTGCTTGTTATAATATTATCACTCATAATTATCATGTACATACTAACTCTACCATCAAAATTACTGTTCAAGGTTAATATACTATTTTTAAGCCCCTCCATTTTTATCACTTTCTAATAAAATTTATTATATTTCCTTTTTCAAAAAGTAATCTATTGTACCAGGTGGACAGTCTTTTATTTCTGCATATACTATATATCCATTTTTCTCATAAAAACCTCGAGCTTGAAAGTCCCATGTTTCCATTCTAATGCCTACTAATTTTTCTTTTCGAGCCAATTTTTCAATTCGATTAATTAATTCTGTACCTATATCTTGTCCACGATATTCGTCATCAATGTACAATAAATCCAAAAAATACCAATTATATTTTATATATCCAATTGCTCCACCTACCAATTTGTCATTTACATATACAAAAAAATTATGCTCATTTTCTTCGTATTCTTTTTGATCAATACTAGAATTATTTCTTAACCATTGACATTTTTCTCTATTGAATTGGGATAATTTGTTATCAATTGCTTCTTTCAGTTCTTTATGATTACTTTTTTTTATTACAATCATTTTTATCACTTCCATAAATTATTTAACTTCTTCAAGCTTTTCTTGTTCTTTATTTTCTAATTTTTTCTTTTCTTTTTCAAGTTCTTTTAAACTTTTCTTAGGTGTCGGCATTTCTTCAGGCATCATTCCACCAATATCTTGAATAGCTTTTCGTACCTTTTTACCAACTTCATAATGAACAGCCTTGGCATTATTTTCACCTTGTACATTATCTCTAATTAATCTTTGCTTCGTTTGATTTATTCTAAATAAATTAGCAACTAATTCATCTTCATTCATGTTATCTAGTATATCTTCTCTATAACGTAATTTTTTTCTTTTAAAAATATCATCAGCTGTTTCCCCATTATATAATCCTCTATATCCTGCATTATGAAATTCTGCCATATTTTTAACACCAGCATATGAAGCTACTTTTTGGAGTGTATAATTACCTTGCTTAGTTAACTTTCTTTGATAAAATCTTTTTTCATCATCTGATAAAGATTCATATTCTTGCTCTGTAATTTCCTGTTTTCTTGTTTGAATTGCAAAATAAGTTTGCCCTAAAGCAACAACTTCTTTACTTGGATCAGCATTTTGCACTATAAGATAGCATATATATCTAGGCAATTTATAATCTTTAATTATTTCTTTTTTTCCCTTCCCAGTTTTTATTGGCTTGTTGACTTCAACAACCCAATCTTCCCTATTTGAAATACTATTTTTTGCAGATAGCACTGCTTTATTTATGACTTTTTGGAAATTTCTCCAGTCTTTGTATTCTAATACTTTTTGTAATTCACGTGCAAACCAATATTCATTTCCAAACTCATCTATATATTTTATATTTTCAAAAATATTATCAGTATATTTATTACTAAGTGTTTTCAATATTACCTCCTTGCTATTATTCTCTTTACTACAACTAAAATTAATTAATATACCTTTATCTTCATAGCCTACATTAATATATGTTTTATTTTAATGGAATATATTATAACATTTGTTTCATTATTTCGTCAATTTTTATAAAAAGTCTGTTTTATTTTTAATTTTATCATATTTCCTTTCCATATATCTGTATACATTTCTGTCTAAGGTATTCTCTATCTTCTGGTCTAGTATATATTGTCCCTCCTATATATTTTAATAAATCTTTTTCATTATATTGCTCATTAATTTCTTGCTTTAATTCATTAGTTAAATAATTATTTTCTATCTTTTCTACTATCTTTACATTATCATAATTTTCATTAATTTTATATGAGGTAATGGCATACTTAAATTCGTCTAAACTTGAAAAAATTTCTTTATCAACTTCATTGTAATAAACTTCTTCTATCTCTTTTTCTGTAAAAATCAATGTTGTTTTTATTTCATCTATAACTTTTTTTGCCTTATTAATTCCTTCAAATGGCATTACTTTTTTTCCATTCTCCATCATTTCAAAAACTTTTTCAGATAGCTTTGGAGATTGTCTAAAATGTATTTTTTCAAATCTATTATTTAATTGTATAGGGTTATCTTCTCTCATTGGAAGTACATAACCACTTTGCATTGAGCATCTCATAAACGGTTGGAACCCAGTTTGAAATGCTACTCCATCAAACTTTCCACTATCAATTTCGAATTTTTTATTTTTTATTTCTTCCGGTTTAAATTTATCATATATTCTAAATATATTATCTCCATTGTAATAATCAAGCATATAATTGGGCGAATGGTAAATAACTCCCCATTTAGTTTTCTCAGATTTTTCAATGTCTTTTTCTGTTAATGGAACATAACAATCATTCTCTTTAACATATTTGCAAGTTGCAAAAAATAGAGCAATATTAAAATCATTTGTTAAATCCAGCAAGCTTGTTTCAAAACCATAATGTTGAGCTAAAACTTTATAATTTACATCACTCATTTTTGCTTCCCAAAAAGGAACAATATCAAAGTTCCAAATAAAATCACTAAATCTAATTATTCTAAGATTAGCAATTGCTCTATATAATTCTTTACTTTTTTTATCTAATAATTCTATTTTTCTATTTAATGAAGGGATAGACTTCCTAAAAATTTGCCTCTCTCCTCTAAAAAGATGTCCTGTGCTCCCAAACGTTATAAGTTTTTGTCCAAATGGATAATCTATCATAGTACCCTTTGCATTTATCATTCTAAAAAAATCTATTAATATTTCTCCTTGTGTCATCTCCATTTCATTTCTATTTATAACTTCTTGTTGAACAGCTTTTTGCCATTCTTTTTCTTCATTATTCAATTTAATTAATTCGTATATATCTTTATCACTAATATTATGAATTTTGTTCTTATTATTATCTGAAAAAAACCATTTTTCATCTTTTGTTTTTGTATTTTTGATTTTTCTTTTTTGCATCTTTCTACCTCATTTTATTTTAATTTGTACTATTTTACCATTGTACCTATTTATATTTTATGTATCATTAGTCATTATTTTAAAAAAAGGAAATGCTATTTTAAAATAACATTCCCCTAAATATTTATATAATTATAAAGTTCTATATTGGTTTTTGTCTGCTCTTTCATCCATTTTTCTATCATATTCTGCATTTTTGTAAAACCAATCTGTTTTTTTGTCTGTTGGGTGTGCTTTTCTGTTTCTATCAAGCAATACATCAAAGAATGCGAAAAGTGGTATTGCAATACCAACTAACGCTACTAATAAATCAATATATGAATTCATAGACGCTGTTCCATCTATTAGTAATAATACATTTTGATATAAGTAAATTCCATAATATAATGCATGTGCTATTAAATAAATTAAAGTTGGTAATAATTTTCTTGCAGTTATAAGGCAAATACAAATAAATGTTACAAATAATAATACAATTTCCATTGCAATATTACCATTAGGTGGAGCTGCTATAAAGTCTTTTCCCATTGAGTACATAACTGTTGCAACTACACGGAATGCCCAAAACATAAAAGCAAACATGGCTATTAGCCAGCTAGATAAGTTTTTCATTTGTTTTTTCTCCTTTTTATATTATATATTTTTACTACTAATCTACAAAATTGAACTCATCTTCAAATTTTTGTTTAAATATTTCAAATACTTTATTAAGTACTTCTTCATCGTCTACACTTACATAAGATTCTTCGTCTTCTGACTCTGTATCTTCTAGTTTTAATATTACTACTTCTCCTGGTTCTTCTGTTTCTTCTTCCTCAACTGGTAATAATACTACATATTCTTCTCCTTCATATTCTATTAAGTCAAGAAATTCAAATTCTACCTCATTTCCTTCTTCATCGTTTAGAACTAATATATTATCTAATTCCTCTCCATTATTTAAATTTTCGTTTTCATTTTCACTCATTTTTAATTTCTCCTTTCGTTTATTTATATATTTTTTCAATGTTAATATCTCTTTTATTATTTACATTTTTTTTAAATATATGCAACCTAGAAGTTACTTGTATTTTTTTGTTTGTTCATATAAGTTTCTAAAATGTAAACTGCTGAAATTGTGTCTACAATTTTTCTTTTTTTATTTTTGTTTATTTGCAAATAGTTCATTGTCTTATGTGCGGCAACGGTGGTTAGTCTTTCATCTACAGTATCTACTGTAATTTTAGGATATTTACACCTTAATTTATGTATAAATTTTTCTGTTACTTCTACTCTTGTTGTTTTTGTTCCATCCATGTTTATTGGCATTCCAACAACAAATCCATCAATATCATATTCATTTAAGATTTCATCTAATCTTTTTAAAATTATTTTATCATTTCCTTGATGGTTAATTGTCTCTAGTCCTTGTGCTGTAATACCAAGTGCATCTGTGATTGCTATTCCAACCCTACTATCACCATAATCGATTCCTAGTTTTCGCATTATTCTTCGTCCAATCCAATATAATTCTTTACCATTTTTTCTAAAAGTTCGTCTCTTTCTACTTGTCTTATTAAATTTCTTGCGTCATTGTGACTTGTAATATAGGTTGGATCCCCTGATAAAATATATCCTACTATTTGGTTAATTGGATTATATCCTTTTTCCTCTAAAGCTTTATACACTTGTTTTAAAATTTGTTTTGTTTTTACATTTTTGTCTTTTTCTACTTTAAAGCTGACTGTTTCATCAGATATCATAATTTTCCCTCCTATAAATAATTTTTTTAGAATTTTATAAATAATTAATTGTACTTTCTTCCTTTGGAGCATTATCTAGATATTCTTCTAATTTTTTTGTTAAACCTTCTAATGCAGTTCTTTTATAATATGTAGATACTACAAAGTTTAGTTTTGGCTTTGCAATTTGTATTTCTTTTTTGCCTTGAATTTCTACTTCTACTTCAGTATTTTCTACTTTAGGCTTTATTTCTTTTAAGAAATTGCCTACTGCATCTATGTCTATTCCAGAAAATGCAATTGCAAATTTTGGTCCCATATATCTTACAAAAATATATTCTTCGGCTAAACTGCTTTTTACAATTTTGCTTACTTCTGTAACTATTTGGTTACCTACTTCTCTACCAAATTTTTCGTTTATTTCTTCTAGGTTTGTAATTCTAAATAAACAAATTGTAGAAGTTGTGTATTGATCTATTACTTTTTTGCCTTCTCCATATAAGTATTCTGCTGATTTTAAACTACTAAATAGGTCGTCTCTAACAATGTTTTCAATTACCTGTTGATTTTCTACTGTTTTTAATACAGATACTATGTTGTTTCTTATTACCTCTAAAATTGTTGTATCTATGTTGTCAAATTCGTGTGGCTTGTTTCCTTCTATTATCCAATAACCAATATAAATATTTTCAACATATAGAGGGAAGAACATTGCAGATTTTGCTCTACCAAATTCCATTTTTTGATATGGAAGTCTTTCGCCTTCTTTTTCAATGGTAATATATTTTGGTGTAGCAGTGTTTATGCTGTCTTTAAAAATTTCTTCGTTGTGCAAATTTCTTAATGTGTCCCAGTGTTTTTCGTCTACATTAGATGCTTTAACTATGTAGTCTGTTCCATTATAAATTACAATTGTAGAGTATTTTATTTGATACCTTTCTATTAGAATTTCGTTTATTTTTTTGATTTTTTCGTCTACAGAGGTAACTTCACTAATTGTATTCATAAATTCTTGTAATACGTTTAGGCTTGTTATTTTTTGGTTTAAGTTTTGGAATGCTTGTATTTTTTTATGTATGGATATATTATATGCCATAAGTAAAAGTACAATTAGTACCAATATTATAATTACTATGAGTATCAAAAAATCACCTCTTTTTTGCTTTATATAGTTTAATAATTATTTTTCATTTTATTTAATGTATCATTTATGCTATTAGAAAAATTACTTTGGTTTTGGTAGTTATTGTAGTTAACTTTTCTATTATTTATTAAAGGATACACCATATCTCCTAATGTTTTTAGTATTGATAAAAAGTTTTTTGAATATCCATTTAAAGTAATTTTGCAATTTATTAAACCTTCTAAGTACTTTGAATATGTTTGTTCTTCAAATGGTATTGTACAATATTTTACTGTATCTTTGTTAAATAGTTCTGTCATGAATGACATTGCTGGGTCATTATAATATGCCATTCCACCAATAATAGTTTTGTCTGAGATACTTCTTAGTTTAACAACTTTATTTAAAACTATTCTAATTTTATCTGGTAATAATATGTTTTTTGATTTTAAGTCTCTTAAAAATGCTGTTAATGGCTGTATTGTAAGTACATCTAAGCTTTGTACCAAGTATATTTCTTGTGCTTCTCTAAAATAATTATAGTTTGTATCAAAATCACAATCTAGTATAACCAATGAATAATTTTTTGATAAAGTTTGAAGTATTGCTGTATAATCTTCAAAGCTTTCATTTTCGCCTGGAAGAGTTGTATAAACTGTTAAATTTTTATGAACTTCAATTCCATTTGCTTTTCCAGCTCTTAGGTCCTCTATACAAGAAAATGCCTTTTTTCTAAGAGTTTCTTCGTTTTCTGTATAAATATAATATGCATTTTTATTTTGTGTTAAATCTAAAATTGCAATATCTATTCCACTTTGTGATAGCATTTCTGCTACGTTGTTTACTAAAAATGAAGTTCCATTTTTTGATGTTCCAACAAATGCAACAATTTTTTTATCTTTAGTAAACATAGAGTTTGTATTTTGAATGCTTTCAGAATAATTATTAACATTTTCAACTGTATTTGAGTTATATAAACCTTCTTCAGGTTGTACTTGATTTTGTATTTCATTTACTGGTTCATTTTGTGTATTTGTAAATAATGGCTCTTCTTTATTTGCTTTAGGTTTGAAATCATTATTTAAAATTTCATTTTCTGCAAATAAGTTTTCATCATCTAGTCCTGGTAAAATCATGTCATCCATAGGAGAAGAATTTTGTGAGGCTATATTTTCAGTAGTATTTTCATCTCCTAATTCGAATAAGTTTACAGGAGTAGTGCTATATGACCCATTATTATTTTGATTTACATTATTTGAAGTTTGAGTTTCTGTTACCTCTTGTACGTTCTCTGTTTCTTCAATATTAGTTTCTTGATTATCAATTTCTGTAGGAACTATTTTTTTAGGTCTGCCTCTACCTCTTTTTGGTTCATTTGCTTCCTGCTTTGGCACTTGAGCAGTTAATTTTTTAGGTCTACCTCTGCCTCTTTTTGGTTCTTCTACATTAACAGTGCTTTCCACTACTTCAGGAACTTCTTCAAACATATCATCTATTCCTTGAGGCTCATTAATATTTTGTGGTATTGGCTCTTGCTCTACTTTTTGTGCATCATTCTCATTTGATAAATTATTTGGTTCCATTTTTCTTACATTTGAAACATTTATTGCAGATGGAATAATAACAGGCTCTTTAAGTTTGTTATCATTTATATTTTTTTCTATTAAATCTAAACCTTCATTATTTTCTACTGGTTCTTCTTTTTTCTTTCTTGAGAATATTGAGGTTTTAGCAGGTTTTGTTTTAGTTTTAAGTTGTGGCGGAGTATATGGCTCCGATTTTGGTTTTGAGCTACCAAATGAAACTACTTCTTGGTATTTTGCACTGCTTGCCTCTAAAACTGCCTTTACATTTAGTGGTAAAAATTTAGCAATTAGTCTTAATTGTGAATCTGTATATTGGCTAGCAATATGGTCAAAACTTTCCACATATTTTTCTTCATTTCCACCAATTTTTTTATAATGATTTAAGATGTTTTGAATTTCTACTTCACTAACATCTCCTTCATTCTCTACTTTATAATCTACGTCTTCAGAATCAATGTGATAATATACTTTTGCTTCTTTTTTAGTACGTGGTCTTGCTAATAACTCGCAAACTTGAGTAATGCTTCTATCTTTGCCAAGTATTGCGTTATACACACCTATTCCAAATAGTTTTACTAATAGTGGCTCTGCTTTTTCTCTTCTATCTGTGCATATTAAAATAATTGGAATATCATTTCCAGATTCACTTGTTGCTTCATCACTAATGTTATCCATTTTTTCAAAAATAAATTTATCTATTGCATCATAATTATTATTTGAAAATGGCTGTAAATCTTCGCTTATGATGATTCTATCATAAGTTTTATCTCTTTGTAACTCTTTAATAATTGCATTAAAATAATATACATTCTTTGCTGAAATAATTTCTTTATAGTCTTGTTGATATTTTTTTATTATAGATTCAGAAATGCTTTCATTATTTACGGCAAATAATACTTTCATTTGTTTAACCCCTCCAACCTCTTACAACGATTGCAAATATTAATGGTAGCACTTGGCAAATTACCATTACAGTAATAATTGCAACTAGCACTCCAAAACCTTTATCTTGAACATCTAGTTTTCTTATACCAATTACATAACGGTAGATTGCTGCTATAACAATACCAATAAATCCAAATGGTATACTATAAATTCTAATGATATTTAAAATATAAGCAGCTAAGCCATAAGTATTGTCTCCGTAAGCAATTTGATAATCTTCTAGACTTTTTAGTGCTTTATCTTTTAATTCTACTAAATTTGTAGTAGTTGTTGTTTCAGAAGTTAGTGTATTATTTGTTTGCGTAGATGATGCGTAAACAAATACTGTTCCAAATATGATTAAAAAAACAAATAAAATTGTTACTACTTTTTTCATAAATTTGTTTGCCCCTTCCTTATTTTTCAATTAACTATTTCAATTCATATTTTTTCACTTATTATATAATACAATAATTAGCATAAAATATCAAGAAAAAAAAGTGATTTTTTACATTTTACTTAAAAAATATTTTTTAATTTCGTATTTATTCCTCAACACTTGCATTTTCTTCTCCTACTAAATCTTTAAATTGCAATAAAATTTCTTTATTCATATAAATTTCAGTTTTGGTTGTATCTATTTTATCTCCGTTTTGAATTTGCATTGGCATATTATTTTTTTCACCAGTAAAGAAGAAAATTGCTCCTTTTAGTTTTTGTTTTGTTTCTTCATTTAAATTTGTAATGTTAAGTTTAAAAACTTTTTTCTTTGTTTCTGCAAATTCTTTTATTGTTCTTGCAACAATTTTAGGTTCTTCATCTTCTCTAATGCTAAGCCTTCCTTCAACTAAAACAATGTTATCATTCATTAAAATATTAGAGCAGTTTTGATAGCAGCTTTCAAATACTATAATTTCTGCTTGTCCAAATAAATCTTCTACTGTTACGAATGCCATTATTTTATTATTTTTTGTGTATTTCTTTTTAACAGAAGATATAATTCCTGCATATATAACATTTTGTCCATCTTTAAATTTAAGCTTTGCTGAGTTTTGCTCTATATTTAAGTTTTCATCATCTTCAGTTTCTGTTTCTGCAAGCTCTCTTAAAATTATTGTATTTATATTTGTAACAGATTCAATTTGATTTCTTAAGTTTTCTAATGGATGTCCTGAAATATATAGCCCTAACATTTCTTTTTCCATGCTAAGTAATTCTTTTGGCAAAAATTCTGGTAAAATATTGTACTGATATTTCATTTCTTTAATAGTATTTGTTTCTTCTCCTTGGCTTAAATCAAACATACTTACTTGACCTGCAAAACTCTTTTTTGCACTGTCATTTATCATATCTATTATGCCTTCAAAAGATGCTAATAAAGTTTTTCTGGTTTGTCCTAATTCATCAAATGCTCCTGCTTTTATTAAACTTTCTATACATTTTTTATTTACTTGTGAATCTTTAATTCTTTCACAAAAATCGCTAAAGTTTTTAAAAACTCCGTCTTTGTTTCTAACCTCTACAATTTCGTCAACTGCGGATGTGCCAACATTTTTTATACTTCCTAATCCAAAACGAATTTGATTTTTATCTACTGTAAATCTTGTATCACTTTTGTTAATGTCTGGTTTTAAAATTTCTATTCCTAGTCTTTTACATTCTTCAATATAGCCTGGAACTTTATCTAAATTTCCTAAAAAGCTATTAAGCATTGCAGCCATAAATTCTGCTGGATAATATGCTTTTAAATATGCTGTTTGATATGATACCACTGCATATGCTGCTGCATGTGATTTATTAAATGCATATTTTGCAAATTCTGCCATTTCATCAAATATTTTATTTGCTGATTTTTCATCTATTCCATTTCGCACGCACCCTGGAACTATAATGTTTCCGTTTTCATCTAGCTGTCCATTTATAAATATTTCTCTTTCTTTTGCCATTACGTCTAGCTTTTTCTTGCCCATTGCACGTCTTACTAAATCTGCTCTACCTAATGAATAGCCCGCTAGGTCTCTTACTATTTGCATAACTTGCTCTTGATATACCATACATCCATAAGTTACTTCTAGTATTGGCTTTAGTGCTGGATGTGTGTATACTGCATGTTCTGGATCTTTTTTGTTTGCAATATATCTTGGAATTTGGTCCATTGGGCCTGGTCTATATAGTGATACTCCTGCTATAATATCCTCTAGGCAATCTGGTTTTAGCTCTTTCATGAAGTTTGTCATTCCTTGGCTTTCAAATTGGAAAATTCCAACAGATTCTCCATTTTGCCATAGTTTATATACTTTTGGGTCATTCATTTCTTCATCAAATTTTATATCTATTCCTCTATTTTTCTTTACCAAATCAATGGTATCTTGTATAACAGTTAGTGTACGAAGACCTAAAAAGTCCATTTTTAAAAGTCCTAGTTCTTCTAGGGTTGTCATTATATACTGTGTAGATATTGCACCATCTCTTACATAAAGTGGAACATAATTTACAACAGGTTCTTTTGTAATAACAATGCCACAAGCATGAGTAGACGCCTGTCTTGGCATTCCTTCTAAAGCCATTGCAATATCTAAAAGTTTTTTCATTTCTGCGCTATTTTCGTAAAGCTCTTTTAGCTCTCTATTTTGCTCCATGGCTTTTTTTATTGTAATATGTATTTCATTTGGTATCATTTTTGCAAGCTTATCAGCATCTGCATAAGGAAGGTCTAGTACTCTTGCAACATCTCGAATAACCATTCTTGCAGACATTGTACCAAATGTAATAATTTGTGAAACATGGTCTTTTCCATATTTTGATTCAACATATTCTATTACTTTATCTCTTTTTTCATAGCAAAAGTCAACGTCAAAATCCGGCATGCTAATTCTTTCTGGATTTAAAAAACGTTCAAATATAAGTCCATATTTTATTGGGTCTATATCTGTAATTCCTATACTATATGCTACAATAGAACCTGCTCCAGAGCCACGCCCTGGGCCTACTGGAATATCGTGTGTTTTAGCATAATTTATATAATCCCATACTATTAAAAAGTAGTCTACATATCCCATTCTGTTAATAACACTAAGTTCATATTTTGCTCTTTCTAAAATATTTTCAGGTATTTCTCCATTTTTTTCATAACGCCTTTTTAAGCCGTCCATTGTAAGTTTTTCTAAATAATCATAATGTGAGCTAAATTCTTCTGGTACGTCATAATTAGGAAGAATAGTATGTCCAAATTCAAACTCAACATTACACTTTTCAGCTATTTTTACAGTATTTTCTATTGCATCTGGTACATTTTTAAAATACTCTATCATTTCTTCAGGCGATTTTACATATAGTTCATCTGTTTCAAAACGCATTCTGTCTTCATCTGTCATGCGTTTTCCAGTTTGAATACATAAAAGTACCTCATGATTATATGCATCTTCTCTTTTTAAATAATGTGCATCATTTGTTGCAACAAGTGGAATATTCAGTTCTCTTGAAAGTTCAATTAGTTTTTGATTTGCTAAAACTTGCTCTTTAATTCCATTGTTTTGAATTTCTAAATAGTAGTCTTCTTTAAATAGATTTTTAAACCATAACGCAACTTGTTTTGCTTTTTCCATATCATTTGAAAGTATTGCTTGATTTACTTCTCCTGCTAAGCAAGCACTACAGCATACTAGCCCTTCATGATATTTTTCAAGTACCTCATGATCTATACGTGGCTTATAATAAAAGCCTTCTGTATATCCTATTGATACTAACTTTGCTAAGTTTTTATAACCATCATTATTTTTTGCAAGCAGAATTAAATGGCTGTATTTTGCATCTAAGTTAGGGTCTTTGTCAAATCTTGAACGTGGTGCAACATATACCTCACAGCCAATAATTGGCTTAACACCATTGGCTTTACAAGCTTTATAAAAATCAATTGCACCAAACATAGCTCCATGGTCGGTAATGGCTATTGAGTCCATTCCAAGCTCTTTTGCACGTACTGGCAAATCTTTTATTCTGTTTGCTCCATCTAATAAGCTAAATTCACTATGTATATGTAAATGCACAAAATTTGACATAAGTTTTTCTCCTTTATTTTATTTTTCTGCTAATATTCTTGCCATTTGTACTCCTGATGCAGATGCCATCATTAAGCCTCTAGTCATTCCTCCGCCATCACCTATAGAATATAAACCTTTTACGCTAGACTCAAAGTTATTGTCTATTACTACTTGATTACTATAAAACTTAATTTCTGGTGCATATAAAAGATTATCTGGATCTGCAAAACCTTCTATTACTTTGTCCATGCTACGAATAAAGTTTATAATATCTGTCATTGTTCTATAACCAATTGCATAAGTTATATCTCCTGGAACTGCTGATTTTAATGTTGGTACAACGCTATTGTTTGCTAGCTCCTTTTCCCATGTTCTTTTTCCTCTATAAATATCGCCTAATCTTTGAACTAAAATATTTCCTGCTCCTAGTTCATTTAAGTTTTTAGCTACATTTCTACCATAATCAATTGGTTTATTAAACGGATATGTAAAGTGGTGTGATACTAAAATCGCTAAATTTGTATTTGTACTTTTTCTTTCTTTATATGAATGCCCATTTACTAAACTTAAATTATTGTCATACACTTCTGATGATACAAACCCACTTGGATTTTGGCAAAATGTTCTTATTTTATCTTTAAAGGGCTCTGGTTTTCCTACAAATTTTCCTTCATACATGTATGTATTTATATCTTTCATAATTTTATCTGGTAGTTCATAACGAACACCTATATCTACAATTCCTGATGTTGTTTTTATTTTATGCTTTTCGCACATATTTACAAGCCAGTTTGCTCCTTTTCTGCCAACTGCTAAAACTACATTATCTGCATAAATTTCTTCTAGCTGTGCTTCTTCATCCATAAGCTTACTTGAAGGCTTTATTTTTACACCTTTAATTTCATTTTTTTCTATTATTAAGTCTTCTACTATTGTTTGATACATTATTGATACATTATGTTCTTCTAGATAATTTTCTAGCTTTTTATATAGTTCATGTGCTTTTTCTGTTCCTAAATGACGAATTGGAATATTTATTAAAGTAATTCCTTCTTTTTTTGCTTTGTCATAAATTTTTTTAATTTCTTCTTTATGCTCTGTTCCTTCAAGTTTAGTATCTGCACCGAATTTTAAATATATTTTATCTGTGTAGTCTATTAATTCTTTGGTTTTTGGAACTCCTATGTATTCGTGCAAAATTCCGCCAATATGTATGTCTTCATCATCTTTATTGTATAATGATAATTTTCCG
This sequence comes from uncultured Clostridia bacterium, assembly GCA_947626335.1. Classification (GTDB taxonomy): domain Bacteria; phylum Bacillota; class Clostridia; order TANB77; family CAG-508; genus CAG-273. The sequence continues at coordinate 29,202 of CANQRY010000004.1, read as the reverse complement.
TCTGAAAATGCTCCTGCTCCTGAAAATCCGCTTGTAATGTTACAAAATGGTTTACATTTAATGCATTTTCCTGTTTTATCAATTGGGCAATATCTATCTTCTACTTTTCTTCCCTGCTCTATTAGTAAAATTCTTTTGTCTTTGTGAAGCTGAATTAATTCATAAGCCATAAATATTGAACTTGGACCAGCTCCAACTGCAATTATATCATATTTTTCTTTCATATATTCCTCCTAAAGTTTTAAATATCTTTTAATAAATATAGTTGTGCTTTATTTACTTTTCTTCCTAATGCTTGCTCTAGTGCTCTTTTATATATGTCTAATTGCACTTTGTATTTTTCATAAATTTTTTCCTTATCATCTTTTTCTTTTCCTATATAATCTGTTTTAAAATCTATTAAAATTAGTTCATCATTTTTATTTATATAATATAGGTCAATTATTCCTTGTACTAATATGTATTTTTTAGAGCCCGCTTCTTTTGCCTCTTTAATAACTTCTTCTGCTGGAAGGCTAATATAAAATGGCTGTTCTTTATGCACTTCTTTTGCCTCTTTTAATTCTTTAAATAAATCTGATTTAGTATAATTATAAATTAAATTTGTGTCTATTGCATCTGCTTCATTTGAAGTAATAATTTCTTTTTCTACTAAATTTTGAACTAAGGCTTTAATGCTTTCTAAGGTATAGTCTTTCTTTTCATCTAATTTTTGAATACATAAGTGTACTAAGCTTCCCTTTTTTGCATTTGATATTTTTGTGGTTTCTTCCAAAAATTTTGGCACAATTTCTTTAAAGGTATTTTGCTCATCTTCTTTCTGTATTTGTTCTTCTAAATTTACGCTTTCTGCTTCTTGCAAGCGCAATTTTTCTTGCTTTATATTTGTTACAGAAGTTTTAGTAGGAAGTTTTGTATCAATTAAATTTGAATACGTCCAATTTAAAGTGTTTTTTAATTCTTCTTGTATTTTTTCTGATTCAACTTTTGAAACCTTTTTTAAATTTTCATTTATTATTTCTTTTATATTAACTACTTCTTCTTGGCTCTTTTTATCTAATAGTTTTAGTAATTCACCTTTAGTATATGTTTTAACAGTAACTATTTCTTCTAAAGGAATTTCTTTACCTTTTAAAGTAATTTTAGTATCTTTGCCTAATAGGTATACGCATAGTAGCCAATCTAAATATGATTTTCCTTTTTGAATTAGCTTATAATCTAACTTTAAGCTATTATCACTTGGAAAATATAAATTTAATTCTTGCTTTTTAGCATTTAATTCTTTTTCAAAATCTTTACTTCTTGCTGTAATATATAGCTTTTCTTTTGCTCTTGTTAAGGCTACATATAGTATTCTTTCTTCTTCTGAAATAGTTTCTTGCTTCATTTTTAGTTTTATTGCTTCTTTTGCCAAAGTATTGTATTTTATGCGTTTGTTAGTATTTATTAAAGTAGGTCCAAAACCTAAGTCTTGGTGAAGTAATATATTATCATTTAGGTCTTTAAAATTAAATTTTTTTTGGCAATTACACAAAAATACTATTGGAAACTCTAAACCTTTGCTCTTATGAATACTCATAATTCTAATTACGTCTTCATTCTCTCCTATTAGTTTTGCTGGAGATAAGTCTCCATTTTGTCCTTTTAGCTTTTCAATAAAGTTAATAAAATTAAATAAGCCTTTATAACTTGCTGATTCATATTGTTTTGCTTTTTCAAATAAACTTTTTAGGTTTGCTTGTCTTAAAGCACCATTTGGAAGTAACCCTACATACTGATAATAGCCTGTATCCAAATATATTTGCCAAATAAGCTCATCTAAAGCCATGTATTTTTCTTTTGTTTTCCAGTCTTCTAATTTTTTAAATAGCTTTTCTATTTTTTCTTTTAATAAATCTTCTACACTTATTCTTGCCTTTACTAAAGCCTCGTAAAAACTGCAATTTCTATCTATTAGTCTTATTTTAATTAAATCATTGTCTGTAAAATTTCCTATTATAGACCTTAAAACTACTACTAATGGAATGTCTTGCATAGGGTTATCTATAATTTTTAGTACTGAAAGTATAGTTTCTACTTCTACTGTTTCTAAGTATGAAGTAGAGCTATCGCTAAATACAGGAAGATTTAAATCTAATAATTCCTTTTCATAAATAGGTGCTAGCGTACTTGTAGCCCTTAAAAGTATTACAATATCTTTTGGTTTAATAGGTCTATAACCTTTATTTTTATCATAAACTAAATAATTACTTTTTAAAAGCTCTTGTATTTTGTTTGCAACTAATTTTGCTTCTAATACTTCATCTTCTACTCTTTCTGCTTCATCATCTTCTGGTTCTTCAGTATCACTTTGGAAGGCAGTTATACTACCTTCTTCTTCTTTTAAATCTAAAATTAGCATTTCAGCTATTCCTGCATAATTTGCTTTTTTCTCTTCTGGCTCTGGATAGTTTGCACCATAATTTAAGTATTCTATTTCATTATATAAAATGTTCCCAACTTCTTTTGTCATAATAGCTTCAAATACTAAATTTGTAAAATCTAGTATGTTTTGTCTGCTTCTAAAATTGCGAAATAGTTGAATTTTTAAATTATCGTCAGTTTTTAATTCTTCTTTTAATTTGTATTTTTCATATTTATCTAAAAATAGTTCTGGCCTTGCGCCTCTAAATTTATATATACTTTGTTTTACGTCTCCAACCATGAAAATATTTTTTCCATTTGAAACACTATTTAAAATCGCTTCTTGCACTAAGTTGCTATCTTGGTACTCATCTATTGCAATTTCTAAAAATTTCTCTGTATATTTTTTTGAAGTTTCAGTTTTTTTACCATTTTCATCTACTAATATTTTTAATGCTAAATGCTCTATATCATTAAAATCAATAATATTTTTTTCTTTTTTATTTTCTGCAAATTTTTTTGAAAATTCTAAAACTATGTTTTTTAAACTTTGCATAATTGGAAGCATTGTTTTAAAGTCTTCAGATATTTCTAAAGATTCTTTGCAAATTATATTTTTTATTTTTTCGTTTATTTTCTTTTTTACACTATCTCTTATGCTTTTAGCCTCTTCTTTTAAGCTTAAAGTTACTTGTTTATCTACTGGCCATTTTTTAAAATTAAAATTTTGAAGTTTTTGATATGTTATGTCCCAGTTATCACATGTTTCTAAAATTCCTTGAAGTTCTATAATTTCTTCAGATATTGTTTGAAAAAATTTTGCAAGTTCTACATGTTTTCTTAATTCGTTATTTATATCTTGAAGCTGCATAATAGATTCTGCTATTGCTTCTTTTGCATAATTAATTAAAATTTCTCCCCAAATAGTTTTAGAAAAATCACTTGCATTTAAGTTTTCTTCAAATAATTTAATACTGTTTTCAAGCCATTTTTCTGGATATGGAGTGCTTTGAATAAAATTATATATATTTAATATTAGTTCTTGCAAATTATCGTCTGACCTATAAGATGAATATGTTTCTAGCAATTCTATAAATTCTTTGTTTTCTTGTTCATATTTTTCTTCAAATAAGTCTTCTAATGTGTCTTGCTTTAAAAGGTCTATTTCTGCAGTATCTGCTACTCTAAAATTATTTGGCATATTTATTTCGTAAAAGTGGTTTCGTATTACATCTAAACAAAATGAGTGAATTGTGCAGATACTTGCTTTATTTAATAGTGTAATTTGTCTTTGTAAATGAACATTTTGTGGCTCAGTTTCTAGCTTTTTATATATAGCTTCTAGTATTCTTTCTCTCATTTCGCTAGCAGCAGCGTTTGTAAATGTTACTACTAACATTTTATCTATATCTATTTTTTCACAAATTATTTTATGTATAATTCTTTCAACGAGCACAGCAGTTTTACCACTACCTGCAGCAGCGGCTACTAAAATATTTGACCCTTTTTCTTCTATTGCTTGTAGTTGTTCTTTTGTCCACTTTACATCTGCCATACTCTAACTTTTCTCCTTTAGCTTTTGATGCTTTAATTATATATTAATTACGGCTAGTTTTCAATGTTTTTATTTATATAAAATAATTTTTATATAAATATTTTATTTTTATGTAAATTATGGTATAATATATACGTAATCTTTTTGTTAATCCTCTTTTTCAGCATATGTTATACAAGAAGATTAGTAAAATTTTAGGAGGAATAAAAATGATTAGAAATTACAATGGAAGTGTAAATCGCACAGTAATTCGGGATTTGCGGAAGTTATGTGATGTGAATGCAGAGAACGAAAGAAACCTGTTCGAAGTATTCCAGAAAGAAGGTAAGGTGTCCGTTTATGCGAACCTTGACCCTTTTACGGGTTGCCCTGATGAACTATCAACTGTTGTAACAATGAAAAGCGAAGCAGAAGTGAGAGAATACCTGAAAAAGGATTTTCTTGGGAGAGTAGAAGGGTATCTGGACCACATTATAAGATACCAAAATCTTCCTGATGATTATCTGATGAGTAGTTTGGTTGAATACATCAAAAAAAGCGGTAGGTTCCCTGAGAATGATGAAATGCGTCAGTTGGAAAAAGACGCAGAAGCAAAAAGAATTGCCGATTTGCCATCCGGCACTATTACTACTCCGAAAGAAATGACGGAGCAGGACATGGCAAGGGAAATTCTTGAACTAGCTGAAGAAATCATCGAGGCAAGACGTGAAACAAGACCTGAGGATATTTTCGTTCATGTCGAGCCATATGATGATGAACTCCCATTGTCAAATGATGAATTTTATATGGTCATTCAGTGGGACAGGTACGAAGGCAGAGGTAATTCTAGCGACTATAGTTGTTCAGTCACGATGAGAAAGAATATTAATATTGATAGAGTTCTTTTTCAGTATCAGTATGATGGCACAATAGGCGTAAAGGTTGAGGGCTGGCTGACAACTGGAACTAATTTATCCATCCAAAATTTAATAGCCATTCACAAATTTGTTGTTCAAATGGCTAAAGCAGAAGGCATCGAATTTACCAGTGAAATCGACTATGGAAAATTTCAAGCAGCCTAAATTTTAACTAACAGTAATTTCGCACAAAAAGCAGTGTTTCTCACTGCTTTTTGTGTTTCTTAAAATAATCTCTTTCATTTTAAGACAAGAAGCTTATATATGAGATTATTTAAGCCAGTATTTTACTTAATTTAAATACAACTCTGGATCTTGCTGCTCATTATTTTTTAATAGCTCAAAATGCAAATGTGGTTCATCTGATATTTCAAATGATGCAGTATTTCCAACTGTACCTATGCTTTGTCCTTGTTTTACTTCTTCACCTTCTACTACAAATTCTGATGATAAAAGATTTGCATATACAGTTTTATAGCCATTTGCATGTTCTATTATTACAGTTAAACCATAACGTGGATCATTTTTTATAGAAGTTACTTTTCCTTCTGCAGATGCTTTTACAACTGTTGTTTTCTCTGCTTGAATATCAATTCCATTATGTGTTGACCAAACATCTAGTGTAGAAGAATATACAAGTTTATTTTCTGCAAATTCTTTTATTATATCTCCACTAATAGGTTTTTGAAATTCAGGGTCTGGAATTTTTTCTTCCTTTTCTTCTGGTTTTGTTTCTTCATTTTTTGGTTTCGTATCTGTTTGGTTTACACTTGTATTTATTGCTATTTTGTCTACAGTATTTGTTCCAGATGATTTGTTTTCTTCTATATCATCATTATTTGCTACTTCATTTGTTATTTCGTTTTGCATTTCATTTACTGTTTTACCATAATCAATACTTGCATCCTCTGCTTTAATTGTTCCAATATTATTTGTATCTAAACTACCAAGCTGAGTGCTTTTTTCAAGTTCATTACTATAAATTAAAAATGTTATTACAAAAACAATTACTGCTAAAGATAAAATACTGCCTATGATATATAACATTTTTTTTGCATCTAGCCCTTCATCAATTTGACTTCTTCTATTGTCTCTTCTCATAAAATTTCCTCCTTAATTTTTCATTAGTACCATTATTAACAATTTTTAAGAAAATTATACAAAAAAAATTTATATATCTTGTATTTCTACGTTTGTATAAAAATGATGAATAATTTGTTCATAATTTTGTCCTTGTTTTGCTAAACTATCTGCTCCTGTTTGGCTCATGCCAACACCATGTCCATAGCCTATTACTTTGAATTTTACATTATTTTTATCAAGTTCTATAGTAAAATTAGCTGACCTTAAACCAAAAAGAGTTCTTACTTCTACTCCAGATAGTTCTACATTTCCAATTTTAATAGTTTTTACTCTGCCTCCTTCTGTGTATTCTTTTACTTCAATACATTTTTTATCATTAAAATCTATTTCAAAATTGCTATGTGCTTTTTTTATAGTTTTTTCAAATTCTTCCTTTGTTACTGTAGCATCTGATGAGTACTGTGAATATGCATCTTCTCCAGAAGTTTGTACTGACTGTAAATATGGATATCCGCTTCCGCCCCATACGTTTATAGGGGCTTCTGTACTTCCTCCACTATTAGAATGAAAAAATGCATTTATTGGCTTATTTTCATATGTAATTATCTTTCCTTGTGTTTCATTTACGCAGTTTACAATTTTATTCCAATTTTGCTTTCTTAAAGATTCATCCCATTTGCTAAGTCTATCTTCTTTTGAAATCCATGCTTGGCAACAGCTTGAATCATCACAAATATCTGCCCCTTTATGTTTAGAACTATTTTGCACTATTTTGTACAAAGTATACGTTCTTGCTACAATTGCCTGTGCTTTTAGGGCTTCTTTTTCGTAAGTTACTGGCATTTCGCTACTTACCACACCATATATATATTCTTCAAATGGTAGTTCTTCTATTTTGCCAGTTTTTTTATGTAATAGCTTTACTTTTTTATATTGTTTATAATCATAGGTAGCTTCTACTGTAATCTCATTGTTTGTAGTATTAACTGAAGCTATTCTAAAAGAAGCTGTAAATATAATTGGAACTAAAAAACAAATACACAAAAAAAGCAATAAATAAATAATATACCTCTTCAAATTTACTCCTTTTTAGCTAGCCCGCTAATTTTGTTTTCATTAGTTCTAAAGCTTTTCTTTCTACTCTAGATACTTGTACTTGGGTCATTCCAAGTATTTTAGCTATTTCAGTTTGGGTTTTGCCTCTATAGTATCTAAGAAGTATAACTTCTCTTTCTTTTTTCTTTAGCTTTTGTATTACTTGTTCAATACATACCTTATTTGTAACTAAAGTGGCTTCATCTACACCACTTTTCATTTTATCTAGTAATGTCATGCCGTCATCATTTTCTTCGTATAACTGCTCATCTATTGAGTTTATAGGCTGAAAAGTATCTAAAACTAATGCTAATTCTTCTTTTGAAATTTTTAAAGTATTTGCTAATTCTTCAACCTTTATTTCTCTTCCATTTTTCTTATAATAATCATTTTTTATATCTAGTACCTTTGCTGCCATTTCTTTTAAACTTCTGCTGATTTTTATAGGTCCATTATCTCTAATATATCTTTTTACTTCTCCTAATATGTATGGAACAGCATAGGTAGATAGCCTAACATCAAAATTACTATCAAACCTTTTAATACATTTTATAAATCCCATAACTCCAACTTGATATAAATCTTCTATTTCATGACCTCTACCTTGAAAACGTTTTACAATATTCCAAATAAGCCCTTTATTTTTTTCTATTAAATACGACATTGCTTCTTTGTCACCCTGTTGTGCTTTAATAATATCTTCTGCTTTGTTTTCAAATTCATCCTGCAATTTAAATGCCTCCCTACTTTTCATTTGTAAAATTAGTCTATTAGAGCATTTTTTTCTTCTTCTATTTCCTCTTTATTATTCTCCTTATTTATTTTCTTTTTCATAATTATTTTTGTGCCAATTCCTACAACTGAATGAATTTCAACTTCATCCATAAAACTTTCCATAATAGTAAAGCCCATTCCAGACCTTTCTAAATTTCCTTTACTTGTATAAAGCGGTTTTCTTGCAAGTTCTATGTCCTCAATGCCTTTGCCATTATCAGATATTTCTATTTGGACCACATTATTAAGTAATGTTGCCTTTATTTTTACTAAGCCTTCCGTATTTTCATATCCATGAATAATTGAGTTTGTAACTGCCTCTGATACAGCAGTTTTAATATCTGCTAGTTCCTCTATTGTTGGGTCTAATTGTGCAGCAAATGCTGCAACAGTAATACGTGCAAATGCTTCGTTGTTTGACTTACTTAAAAAGTCTAATTCCATTTCATTATCATATCTACTTTTCATTTTTATTCAACCTTCCTTTCTCATGTACAAATTTGGTTGGAAAATAAATTTCATCCTACTTTCTTTTCTTTTTGAATTGGAATAATTTTTAATACTCCACTCATTTCTAACACTTTTGAAATACTTTTATTTGCATTTATAATTTCTGCTGCTCCTCCTAATAATTTAATTAGCTTATATCTTCCTATTAAAAGCCCTATTCCTGCACTATCCATGAAAGAAACATTACTAAAATCAAATACAATTTTTCTAGGCATAAATCTTGTAATTTCATTATCCATTACCCTCCTTATTTTTTCTGTAGTATGATGATCAATTTCTTCTGTTATTTCAAGGTATAGTACATTATTTTTCTCCTCAAACTTAGTTTTCATACTAATTACCTCCTATTTGTTTGCTTGTCCAATTATACATTTTTTTCCAGTTAATATCTAGAGTAAAACTTGGGAAGTTTTGTCGAATTATAGGAAGTTTTCGACATTTTACGACTACTGAAAATGTAAATTGGCACAAAAAAACCCGTCAAATAGACGGGTTCCCTTTTGTTCTCTTATGTGTAATTATATTATTTTACTTTGCTACTTGTTTCATATAATGTATCTGGACACATGTCGATATCATCATCCCAACAGATTGTACCATACGAAATTTTCACTTTTTTAAATACTTCTTTATCTTTTAATTTTTTAAATACGCCTTTATCTAAATATGGTTTCATATCTTTTATTTTCTTTTCTTTGTTATCAAAAGTTAATAATAATTGATAATTTTCTAAAGGCTCTACATTAGTTACTTCTCTCATTTCAATTCTCCTATTCTAAAGGTTTTATATGAAATAAGGTTTCATTTTCTTTTGATAAACACCAATTAGCTATTAGTTCTTCTTTATGTATTACAGACCATGCTTGAATTAATTTCAGCTGTTTTACAGGCATATTACCTTCCAATAACTTTCCATTAAAGTCGAACAATGCTTTATTTTCATTATAATAAGCATGAAAATGTGGTGGTTGGTGTTCAACATAGTACATTTTTATCAAAATTCCATAAAACATACTAATTGTTGGCATTTCCTTACTCCTTTCTTATTATATCATTTTTTTTATAAAAAAACACCTCCTTTTGTAAATTTTTATTTTTGGGATAAATATAGAAATAAAAATGACAGAAAAAAAGGACACAAAAATATTACTTTGTGCCCTTAATGGTATATTAACATTAATAAATTCTAATGTCAAGTATGATTTTACATAAAGTTGCAGATTCCTAAAAAAAGTGGTATAATAAGAATTGAACACCTTTATTGGTGAAAATTTGTGTGAAGGAGGAGTATTTTCCATGAGTAGGGAAAATCTCATTATCCCCGACGCGATTGAGCTCAAGAGGAAGGTAACCGAGGTCAATGAACGGATGGAGATGCTGAAAAGCCAGAGAGAACTTCTTGTGCAGAAGATCAAGGAGGCATCTGAAAAAGCCATCAAAAATGGCTCTATGGACGATCTCACCGTGAGGATCTCAAAGTCTGAACACCTTGATGGCAAGGATTTGGCTCAAGAGATCGCTGATGAGCTTGATGCTGCCAATTGGGTGGTACAAAACTACAATTTGATTTACGTCATCTCTCCCCGCTAAGAGCTCAAAACCCCTGCTATTCTAAAGCAGGGGTTTTTATTAACTTTAAAGTAAATATGGTTTCTTATAATGAACTATACACCAAAAAGTAGAGTTTAGAAATAGGAACTCTCAATTTTTTCATATAAAAGCACATTTTTTAAATGCTTTTTAATCTTTCTTCTACTTTTTCAAGCATGTCTTTGTATTTAGCAAGTTTTTCTTTTTCTTCATTTATTTTTGCTTCTGGTGCCTTATTTACAAAGCCTGGGTTAGAAAGCATTTTTTCAGCTCTTTCAACTTCTGAAATTAATTTTTCTTTTTCTCCTTGTAGTCTTTTTCTTTCTTCTTCAATGTCTACTAATTCTTCAAATGGCAAATATACCTCTATTCCATTTCCAAGTACAGACATTGCATTTTGTGGAATTCCTGTTTTATTATCTTGAATAATAATTTCTTCTGCAAATCCTAGCTTTTGCAGAATTGGCTTAGCTTCTTCTATTTCTTTTTTCATTGAATCTACGTCTTTTACAACAACAATTAGCTTTGATTTTTTTGAAGGATGAACATTTAGCTTTGCCCTTATATTTCTAATTCCAACAATAATTTGTTTAATGTCTTCAATAAATTGTTCTTCTTTATCAAAAATAAATTCTTTTCTAATGTCTGGCCATTTTGATATCATAATTTCTTCTGCACCAAAACGAATTAGTTTTGAGTAGATTTTTGCTGTAATAAATGGCATAAATGGATGTAATAGTTTTAAAGAAGAGCTAAACACATGATTTAAAATATCACTTACAGCTACCTTTGTTTGCTCGTCTTCACTATATATTCTTGGTTTTACAATTTCAATATACCAATCACAAAATTCATTCCATATAAAATTGTATATTTTATCTAAAGCAATTCCTAATTCAAAGTTTTCTAAATTTTGTGTTACCTCTACTACCAATTTATCAAATTTATTCAAAATCCATTTGTCTTCTACTCTTAATAATTCTGGATTATATGCATGATTTTTTTCATATACATCATAGCAAAATTCTCTTACCTTTTTTTCGTCTGCTAATGAATTTGTAATAAATTTTGCCGCATTCCAAATTTTATTTGCAAAATTAGATGCAGACTCTAACTTTTCTGGCATATAGCGAATATCGTTTCCTGGTGAAATTCCAAGTACTAATGAAAATCTTAATGCATCTGTTCCGTATTTATCTATTACCTCTAATGGGTCAATTCCATTGCCTAAACTCTTAGACATTTTTCTTCCTTGGCTGTCACGTACAATACCATGTATAAATACATTTTCAAAAGGTACTTCTCCTGTATGTTCTACTGCAGAAAATATCATTCTTGCAACCCAGAAAAATATAATATCATAACCAGTAACTAAAGTACTTGTTGGGTAAAAATATTTAAAGTCTTCTGTAGCTTCAGGCCAGCCAAGTGTTGAAAATGGCCATAATGCCGAACTAAACCACGTATCTAATGTATCTTCATCTTGTTTTAAATTAGTACTTCCACATTTAGGGCATTTTTCTGGCTTATTTTCTGATACTATAATTTCTTTGCAGTCTTCACAATAGTATGCAGGAATTCTATGCCCCCACCAAAGCTGTCTTGAAATACACCAATCTTGAATATTTTCCATCCAGTTATAATAGATTTTGTCAAATCTTTCTGGTATAAATTTTACTTTTCCTTGTTTTACAACTTCTATTGCAGGCTTTGCTAATGGCTCCATTTTTACAAACCATTGCTCTGATATTTTTGGTTCAATTGTATGGTGGCAACGATAGCATTTTCCTACATTATGTGTATAATCTTCTATTTTTACTAAGTAGCCTTCTTCTTTTAATTTTTCTACTATTTTTTCTCTTGCCTCATATAAATCCATTCCTTCATACTCTGGATGCAAACTTCCCATTTTAAAGTTTTCATCAAATACTTGTATAATTTCTAGCCCATGTTTTAATGCTGCTTGGTAGTCGTTTACATCATGTGCAGGAGTTAGTTTTACTGCACCTGTACCAAATTCTTTTTCAACAAATTCATCTGCTATAACAGGAATTTCTTTATTCATAATTGGAAGAATTACAGTTTTTCCTACTAAATCTTTGTATCTTTCATCTTCCGGATGCACTGCAACGCCTGTATCTCCAAGCATTGTTTCTGGTCTTGTAGTAGCTACTATTAAAAATCTTTCCTTTTCTCCTTTTACAGGATATTTAATATACCATAAATGTGTTGGCTCTTCTTCATATTCTACTTCTGCATCAGAAATAGAAGTATTACAATATGGGCACCAGTTAATCATTCTTTTTCCGCGATAAATAAGTCCTTTGTTATATAATTTAACAAAAACGTGCTTTACTGCATTAGATAAACCTTCGTCCATTGTAAATCTTTCTCTTGACCAGTCGCAAGAGCAACCTAGTTTTTTTAATTGGTTTAAAATTGTTCCACCATATTCTTTTTTCCAGTCCCATGCTCTTTTTAGGAATTCTTCTCTGCCTAAATCTTCTTTTGTTTTTCCTTCACTTTTAAGCTTTTCAACTATTTTTGCTTCTGTTGCAATAGATGCATGGTCTGTTCCTGGAACCCATAGAGTATTAAATCCATTCATTCTTTTATATCTAATTAAAATATCTTGAAGAGTATTATCTAGTGCATGGCCCATGTGAAGTTTACCTGTAATATTTGGTGGTGGAATTACTATTGTATATGGTTTTTTTGTTTTATCATTTGATGGCTTAAAGTAACCATTTTCCTCCCAATTTTTATAAATTTCCTCTTCAAAAGACTTTGGGTCGTATTTTCCTTCTAACTCGTGCTCTTTACACATTTTATTTTCCTCCTTAATTTTATTTAGAAAGCCTAAATTGCTATGCTTTAAAAGGCTTTATTTTACTCAAAAAACCTCGCCCTATGTTTTAAGGGCGAGGTTATAACGCGGTACCACCTTAATTTGTTAAATTATAAAATTTAACATCTTAAATACTTTTAACGCAAGTTACACGAATATATTTACTAATTTTTCAATATATTAGCTCCAAAGCTACCTTCAGTTTACTATTCTAACAGAAGCTCTCAGCCGGTGACTTCTGATTTCTTTATAGCTAGTTTAAACTTACTCCTCTTTTTCTTAGCCTTTATTAATATGTTAGTTATTTTAACACTATTTTTGTAAAATATCAATATTTTTTATTTAAATATTAAAAAATATAACTAAAAATCCTATTATAAAAAGTATGAATCCTATTATTTTTAAGCCCATGGTTGCTTCGTTTTGGTCACCAAAGCTAAATAATTTTTTTGTAATTACCCTTGCATCAAAAATGCAAATGGTTCCAAATAGTGCTACTAGTAGTCCAACAATTATGAGTATTATTTGTAACATTTATTTTCCTCTTTCTTACTTAATTTTTAGAAAAATTCTACTGTATATTTACATTCAAAAGAATCATTAGGTTTTAATGAAATAATATCTTGTTTTTGTGTAAATACTCCTGTAGATTTTATGTTATCTGCTGTGGAATACCATGGCTCTATGCAAATAAATGGTGCATTTGGTTTAGACCATATTGATAAATATGGAAAACCAGTAAAGTCCATTGTAAGAATTGTTTTATTTGTAGCATAATTTTTTAAACTAATTTTGTTAGATGTTATTCCCTTCATTATTAAAGCATCATCATCAAATGTATGAGAATCTAACTGAATATATTTTTTGTTTATAAGCCTATCTTTAGCATACTCTGTGCCAATAAGTCCATCTACCAAATAAAGAAAATGCAATTTGTTTTCTTCTTGCTCAAATTCTAAATAGTAATGTCCTTTTGCAAGTTCGCTTTGATCTATTTTATATGCTGGATGTCCACCTATTCCAAATGGTAAATTTATTAAACCTGTATTTACTACTTTATATATTGTTGTTAGCCTGTTTTCCTCAGTACGATATGTATTATATAGCTCAAATTCATAAGGATATCTTGTTAATGTGTATTTATTACTTTTTAATACATAAGAATGAAAATTGCTTAGGTTTGTAATTGGCTCAAATTCTAAGTCTCTTGCAAAACCATGTTGCATTAGTTCATAAGTTCTTCCACCAATTAAAGTTCTGTTTTTCTTTAACTTACCAACTATAGGAAATAATACTGGAGAATGACCTTTCCAATATACTTTTCCGTTTTCGTCTACGCTATTTTCTCCTTGGTGTATTTTCTCTTCGCCATTTATTTTAAAACTAATAAGTTCTCCACCTTTTTTTGAACTTAGCATTTGAGTATACATTAGGCTTTCTCCTCTCCTTATAATTTCATATATATAATATTGCTTTTTTATGTAAATGTCAAGTAATTTTCTGCAATATAGCTAATATTATGGAGTTTTTTTAATAATATTTAAAGCGAAATACTTTGTTTTAATTTATCGTCTACTATTTTGCGAAGCCTTTTATTTTTTTCTTGCTTTAGGCCTTTATCTTCTGCTTCTATTTTTAAAGCTACACTTTGAACTGATTTTAACATTGGCATATCTACAAATAAATTAGCTATTTTAAATTCCGGAAGACCATGCTGTTTAGTTCCAAAAAATTCTCCTGTTCCACGAAGTTCTAAGTCTTTTTCTGCTATTACAAAGCCATCTGATGTTTCTTGCATAGTTTTCATTCTTTCTCTTCCTACACTGCTACACTGACTATTATATTTTAAAATACAATATGATTGATACTCTCCTCTACCTACTCTACCACGAAGTTGGTGAAGCTGTGCTAAGCCAAATCTATCGGCATTTTCTATAACCATTACGCTAGCATTTGGAACATTTATACCAACTTCTATAACTGTAGTAGAAATTAAAATATCTATTTTTCCTTCTTTAAACTTTTGCATTACTTCATCTTTTTCTTTTTGCTTCATTTTTCCATAAACACATTCAACTTTATATTCAGGAAATATTTGATTTTTATAAATTTCTGTCCATTCTTTTACTGCTTTTAAATCTTGTTTTGAGTTTTCTTCTTCATCTTCTATTTCTTTTTCTTCTACTAATGGACACACTACATAAACTTGCCTTCCTTCATCAATATTTTTCTTTATAAATGCATTTACTCGTTGTTCCATTCTTTTTGTTACTGCATAAGTTTCTATTTTTTTTCTGTTTGCTGGAAGTTCATCAATTATTGAAATATCCAAATCTCCATATAGTATTAAAGCAAGAGTTCTTGGTATTGGAGTTGCTGTCATAACTAGTACGTCTGGAAAGTTTCCTTTGCTAATAATTTTTTCTCTCTGTCTTACACCAAATCGGTGCTGCTCATCTGTTACTACTAAACCTAGTTTATTAAATACTACATTTTCTGTAAGAAGTGCATGTGTTCCGATTAGTATATTTATTGTTCCATTTGCTAAGTTCTCTAAAATTTCTTTTCTCTTTTTAGCAGTTGTTGCACCTAGTAATAGCTCTATTTTTATTCCAAATGGTTCTAATATCTTTTTAAATTCTTCAAAATGTTGCATAGCTAAAATTGCAGTTGGTGCCATTATAGCTACTTGATAACCTGACTTTACAGCTTTATATGCTGAAATTATTGATACTACAGTTTTACCTGAGCCAACATCTCCTTGAAGTAAGCGGTTCATTGGCTTATTTGATTCCATATCATTATCTATTTCTTCTAATACTTTTAGCTGTGCTTTTGTTAATGAAAATGGCAAACTATTTATTACGTCCGACATTTTTACATTTTTGTCAAAAGTAATACCAACATTTTTTTCGCTTTCGCCTTTTATTTCTAAAAGTGCAAGTTGCATAGTAAGAAGTTCTTCAAATACTAATCTTTTTCTAGCAAGTAGTCTAGAAGTTTCACTTTCAGGAAAATGTATTTGATTTAAACTTTTTTCTAGTTCGCATAAGTTATATTCTGAAAGTAAATAATCTGGCAATGTTTCTATATTTTCGCCTTTTATCATGTTTAAAGCATTTTCTACGGCTTGTCTAATAGAAGTTTGCGATAAACTATATGTAGAATGATATATTGGCATAATTTTACCAGTATTTTTTATTTTTCCTACTTCATCAAATACAGGACTAATCATTTCTATATGATTTAGCTTTTTAGTTATTTTTCCAAAAAATTTATACGTTTGACCTCTATTTATTCGCTGTTTAATATATGTTTGGTTAAACCATGCAATAGTGCATCTTCCTGTATCATCTTCTACAACTGTTTTTAAAATAGTCATATTCTTTCTTATTCTAGCAATGCTTACTTCTGAAACTACTCTTGCTACAATGGTTACTTCTTCTCCCTCTTGAAGTTCAGAAATATGCTTTGTTTTGCTTCTGTCTTCATATTCTCTAGGAAAATATGTTAATAAATCTTGTAAAGTGTATATATTTAGGTTATTTAAATATTTAACTTTTGTAGGGCCTACAGTTTTTACATACTGCACACTCTGTTTTAAATCTATCATTTTTTATTTCCTTTTATTTAAAAATATTTGTTCTTTGTAATATTTTACCAAAGTTACAAATATATTGCAAATAGTTTTTTTAAGTTTAGTTCTTGTTATTTTGCCTAAAATGCGGTATAATAAAAATGTTGTATGAAAAATACATTTTTTACATGGGGATGTATTTGGTTTCGACAGTATTCTAGAAATATTAGTAGCGAGTAGTGGATTCTCACTTGGCCACTTTAATAATGTGAGAAAATAAAAATAAACGCTGATAATAGAGAATTAGCATACGCTGCCTAAGCGCAGTGTCGTCTTATTTTAAACTGCCCACGGTTTTTAGTAAGGCGCAAAATTAGTGGGAAACAAAGTTATTTTGAG
The DNA here is from genome assembly GCA_947626335.1 of uncultured Clostridia bacterium. Classification (GTDB taxonomy): domain Bacteria; phylum Bacillota; class Clostridia; order TANB77; family CAG-508; genus CAG-273. The sequence continues at coordinate 12,472 of CANQRY010000004.1, read as the reverse complement.
CTATCGAAATAATGGGTATTTTAAATAGCTACCTTTAATATAAGCTTGTTTGTTAGGTTATATTAAGGGGAACTAAAAAAACAAACTGCACTCGGAGAAGCTAATGTGGAAGGGGTATTGGACAGGAGTTCGACTCTCCTCATCTCCACCAATATTATGTGAACTTATTCTTTTATAACATTTTACACCTTTGTGCGAATTTAATGAAAATATTTATTTTAAGCCTTTTTCAAGGCTTATTTTATTTTGTATCACTATACGATTTTTTGTGAATTTTTGTGTCATTTTTTATATTTGTCAACTATTTTGTCCACAAAATTTTTAAGTTTTTTCGACCAGAGTTTTAGTTTTTTTAATGTCTTAAAAGTCTTCATAATTCAATGGAAAGGAAAAATGTCAACATTTTCTTTGTTGACATTTTTCACTTAATTTAAGTAATTATTACCTCTTCATGTCTTCATTTGTATTTAATAAATTTTCTCTATCTTCTGCAATATAATTTCCATTTTTTAATATATCATTGTTAATATATGTAGCAATTTATTATAATAACTCATCACTTAAATAATTTCTTCCACCATAATACATATGTGCAATAAATATTGTTTTCTTTTCTGTGTCTATTGTATATAATATTACATAATTATCTATTACAATTCTTCTATAGATTCTTTTTAGCTCATCTTGCTTTTCAATTTCTGCATGTATTTTTGGTGCATATTTTAATTTTTGTATTTCTTCTTCAACTTTTCTCATTAACTTTTTTGATGCATTTTCGGCATATAAATTTTCTGTTATATAATCGTATATTTCGTTTATTTCTTTATATGCCATTGGAGTAATTATTATTTTGTATTCATTAGTATCCATATTTTTGTCTCAACTCCTTAAATGCAGCATCTGCTTCTATTCCTTTGCCACTTTCGATTTCTTCTTCTGATTTTTTTAATTTTTTTATAATATCTTCTTTCATGATCCTTTGCTTATATTCTTCCATACTCATAATTATTACATTATTTTTACTATTTTTGCTTACTACCATTTCTCCGTTTTTATCTATTGCCATTTCTAATTCTTGAATATTTGTTAATTGTTGCATAAAAACACACCTCTTTTTTTTATACTATATATAAATAGTATAACACAAATTCATTCATTTTAGAATATTTTTTTAAAATTTCATTTGACTTTTTATTTATTTTACAGTAAAATAAGAACAAGAAATGGAGAATCTACAAGCGTGGTTGCCACAGAGTTGTAACAGCACATTGCTCGGGTAAGCAAAAATGTGTTGTTTTTATTTATTCCTTATTTGTTACAATTATATAAATTATATATGGGAGTGCTTAAAAATGACAAATGAAAATGCAGTTGTTTTATCAGAAGAAGATTACAATAACTTAATGGAAACACTTTATATTTCTTCAATACCAAAACTAAAAGACGAACTTGTAGAAAGAAAAAATTCTTCTGATGAAAATTTTGTATCTGAAAATGAGTTGGATTGGTAATTGTATATAACTGTGGTTATAAAAAACACTGGCAAGTAAAAACATGCCAGTGTATTTTTATTTACATATTAATAATTTGTTGAATACCACCAACTAATTAAAACCAAGATAATTGCAACTGTTATTACAACAATAATTATTATTACGGCTGTTTTTCCATTTTGAATTGATGGTGTCGAAGACAGTTCTTGCAAACTGTTTCTTATGCTATCTTCTGTTTGCTTTGTTGTAACATTCTCATTTAAGGTAGTAGTATCTGTTGCTAATGTTATTGTACTTAACATTAAAATAAATATTATTACAAGTAAAATTACGAATATGCTCTGTTTTTTCATACAAATTTCTCCTCTTCCCGAATTTTTTCTATTTATATTTTATATAATAATAAATAAAAAGTAAAGAATTACTTAAAAATTACTTGCACATTTTATATAAATATGCTAATATAATATCTAGCACACACATTTAGGGGTATAGTGTTAATGGTAGCACATCGGTCTCCAAAACCGCCTGTGAGGGTTCGAATCCTTCTACCCCTGCCAGTTTAACCATTCAAAATTTAAGAATGGTTTATTTTATTTAATATATATTATAAAAGGGTAATAAAATGGAAAAATTAAAAGGACTATTTAAAATTTTTTTGAATAAACAAGTTATTTCTTATTTAATATTTGGTGTATTAACAACTATTGTAAATATTGTTGTTTCGTACATATTAAAGGCTTTTGTTGGCTTAGAGGAAAACATAGCAAGTACTATTGGTATTATATTTTCAATTCTATTTGCCTATTTTACAAATCGCAAATGGGTATTTACTTCTTATGCTAATACTACTAAAGAAAAATGGATTGAATTTGGCAAATTTGTTTTAGGTAGAAGTTTTACTATGGTAGTAGAAATTGTAGGGGTATTTTTACTAGTTAATGTTATTCATGCTTTTTATGGTCTATTTAGTGATAATATAGCATTTTTAATAAATAAATGCATTATTACAATTATAGTTATTATATTAAACTTTTTCATTAGCAAATTTTTTACTTTTACTAAAAAGAAAGAATAAATTTTATTTTAAAAAGATAAATTAGGGGCTACTAGAATGGAGGTTATAATGTCTAGTAGTTTTTTTAAGCCCTTTACTTATATTTTTGCTTTTTTAAGTTTTCTCATTATTTTTATTTCTTGTTTTTTTGGTCCTAGCATTTTAGGTAACTCTTCTTTTAATACAGATGATACTTATTATACACTTGATTTAAGTAGCGATTACATTTGGCCCACACCTGGGTATACCACAATAAATTCGTATTTTGGAAAAAGAAGCTCACCTACTGCTGGCGCTACAACTTATCATAAAGGAATTGATATTGGCGCACCTAAAGGAAGTAAATTTCTTGCTGTTTGTGATGGAAAAATAACTTTTACTGGTTTTTTGGGCGGTGGTGGTTACACTATTACTTTATCTGTTAATAATATGAAAATTACATATTGCCATGTTTCTCCAAACTATATTGTTAAAGTACGGTGACATTGTAAAAAAAGGAGATATAATTGGATATGTTGGGCCTAAAAATGTTTATGGTGTTCCTCGGTAACCAATATAAAGACGCCAATGGTAATCCTACCAATGGCGCCACTACTGGACCTCATTTACATTTAGGTGTTCGAGTTAATAATGAATACATTAACCCTTTAGATTTGTTTAAATAATTTTTTTACATATCTTCGTCTTCGTCGTCTTCATCTGTTTTTTTATCATCATCTTCTTCATCTATGCTCTCGTCGTCATAAGTTAATGCTTGGTTTTTCAAGCATTCACGATTACAATGTGGGCAATCATGTTCTTCAGATTCTTCATCTATATTCCAGTCTAATTCTATTATATTATGACATTCTGGGCATTCTACTTCAGCTTCTGAATCGCTGTTTATATCGGTTACAAATTCGTTACCACAATATGGGCATGTTATTTCGAATTCATAGGCTTCGTCTCCCTCATAAATATCGCTTTCAATTCCATCAACTGCTTTTTGAACTTTGCCTATTTTACTTTCTATTTCTTTTTGTTTATCTTCTACCTCTTTAACTCTAATATCTGTAATATATGTTAAGCGGTCTATTATGTCCATAAACATAATAGAAAGTTCTTGAAATTTACCAATAACAAAATTTTTTTGTTTTTCGTCTTTGATATTATCTTTTAAGTCATTTAAAATTTCTTTATAACGATTTTTAAAGTCTGACATAGCTTATTATCCTTCCAATTAAACTCTTTCCATATACTCGCCAGTTCTTGTATCTATACGAATAACATCTCCAATATTTACAAACATTGGAACTGAAATTTCATAACCATTTTCTAGTGTTGCTGGTTTTCCTGAAGTTGTTGTTGTGTTACCAGCAAAACCTGGTTCTGTATATGTAACTTCTAATTCAACGAACATTGGTGGTTCTACTGAAAATACGTGTCCTTTATATGATAAAATTTTAACATTCATATTTTCTTTTAAGAATTTTAAACTATCACCAAGTTGGTCTTTATTAAGTGGTAATTGTTCATATGTTTCGTTATCCATAAAATAGTAAATATCGCTATCACTATATAAATATTGCATTTCTCTTTTTTCAATTTCTGCCGCTGGATATTTTTCAGAAGGGTTAAAAGTTTTTTCAATAACTGCTCCTGAAATAACATTTTTTAGTTTTGTTCTAACAAATGCTGATCCTTTTCCTGGTTTTACGTGTTGGAATTCTACTACTTTAAATACGTTTCCATCCATTTCGAATGTTGTTCCATTTCTAAAATCTCCTGCCATATATACTTCTGCCATAAAAATTTCCCCTTTCAAATTTCGTTTATTTTTAAAACACTATATTATTATACACCCAATTTTGCGTAAAATCAAGTGTTTTTGCTCTTTTTAAGATTTTATGTTTTCTCTTTCTAATTTATCTACTATAATATAATTCTTATCAGATTTTGTTAAATTTATGCAACCAGATTTTGTAATTTGCAAAGTATCTTCTATTCTAACTCCAAATTCGCCTGGAATGTAAATTCCTGGTTCATTAGTTATTACCATGTTTGCTTTAAGTGTACTATCATTTTTTAAACTCAAAACTGGTTGTTCATGAATTTCTAGTCCAACTCCGTGGCCTAAGCTATGCACTAAGCTATAGCCATGTAATTTGAAATCATTATCTACATTTCTAGTTAGAATTCTAATTTCTGAACCTTCTTTCATTTCTTTTAAAGTTTGAATTTGATTTTTAAGTACTAAATCGTATACTGGCTTAATTTTTTCTGGCACAAATCCTGCAAAAATTGTTCTTGTCATGTCTGAGCAGTAGCCTTTATATTTGCAACCAAAATCTATTGTAATTGGATCTCCTGCTTCTATTTTTTTATCTGTTGCTTTGGCATGTGGTTTTGACGAATTTTTGCCTGATGCTACAATGGTTTCAAAAGAAAGTCCATCAGCTCCATTTTCAAAAAAGTAATTTTCTATTTCACGTGCTACTTCTTTTTCTGTCATTCCTATTTTTATATAATTTATTAAATGACTAAAACAGCTATCTGTTAAACTGCAAGCTTTTTTTAAATATTCAAGTTCTGTTTCATCTTTAATCATTCTTTGCTTTTCAAGTATTCCTTCTGTTTCTTCTAGGTTATTTGCTTTGTATCTTTGCATGTATTTTTTGTATGTTGCGTAAGTGATATAGTTTTCTTCAAATCCTACATTTTCGCAAAATGAGAAAAAGTTTTCATATTCGTAGTCTGTAATGTCTGCTGCATTGCACACAATAATTTCATCATCTATTGTTAAAATTGACTGTACTTCTTCTAGATATCTACTATCTGTTATGTAGTAATTTTCTTTTCTAGTAATTAGTAAAACTCCCTCTGCTTTAATTCCAGTTAAGTATTCTACATTAACTGGATTTGAAACTATCATTCCTTGCATATTTAGTCCTCTAATTTTTTCTTTTAGCCATTTAATTTTTGAATTCATATTTTAATTCACCTACCAACTTTTTATTTATATTAACCTTTGTACATTCCTAAAGTAAAAATTTTAAATACAATTGTAAGCAGTAAATCAAATGGTGTAAATATTACAATAAAACTAGCTAAAACTATAAATGGTCCAAATGGAATATATTCGCTTATTTGCTTTTTTCTTGAAATTAAAATTCCAATACTTATAACTGCAGCTAAAAGGAAAGCAAGTACTGAAATAATGGCAATTGGAAACCATCCAAAAAATAGTCCTAATGCTCCCATTAGCTTAACATCTCCAAAGCCCATTGCCTCTTTTCCTGCAATTAGACCTCCTATTAGGTTTATTAGCAAAAATATTCCTCCACCTACTACCATTCCAATTAGGCTGTTTATAAGTGTATTTAGGCCAATTGTTGTATCTGCTAGTACTGAGATAAATGTAAAAATAAGTCCTGTTTCAAATAATGTTAAGTTTAATCTATTTGGAATTATTTGAAGTTTTAAATCAATACAAAATACTGATAGTAACATTGGCGCTAAAATAGCATATTTGAAAAAGTTTAATGATATTTTAAATTCATATAAAAGCACCAAATATATAATGCATGTTATTATCATCAATAAATAGTTTGGCTTACAATTTTTTAAATATTCTTTAAAAAATTGTTTTGAAAAAACTTTTTTTTCTTCTGGTAATGCTTTATTTACTAAATCTATAAATTGGCCTACGGCTAGCCCAATTAATCCTACTAGTACATATATTAAAATGTGAATATCGTTTATATACATTTTTGTTTACTCCTTTGTTTTGAAAAAACTTTTGATAAGCTTTCTTTTTCTTTTGAATTTTCATTTATTTTTTTGAATAGATTTTTGATATTTTTTAATTATAATGCTTTCTAATGGTCTTTTTATTTTTGTTATAAACAAGTCTTTTTCGTCTATTGGTTTTACTAAAATAGAAAATACTTTGCTTCTGTTTGCGCCTATAACATCTGTTAAAATTTGGTCTCCAACTGATGCTATGTTTTCTGCTGGCAAGTCTAATTTTTGTATTGCTTTTTTAAAACCTTTTTTTAAAGGTTTTTGCGCAAAGTATATGTATGGTATTTTTAAAGCATTTGCTACTTTTTCTACTTTTTGTTTGTTATTTGTGTTTGATAATATGCATAGTTTTATTCCTTGCAATTTTAAGTCTTCTGCCCAAAGTTCTAAGCCTTCTAGTAAATTTTTATCATAATCTATTAAAGTATTATCTACGTCTAAAATTAAACCTTTTATATTATATTTATTTAATAATGAAATTGTAATTTCTTTTACATTATTTAAATAAAGTTTTGGATATAGTATCATGTTGCCTCCAATTTTTTTACGTAATTTTCTTTCATTATATTATCAATACGTTTAACTTTTGTCAAGGAGAAGATTTTTTTGCACTAAAAAACTCCATTCATAATGGAGTTTTATATAGCTATTTATTTTCTCTTCTATTACAAAGTCTTTTTTATGTTTGCATACCAAAGCTGATAAAGTCATATTCTAATTAACATAGGAAATTTAAAAAAATTTAGTTTTTCATTGTGACGCTTTGTGTTCCACATCCTGAAAATACCGCATTAGAATTACATTCTTCATCGGTTAATTTCCATTTTTCGCCTACATTAATTGTTGTGAGCTTACTACAACCAATGAAAATACCATAATAATCTGTCAAATTACTTGTATCAAAAGAGGTTAAATCTAAACTTGTTAATTCACGGCAATCGTAGAACATTCCACATGCATTAATTAGTTCTTGTGTACTAAATCCGCTTAAATCAATGTCTTTTAATTCATAACAACTGTGAAACATATTTAACATATGTGTTACTCTTTCTGTGTTAAAATTTTTCAAATTTAAAAATTTCAGCTTTTTACAGCCTGCAAACATTCCCTCCATTGTTCTAAAATTGCTTGTATTAAAACCTGAAACGTCTAAATTTTCTAGTTCAGAGCAACCATTAAATAGAAAAAATCCATCTACGACATTATCGGTTTTAAAATGACTTACATCTAATTCTTTTAAACTAGAACAATTATAAAACAAGCTGGCCATAGATGTAACATCGCTTGTATTCAAATTTTCTATATGTTGAATTTCGGTTAATTTAGAACAATTAGCAAACCAGTGTCTCATATTCACTGGATGAATTTCATCTAAAAAATCTACTTTCGTAATTTTTTCTAGTTCATCATGCCATGGCATATCTTTTTCATCTTGAAATATTATATTCTTTATATTACCATATGATTTTAGTAATTCTTTTTCTTCTGTTTGAGTATTTTGTGTTCCAAAAGTTAAAGTTCCATCATTATATAAAAATACATAGATATCTCTATTAACATATGTTCCTAATACTTTATCTATTTCATCTGTTAAGTTTGTAATGTCTCCTTGTTCATTTGCTATTGCTTGGTTCGTTTTTTCTGCTGCTTGTTTTGCCATATCTAGTATTCCGCCTTCACCTATTACAAAGGTTATGGTTACTCCTGCAAGTATTAGAAGTACTACTATAGTTACAACTAAAGCAATTAGTGTTATGCCATTTTTATTTGTTTTTGTCTTTTGATATAAGTTTGCTTCTTTAATGTTTATTGATTTGTTTTTCTTTTGTTTTTTCATAATATATACCTCTTTTCTTATATTCTATTTTAAGTTTTATAACAATATGTTTTAAAAGTCAATATAACATTATGTTTTATTTTATAATTTTTTATAATATTAAATCTTTTTAAATATAAAACATATTTAGGTATATAAAAGGAGTTTGAAATGAAAACTAGAATTAGGAATTTAAGAGAAGATAAAGATCTTACGCAAAAAAGCTTAAGTGAATTTCTTAATATTTCTCAAGTTGCGTATTCTTATTATGAGTTAAATAAAAGGAGTATTCCTATAGAATTATTATCTAAACTAGCTGATTTTTATAATACTAGTGTTGATTATTTAATATATAGAACAGATGAAATAAGACCATATTCTAAACCTAATAAATAAGCATTTTAATGGGACTTTTGCTTTAAGGCAAAAGTCCCATTCTCGAAGATTACTATTTGCAAAATCTGTGCTTTCCTATTACTACTGTTACTGGTCTTGACCAAATCCATTTGTTTGTTGCTGTATTTGGATTAAAATAATATATTGCACCATATGTTGGATCCCAGCCATTTAATGCATCTTGTGCTGCTTTTTTTGCTGTAGCATTTGGAGTTAAATTTATTTGTCCATCTGATACCGCTGTAAATGCTCCTGATTGGTAAATAACCCCTGCTACAGAATTAGGAAATTTGCTACTTTTTACTCTATTTAATACTACTGCGGCTATTGCTACTTGCCCTGTATAGCTTTCTCCTCTTGCTTCTCCGTAAACTATTCTTGTAAGCAAATTTAGGTCATTTGAATTATTTGAACTAGAACCTGAATTGTTAGATGAACTTGTAATTCCCATTGCTGCTAATGTTTTAGTTCCTGCAATTCCATCTACTGTTAATCCATTTTTAGACTGAAAATATCTTACAGCTGCTTGAGTTTTACTTCCATATATTCCATCTATACTTCCGTTATAATAACCCCATCTTTTTAATTTTGTTTGTATTTGTGTTACTTCATTTCCACGAGAACCATATTTTGATAATGCGTCTATTTCGTTATTTCTAAAAAATATATTATATGAAATGAATAAACTAAATATAAATAAAATAGTAACCATCATTATTAGTTTTTTTCTATTTTTTTGTATTTTAAACATAAAAATACACCACTTTCTGATTATTTTTACACATATTTTAACCAAAAGTGGTGTTTTTATACATTTTTACTTTAGAAAATGCCCACAATGTTTCCATTTTCATCTAAATCTATTTTTTCTGCTGATGGAACTTTAGGAAGTCCTGGCATTGTAAATATTTTTCCTGTTAAGGCTACAATAAATTCTGCACCAGTTCTTAATGCTATATCTTGAACATGTATATTAAATGGTTCTTTGCACTCTAGATTTGTAGCATCATCTGAAAAAGAATATTGTGTTTTTGCTATACAAACTGGAAAATTACCATAACCTAAGTCTTCTATTTCTTTAATTTTTTCTAATGCTTTTTCTGAATATTCTACGTCTTGTGCTCCATAAACTTTAGTTGCAACTTTTTTAATTTTATCTTTTATTGATTCATTTAATTCATAAGCATATGTAAAGTTATATGGTTTTTCTACTAGTTCTACTATTTTTTCTGCTAAGTCTGTAGCACCTTCTCCGCCTTTTTCCCAGCTTTCTATTAAACTTAAACTTATTCCTTTTTCATTTAATTTTTCTTGTAAGAAATCAATTTCTTTTTGTGTATCATGAGTATATTTATTAATTCCAACAATTACATTTAATCCATAACGATTTTTTAAATTGTCTACATGTCTTTCTAGGTTTTCAAAACCTCTTGCTAAGTACTCTATGCTTTCTTCTTTTATGTTTTCTTTTGGCATTCCACCGTGATATTTTAATGCTTTAATTGTTGCAACACAAACAACTGCATCTGGCTTTAAATCTGCTTTTCTGCATTTAATATCTAAGAATTTTTCTGCTCCTAAGTCTGCTCCAAAGCCTGCCTCTGTAATAACATAATCGCCTAGCTTTAATGCAAGTTTTGTTGCAATTACACTATTGCAACCATGTGCAATATTTGCAAATGGTCCTCCATGTACTATTGCAGGAGTGTGCTCTAAACTTTGTACTAAGTTTGGATTTATTGCATCTTTTAAAAGTACTGTCATAGCTCCATCTGCTTTTAAATCTCTTGCTGTAATTGGTTTATTTTCTTTTGTATAACCTACTATAATATTTCCTAATCTTCTTTTTAAATCATTTATATCTGTTGCTAAGCAAAAAATTGCCATAATTTCAGATGCAACAGAAATATCAAACCCATCTGTTCTTGGTACAACATTTTTTTCTTTTGAAAGACCAGTTTCTACTACTCTTAATTGTCTGTCATTTAAATCAACGCATCTTTTCCAAACAACTCTATCAAATTCTAACTCATTTCCAAAATAAATGTGATTGTCTATCATACTTGATAACAAATTATTTGCAGATGTAATTGCATGAATATCTCCTGTAAAATGCAAATTTATATCTTCCATTGGAGCTATTTGGCTATGTCCTCCGCCTGTTGCACCACCTTTAATTCCAAAAACAGGTCCTAAAGAAGGTTCTCTTAATGCTAAAACTGCATTTTTACCTATTTTTCTTAAGCCATCTGCTAAACCTATTGCCATTGTTGTTTTTCCCTCTCCTAACGGAGTTGGGTTTATTGCAGTTACTAAAACTAATTTTCCATTTTTTTTGTCTTTTAATCTTTTGTAAACATCAGGAGAAATTTTTGCTTTGTATTTTCCATATAATTCTAAATCCTCCTCTTGCAAATTAAGTGAATCTGCAATTTTTGTAATATGTTCTAATTTTGTGTTTCTTGCTATTTCTATGTCCTCCATATTTTTCTCCTTTCTTTTATTTAATTTTAGTATTTAAAACTCTAAACTATTAAAATTTAAGTTTAGAATATAAATCCAACTATTATTCCTATAAGTGCTCCAACAAAAACTTGAACTGGTGTATGTCCTAACACCTCTACTAATTTTTCTTGAACTTCAACTCCAGAAAGTCCGGGTGTTTGAACGATTTTATTTAATAATTTAGCTTGCTTTCCGGCTGCACGTCTTACTCCTGCTGCATCATACATAACAATGAAAGAAAAAATAAGTGACACACCAAATAAAGGGGAATTTATTCCAACATCTCTTGCTACCATTGTTGTTAATGCAACTACAACTGCTGTATGAGAACTTGGCATTCCTCCTGCCTGCAAAATTCTTTTAAAATTTATTTTTTTTGTTGTAACTAAATCATAAATAAACTTAAATAATTGTATTCCAAACCATACTAAAATTGGAACAATTATATATTTGTATTCTCGTATAAAATTAATAATCCCCTGCATAATTTTCTATTCTTCCTCATTAGACTCTATAAAATTTTCTTCTTTTATGTTATCTCCATCTTTTAATAAAATACTAATTCTTTTTTCTGCGTTTTCTAAAAAGTCGTTACATTTTTTTGATAGTTTCATTCCTTCTTCAAATTTGCTAACTGATTCTTCTAAGTCTAAGTCGCCTTTTTCTAGTTCATTTGCAATTTGCTCTAAATCTTTAATACATTTTTCAAAATTTAGTTTTGTTTTACTTTCTGCCATTTTTAATTTCCTTTCTTAGTATCAAATCTTGTTAAATTTTGGTTAGAAAAACGAGTTTAAAATTTATGAAGTGTACTTTTTGTACGCCTTATAAATTTTAAATAAAGTTTGACGACGCCAAAATTGTAATTATTTTTCAAGCACTATCTTTCGGTAACTATTTCTGTATCAACATCTACAATATAAAATTGAATAGATTTAGTTGTGGTTGTGTCATATACTGTTACTCCATATTTGCCATCATTTTGAATGCTCACACTAAAAGATACGTCATCAGTACTACCATATTTTTTTATCCATTCTTTTTTTACTAAACTAATTGCTTTTGTTTCTTTTGCTGTCATGGTATCGCCATTTGTTATATCTTCTTCTACTTCGCTATTACTGTTTGCTGAATTAGTATTTTCAGTTTCATTTTCTTCATCAAATATGTTTCCAAGCATATTTTGAAGCCCGTTATTTGGATCATCTACAATAGTTCCTAAATGTGTATTTGAGTTCATTGGCTCAGACTTATTGTTTGCATATATTGCAAATAAAATAGCAAATACTAATAATACAATAGCAGCAATACCAAGTGTAATTTTCATTTCTTTACTCATATAATATTCCTTCTTGTATAATATATTTAGGTTTTTAAAATGGGATTTACCTATAAACCCGTTTATATACTTTTATACCAACA
>CANQRY010000003.1 GCA_947626335.1 uncultured Clostridia bacterium | reverse complement strand
CCATATGTTGGTATAAAAGTATATAAACGGGTTTATAGGTAAATCCCATTTTAAAAACCTAAATATATTATACAAGAGAGGAACAAAATGGAAAATATAAAAGAAAATGATATACAACAAGTAAATGAAATTAAAGAAACTGAAAATATAGAAGAGGCAAGCGAAAAAAAGGAAAATATATTAGGAACAGAAAAAATAGGAAAGCTACTTATAAAATTTAGTATTCCATGTATTATTTCACTTTTGGTAAGTTCACTATATAACATAGTAGACCAAGTATTTATTGGTCAAGGTGTTGGCTATTTAGGTAATGCTGCAACAAATATAGTGTTCCCACTAACAGTTATATCAATGGCATTTTCATTTTTAATAGGTGATGGTGCAGCTGCAAATTTAAGTTTATGTTTAGGAAAAAAAGATGAAAAAAGTGCTAGCAAAGGTGTAGGAAATTCAATAGTTTTAGTTGCTATTTTAAGTATTATATTTTTAGCAGTAAGCTTAATATTTCAAGATAGTTTATTAAAACTATTTGGCGTAACCCCAGATTCATATCAGTTCGCAAAAGGATATATGTTCTATATAACTTTAGGACTTCCATTTTTCATGCTAACAAATGCACTTAATTCAATAATACGTGCAGATGGTTCACCAAAGTATGCAATGGCAAGTATGCTGGCAGGAGCTATTATTAACCTTATTTTAGACCCAATAGCAATTTTTATTTTACATTGGGGTGTAGAAGGAGCAGCAATTGCAACAATTATTGGGCAAATAGTATCAGGCATAATTTCTTTATACTATTTAAAAAAATTCAAATCTATTAAATTAAATAAAGAAAGTATGAAATTTGATTGGAAAATATCAAAAACTGTGTTATTATTAGGTATATCAAGTTTTATTACAGAAATTTCAGTTACAATAGTTATTATTGTACTAAATCAATTATTAGTTAAATACGGTGCTGAATCTAAATATGGAAGCGATATACCACTATCTGCACTTGGAATAGTAATGAAAGTAAATCAAATAGTAAATTCAATAGTACTAGGTATAGCGGTAGGAGCACAGCCAATATTAGGCTTTAATTATGGAGCTAAAAAGTATAATAGAGTAATCAAAACATTAAAGAAAACTATAATAGTAGCAGTTATTATTACAACAATAGGGACACTTGTTATGCAACTATGCCCGCAACTTATTATAAACTTATTCGGACAAGAAAATGAACTTTATAATGAATTTGCACAAAAATGTTTTAGAATTTTCTTAATGCTAATAATATTAAATAGTTTCCAAATAATATCAGGTATTTTTATGCAGTCAATAGGAAAATCTATTAAATCAGCAGTAATTTCACTTTCTAGACAAATTGGCTTTTTAATTCCATCGTTACTAATATGGTCTAGTTTAAAGGGAGTAGAAGGAGTTCTATATGCAGGACCAACAGCAGATGCTTTAGCATTTATTATGGCTTTTATATTAATGTTCTTTGAAATTAAAAAAATGAAAAAACTAAAACAAGAATAATATTTTTTTAAGGAGGATAAAAATATGGTAATTACAATTGGCAGAGAATATGGAAGTGGAGGAAAATACATTGGAGAAAGACTAGCAAGAGAATTAAATTTTAAATTCTATGATAAGGAAATTTTAGAAAGATTATCAAAAGAGGAAAATATTGATATCGAGTTATTAAAAAAGACAGATGAAACTACTAAAAATAGCTTTTGGTATACCCTAGCAATGGCTTCTATGTTTTCTTCAGATAGTGTTAATTCATTAACAGATTTGCCAATGAGTGATAAATACTTTATATCTACTGCAAGGCTAATTGAAAAAATTGCAAAAGAAGATAATTGTGTTATTATAGGAAGGTGCTCTAACATTATTTTAAAAGATAATCCAAATGTAATTAATGTATTTGTATATTCTTCTGATGAAGAATTTAAAATAAAACGTAAAGTAGAATTTGCAAATGTAGATGAAAAAAAGGCAATTAAAATGATTCAAAAAAAAGATAGAGAAAGAGCTACATATTATAACTATTATACTAACGAAAAATGGGGAGATAGAAGTGGCTACGACATTTTAATAGATACTTCAAAATTAGGAGTAGAAAACACAGTTAATTTATTAAAACAATATATGCAAAATATTAAAAAAACGAGGGATTAAAATCCCTCATTTTTTTAGTTATTATTTAGTTTTTTTAATTAAATAGAATCTTGAAATTGCAAATAAAATACTAATAGTAATACCAACAAATATTATATTATCTGATATACCTGTTTGAGGTAATTTCTCAGGTTCTTTAGGCTCTACTGGTTCTTCTTTTTGTGGTGGTGTTACTGTTGGTTCTTCATAATGTAATTTTACTTTTGGAGATTCTGTAGAAGAATCTGTGCCATTACCATTTGGAGTTTCATAACTAATATCTACTTCTTTATTAGTAGGTATATTTTTATCAAGTATTTCTTTATTAAATTTATCATTTAATTTTAGTTTATAAACTAATTTTGCAGTTTCTCCAGCTTTTAATTCTTTAATTGTCCATGTAATACTATCTGTAGATAAATCAATTTTATCAGATGCAGTTCCAATATTAGGAGTTTCTATATAAGAAAAAGTAAAGTTATCTATAATTTCCTGTGGAAAATAATCTTTAATAACAACATTTTTTAAAGTATTTTCTTTTAAAGATGCAATGCTATTAAATATTTTTTCTGTAACAGTATCAAATAAATTTTCATAGTCAATAAAATAAAAATCTCCTGCTGTTGGGTTTTCAGTAGTTCCTAATATTTCATTAGCAAGTTCTCCATAAGTCATATGTCTACTTCCATCTGAAATTAAAGGTGCACTTGGATTTTCATTATCTACATCAGCATATCCCATTAAAATAGTAATAGGATTAAAACCTTTTTGTTCTAGAGCTTGTAATCTATTTTTTGTATTTAATGAGTTTGTTCCAGAGTATGTAAGAGTGTGCTCTGTATCTAATGAAAGGTTTGGAGCATAGTCAGAAATCAAAATAACATATTTTTCTGAACTTGTGCTATTTGTAAAGCTTTTTTCTGCTAAAGCAAGTCCTGCTTCAATATTAGTATATGGTCCAGTTTTACTATTATATGTACTTATAGCATTTAAAACTGAAGTTTTTTCAGCTGATAAACCTTGTAATAATGTAGCATCATTTATAGTTCCAATGCTATTATTATTTACAAGTGGGTCTAAGCTAGAAAAACCTATAACGCCAACTTTAGCATCTTTAAAATTATCAAATACTAAATTTGTAAATTTAGTAGCAGCTTCTGCCACATAATTTGTTTTAACTTTTCCTTCATATGTATTTGTCATACTTTTAGAGTTATCCAATACAAGGAAAATCTCAACAGGTTTTAAAATTTGCTCTTCATTTGCAGTATTTTTGACTGTTAAAGTTATATTTAATTCCTTTTTTTCAAGGTCATAACTTGTTAATTCTTTAGTGAAATTTCCCATATCTCCTAAATTCATTTCTAGCTTGCTTTTATCTACTACTTCCATTGTAGATTTACTGCTTTCTATTTGATTAGAAGCGTTAGAATTATCTTTTGTAGAGGTGGTTGCAGCAAATACATTACTAAAATTCATAGATAGTATAACTATTACTGCAAAAAAACTAATAATTTTTTTAACCATTTTTTTCCTCCTAAAAACAAATCTACATAATATTATACACCTAAAACGCACATTTTTCAAGCTTTTTAAAGGAGTATTTTAAAAAATGTTGTACTTTTATACTAAAATATGATATGATAATATAAAAAATAACTTAAAGGATGGTATGACTTGAAAGATTTATTAAAAAAAGTACAAACACCAGAACAATTAAAAGAATTAAATATAAAGCAAAAAGAAGAACTAGCAAAAATTTTAAGACAGGAAGTTTTAGAAACAGTTTCCAAAACAGGTGGACATTTAGCATCAAATCTTGGAGTTGTAGAACTTACAATTGCACTTCATAGCTCATTTAATGCTCCACAAGATAAAATTATTTGGGACGTAGGTCATCAAACATATATACATAAAATGCTAACTGGAAGAAGAAATAAAATGGATACTTTAAGAAAATTAGATGGAATTTCTGGTTTTCCAAAAGGGGCAGAATCAGAATATGACTGCTTTGAAACAGGACATAGTAGTACTTCTATTTCTGCAGCCTTAGGAATGGCAAGAGCAAGAGATATAAAAAAAGAAGACTATAATGTAGTTGCAGTAATTGGAGATGGTGCATTAACTGGTGGTATGGCATTAGAGGCTTTAAATGATGCAGGGTGTAGCAAAACAAATTTAATTGTTGTTTTAAATGATAATGAAATGAGCATTTCAAAAAATGTAGGAGGAATTTCTGCATTTTTAACTAAGCTTAGACTTAGAAGAGACTACGAAAAATCTAATGAATATGTTAAAAAAATAGTAAACAAATTACCAGGAGATGCTGGAGATAAAATAATAAATTTTGTAAGAAAAGTAAAAAGAGGTTTAAAACAGTTAATTATTCCTAATATGCTTTTTGAAGAATTAGGTTTTTGCTATTTAGGACCAGTAGATGGGCATAACATAGAAAAATTAGAAGATATTTTTAGAAAAGCAAAAATACAATCAAAAGAAGGTCCAGTTTTAGTGCATGTACTAACCAAAAAAGGAAAAGGTTACATTCCAGCAGAAGCAAACCCGGATAGTTTTCATTCTACTTCTGGCTTTAATATAATAAGTGGCGAAAGTGATAAACCAAAAAGAAAAGATTACTCAAAAGCATTTGGAGAAGCTTTAGTTAATTTAGCAGAGAAAAACGACAAAATAGTAGCAATTACAGCTGCTATGAAAGATGGAACAGGACTTACAGAATTTTCTAAAAAATTTCCAAATAGATTTTTTGACGTTGGAATAGCAGAACAGCATGCCTTAACAATGGCAGCAGGCATGGCAAAAGAAGGTCTAAAACCAGTAGTATCCATATATTCATCTTTTTATCAAAGGGGTTATGACCAAGTAATACATGATATAGCCATGCAAAATTTGCCAGTAGTTTTATGTGTAGATAGAGCAGGCATAGTAGGAAATGATGGTGAAACTCATCAAGGAATTTTTGACTTAGCATTTTTTAATTTAGTACCAAATTTGCAAATTTTAGCACCAAAAAACTTTGAAGAATTAAGTAAAATGCTAAAATATGCTTTAGAACAAAATTCTCCTGTTGTAATACGTTATCCACGTGGAGGAGAAGAAAATATATTCACTAAAAAGTGTAAAGAAATAACTTTAGGAAAAGCAGAAATTCTAAAAAAAGGCAAAGACATTACAATTTTAGCAATTGGAAAAATGGTATCTAAAGCGCAAAAAATTGCTAAAAGTCTACAAGAAAAAGAAATTCATGCAGAAGTTATAAATGCCAGATTTTTAAAGCCACTTGATGCACAAACAATTATAAAATCTGTTTTGAAAACAAAAAAAATTATTACAATAGAAGATGGCATAATGCAAGGAGGATTAGCAACTTTAACATTAGAATGTTTAGCTAAAGAAAATTTAGAAAAAACATTTATAAAATCATATGGTTACCCAACAGAATTTATTAAACATGGCAAAGTAGAAGAAATTGAAAAATTATATGGCTTAGATGAAGAAACCATTAAAAACTATATAATACAATACTTTGAAAAGGAAAATTAAGGTTGAAAAATAATTAAATTTGTGCCTAAGGAAGAGATGTGAATAAAAATGGAAAAACAAGAAATTTTAAAACAATTTCCAAAACAAGAAGATAAACTATTAGTTTCAAAATTACTAGATAAGCTAAAATTTATGCATACTAAAAATCAAGTTCAGCAAACTTGTTTCTTAGATGCATACGAGCAAAATATAGTGTGTAAAGTGCTAAAACTATATGGCGAAACTCAATATTCATTAGAAGGTGGCTATGAAGAAGCTGAAAGAAAAGTATTATTCATATACCCAGAAAAACTAAGCGAAATATTTAAAAAAAGTGCTATAGAAAATTCTATAATTACTGATAATATAAAAGTAATTTCTGTTATATTGCCACAGGATCTACAAGGAAAATATAAACATTCTGAGTATTTAGGTGGAATTATGAAACTTGGAATAAAGCGTGAAATAATAGGCGATATTATTGTAAATGAAGAAGGCGCAGATATATTAGTGCAAAGTGATATGGCAAATTATTTAAAAGATAGTCTTCAAAACTTAACAAGATTTCAAAAATCAGAAATTATAATTAAAGAAATTTCAAATTTAAAAATAGCTAAAACAAAAAAAGAAGAACTAACTATTTTAATTCCGCAAATGAGATTAGACGTTATTGTTTCTGAAATACTGCATTTATCAAGAAGCAAAGCAAATGAAATTATCTCTGAAGAAAGAGTATTCATAAATTATGAACTAAAAACCAAAAACTCAGCTAATTTAAAAGAAAATGATATTTTAACTATAAGAGGAAAAGGAAAATTTGAAATAGGAGAAATTTTATCAACAACCTCAAAAGGCAAAATAAGACTAATGGTTAGAAAATATATTTAAAACCTTGCTATTTTTGTTTATATGGTTCAGTTTTATCAGTTAATTCTAGTATATAATCAGAAGAAGTATTATAAAATTTTGCTAATAATTTTATAAATTCCGCAGGAATGTCACGTTTACCAGTTTCATATAAACCATATTGCTGTCTTGTTATCTTTAAAAATTCAGCAACATCTTTTTGCTTTAAATCCTTATCTTCTCTTAAATCTTTTAATCTTTTTAAATACATAATAACCCCTTAATTTATTTCTTTATAAAAATATTATCATGCATTTAATTAAATTCCCTTGACATGCATTTAAATGAATGCTAAAATTTTTATAAAATTAAATTTATCATTACTAGGGGGAAAAATAATGAAAAAAACTAAAGAAAAAAATGGTCGGAATTACACTAATTGCTTTGATTGTAACAATAGTAGTGCTTTTAATATTGGCAGGAATAACATTAAGTTATGTATTTGGTGATGGCGGAATATTAAATATAGCAAAAGAGGCAGCAGATAAAACAAATAATGCAGTAAAGCAAGAACTAAATAACATGGGAGATTTAGCAAATAGCATAGCAAATATATTAGGAGAGAGTTCAGGAGGAGAAGCTATTCCTGCAAATTATAGTATAAAAAATGAAGGCAAAAAAACATATTATGAAAGATTTTCTGAGGCATATGGACAAGCAGTAGATAATGGAGGAGAAAATGAAGGAGGAACAATAGTAGTAGAAAAAGATGTAACAGAAAATATGCCAGAAACACTAGAAATAAACAAAACAATAGAGATAAATACAAATGGAAGAGACTTTAAAATAGAAAGAACAAGTAATAATACTGCAAGCGTATTCAATGTAACAAGTGGAACATTAACAATAAAAGGAGATGGAAAGATAGA
This sequence comes from uncultured Clostridia bacterium, assembly GCA_947626335.1. Taxonomy (GTDB): domain Bacteria; phylum Bacillota; class Clostridia; order TANB77; family CAG-508; genus CAG-273. The sequence goes on along the minus strand of CANQRY010000003.1, from coordinate 52,667 downwards.
AAATGCAGATGATGTAGTGTTATTTAATGGAAGAGGAGGAAACATAGTAGTAAATGATTCACCAACATTATCTGGTGGAAGTCATGCTATTTATATGAAAGAAAATTATAACGGACAATTAGACATAAATGGAGGATATATAACAAGTACATTAAGAAGTGCAATTACTTTAGCCGGAAATGGAGCAACAACAATAGATAATGCACAAATATTTACAAAAGTTCAAGGTAAGAATGCTATATTAAGTGATTCAGTAGGTCAAACAGGAACATTAACAATAAGTGGAAACACAAAAATATCAAATGTAGCAGAATCTGGAAATACTTGTGCAATTTCATATGGTAGTACAGGAAAACTAACAATAAATGCTGGAGTAGTAATAGAAGGCATGGGAGGAATTAATGTTAGACAGAATGGTAATGGAAATTCAGCAGAAGTAGAAATAAACAATGCAACAATGATAGGAAAAGGAAATGGTACATTTTTACAAATTAGTGGAAACGGACCAGTAACAGTAAACGGAGGAAGTATAACAGCAGAAAAAGGTACAGGAATAAAAATTTATGATACAGTAACAAATGGAAGTTTAACATTGAATAATGCAAAAGTAACTGCAATTTCATCTGGAGGGCTAGATTTTCGAGGAAATGGAAACATAACATTAAATAATACAAAAGTACGTGCTCTAGGAAATGCGGTGTGGGTTGAAGGAAATCAAAATGTGCAGGTACATGATTCAGTATTGGTTGCTGAAAAAAATAATGCATCTGCTGTTGGTACAAATGAAGCATCACGTGATAGTCTAACAATAGATGGAAAATCAATAATAGCAAATGGAGTGAAAAAAATAACAGACGAAGGTTGGTATCCAATATATTGGATAAGTCCAGGAGATTTAATAATAAAAGGTTCAACAATTGTAACAGGAGGTATTTATGGTAGAGGAGTGTGGATACGTGACTGCAATATGAAAATAGAAGATGACGCTAGTGTATTTAGTGGTTCAGATGTTTGGGGTCAAGGTATTGCGATAGACGCTAGAAAAGGAACCGGAGGATTCACAATTTCAACAAGTGGTCGGTGTTTATACTTCAAATCCATATACAAGTTTAGCTATTAGTTATGCGAATGCGGCTGAGACTACTCCTAAAATACAGATTATAAAAGGGTCATTTGGAGCAAGTACACAAGAACCACTAAAAGGTATACAATCGTATATATCACCATATCCATCTCCAGCAACAAATACGAAGATAGTTGACTTTCCATATTTAGATGAAAATGGAGAACTTAAATATAAACCAGTAAGTATATATGTAGTAGATGTAGGAAAATAGCAAGCAAAAATATGAAACATAAAAATTTTTAAAAACAAAATGATAATATTTTAAAAAATGCACTTGTAATTTAATAAAATAAATCCTTGACAAAACCAAAACACCTGTTTTAAAATAAAAACAGGTGATATTTTTGGAAAGAAAAATTTTACATGTAGATGTTAATAATGCATTTCTCTCATGGACTGCAGTAGAAATGCTAAAAAATGGAGCGGAGGTAGATATAAGAACAATACCTTCTATTATTGGTGGAGACGAAGAAAAAAGAAGGGGAATAGTTTTAGCCAAAAGTACACCTGCTAAAAAATATGGAATAAAAACAGCAGAACCAATATATTTCGCAAAACAAAAATGTCCAAATTTGCAAATTTATAAAAGTGATTTTAAAACATACCGTAAATACTCAAATGCACTTTATAACATACTTTGTGAGTACACAAACAAAATAGAAAGATTTTCTATTGATGAGTGCTTTTTAGATATTACTTCTTTTTTGCCAAATGGTAAAACAGACTTAGACATAGCCTATGAAATTAGTAAAAGAGTAAAACAAGAGCTAGGCTTTACTGTAAATGTTGGGGTGGCACCAAATAAACTACTTGCAAAAATGGCATCAGATTTTGAAAAGCCAGACAAAGTTCATACTTTATATGAAGCAGAAATACCTACTAAAATGTGGCCACTTCCAATATCAGATCTTTTTATGGTGGGCAAAAAAAGTCTTCCTAAATTAGAAAAGCTAGGAATAAATACAATAGGAGATTTAGCCTCAAGACCAAAACAAAGTATTATAAATCTATTTGGAAAGTTTGGAAAAACCATATGGGAGTATGCAAATGGTATTGATTTATCAGAAGTAAATTCAGAGCCAGAAATGCCAAAATGCATAGGAAATTCTGTTACACTTCCAAAAGACATAACTAACATAGAAAAATTAGAAGAAGTTTTACTTGCACTTGCCGAGCAAACCACATATAGACTAAGAAAACATAATATGCTTGCCTCTACAATTGGTGTACAAATAAGAACTAAAGAATTTAAAAACTATTCACACCAAAAAACACTGCTTACACCTACAAATAGTACAAAAATAATTTACGAAACTGCAAAAAATATATTAAATGAATTATATAAAAATGAGCCTATTAGGCTAATTGGTATAAGGGTAGATAAACTAACTCTTCCAAATGTAGAGCAAATTTCTTTATTTGATACTCCTAAAAATGAAAAACAACAAAAGCTAGATAAAACATTAGATAATTTAAAAGAAAAATATGGCTATAATAGTATAACCAGAGCTGGACAAATGCAAATAGATGAAATGATGGATTTTAAAGATTAAAAAATTTGAAATATTTTGTCAAAAAATGGACTAACAGTACATATAATATACTAGTAATGCTCTTAAACAAAAGTATTACCAGGGGGTGCAAAAGCATGTACGAAGAAGATAAAAAATGTATTGTTATATGTAACAACGAAAATAATAAAAAGCAAAATAAAAAATGCTGTGTAGATGTTATTATATTTATATTATCTATATTATTAGGAGCAACTCTAGGACTAATTATTGGTTCAATTGCAGCAGTTGCTGCTGTTATTACAGCTGCATTACCAGCATTTATAATTTTAGCAGTAATACTTGTAATACTAATTATTATAAGAATAATAGAAAAAATATGTAATAAAAACAATAAATGTTGCTAACCAAATAAATTTTAAAAGGTAACTTAAAAATTTTTTAAGTTGCCTTTTTTTTCATTTTGTGATATAACTTTCTCATGGTGAAAAAATATAGGCACATTAAATAAATTTGCATAATATATAAGGGGGATAAAATGGAAAGACAAGTAATTGAAATTTTAGAAAAATATGGTCAAGAACATATTTTAAATTACCTTAAATTATTATCACCACAAGAAGAAAAAAACTTGCAAGAACAAATTTTAAAAATTGATTTTGAAAATTTAAAAAACATATATGAAGGGACTAAAAACAAAGCCAATATAGAAGAAAAGAGAATAGAACATATACATTATACAGATAAAGAAAAACTAACAGAAGCAGAAAAAAATAATTTAGAAGAAATAGGAAAACAAATTATTTCTTCAGGTCATTATGCAGTAATAACAATGGCTGGCGGGCAAGGTACTAGGCTTGGACATAGTGGCCCAAAAGGAACATATATATTAAATACAGTAAATGGTCCAAAATATCTATTTGAAATTATAGTAGATACACTAAAAGTGGCATGTCAAAAGTGCGAAGTAACAATTCCATGGTATATTATGACTAGCAGAGAAAACCACGAAGAAACTCTAAATTTTTTAGAAAAACATAATTATTTTGAATATGATAAAAATAAAGTAAAACTTTTCATGCAAGGTGAACTTCCATTAGTAGATATAAAAGGAAAAGTAATACTTGATAATGAAAAGAAAATTAAAGAAGCGGCAGATGGAAATGGTGGAATTTACGAGGCAATATCAAAAAATGGAATTTTAAATGAAATGAAACAAAATCAAATAGACTGGGTATTTATAAGTAATATAGACAATATATTATCTAATTTTGTAGATCCACTTTTGTTAGGTCTTACAATAAAAGAAAATCAAAAAATAGCAGCAAAATCAGTAGCAAAAGCAAATGCACAAGAAAAAATTGGCGTATTTTGCAAAGTTAATGGAAAGGCAAAAATAATAGAATATATTGATTTACCACAAGAACTAGCAAATAAAAAAAATGAGCAAGGAGAATTACTTTTTGGAGAAGGAAATTTTGGAAATTACTTACTTAATCGTAGTGTTTTAGATGATTTAGCGAAAACAAAGCTTCCATATCATGCAGCCTTTAAAAAGTCAGACTATTTAGCTGAAAATGGAGAATACAAAAATTCAGAAGAACCAAATGTATATAAATTTGAAGCATTCATATTTGACGCATTTGAAAGATATGATAACATTACAATTTTAAGAGTAAAAAGAGAAGATGAATTTGCACCAGTAAAAAATAAAGAAGGTGTAGATAGTCCACAAACAGCTATAGAGCTATATAATGCCAAAGTGGTTAAAAGCAGGTTATAGTAAAATAAAAATCAAATATATTTAAAAGGAGGATTATGTTAGGGTTTAAATCTAACATAAAAATAATTATGGAAAATGTAATAGGTTTAGTAATGGCAGCAGGAACAGATGACAGAATGAAATCAAAAAAATCAAAATTGGCACAAGAGTTATATGGAAAAGCAGTAATAAAAAGAGTAGTAGAGGCAATAAAAAAGGCAGGAATTAGCGAAGTTGCAGTAATTGTTGGAGAAAATAAAGAAGAAATAGAAGAGATTTTAAAAGATGAAGTTACATATTTGTATCAAGAAAAATGTTTAGGAACAGGGCATGCAATTATGCAAGCAGTGGAATATTTGCAAAAAAAGAATGGAAAAGTATTAGTTGCAAATGGAAATATTCCGTTAATTACAGAAAACACTATTAAAAAACTAGTAGAAAAATCTGAAAGTGAAGCAGAAGCTGTAACAGTACTTACAGGAATTATTAGTGAGCCTGCAGGATATGGCAGAATTATAAGAGAAGATAATAAAATAGTAGAAATAATAGAAGACAAAGAATTAACAGATTCACAAAGAAATTTACTTGAAGTAAATGCAGGTTTGTATTGCTTTGATATTTCAAAATTATTAGACATTATTGGAAAGTTACAACAAAATAACATGGGACTATATTATTTAACAGATGTTGTAAAAATGTTATCTAACAAAGGAGAAAAAATAGGAGGACTTTTAGTAGAAGATAATACTGAAATTTTAAGTTTAAATACTAAAGTACAATTAGAAATGCTATCTAGAATTTTAAGAATTCGTATAAATACAATGCACATGAATAATGGTGTTACAATTGAAGATATGAACACTACATATATTTATGATGATGTGCAAATTGGAATAGATACTGTAATTCATCCAAACACAACAATTAAATCAGGTGTTGTAATTGGAGAAGACTGTAACATTGGACCAAATGCGTACATTCGTGAAGGCTCTATACTTGCAAACAGAGTAAAAATAGGAAGCTTTGTAGAAGTTAAAAAAGTAAATGTTGGAGAAGGTTCTAAAATTCCACACTTATCATATATGGGAGATTCTGTAGTAGGTACAAAATGTAATATCGGTTGTGGAACAATTACATGTAATTATGATGGAAAAAATAAACACAAAACCGTTATTGGAGATAGCTGTTTTATAGGATCTAATGTAAATTTAGTAGCACCAGTAACTATTGGAGATCATGTATTAGTTGCAGCAGGTTCTACAATTACTGAAGATGTTCCATCAGAAAGCTTATCAATAGCGAGACAAAGACAAACAAATAAAGAAGGTTGGAATAAAGGAAAATAAGAAAAAAGCTTTATAAAAACAAAAGAGGCTAAATACTTTTTAGTATTTTAGCCTCTTTTTTTAAAAAGTTTTAAGAGGAAAAAAGTTTGAAAATTTCAAATAAAGCTTATTCTTGTTGATCGCCGGGTAAAAAGTAATCTACAACACCATATACTAAAGCACCAATAATTGCAGCCATCCAAGATACGGTATAACCTGCTACAAAATATTGTGTTACATATAATACTACTGCAGAAAGAACAAAACCTACAAACCCTTTACCAAAAGAGCTTGCATGTAAACCAGTAAAACGAGTAATTAAGTAATCAATAATAGTAAGAACTATAGCAGCTGCTGCTAATGCCCAAAAACCATTTATTTGAAAACCTGGTGTAAAGAAAGCTGTAATAGCAAGAACTATACCTGCTGTTACTAATCTTCCTATAATTTGCCATACTGTATTACCTGTATTCGTTCTACTTTGTGTGCTTGATTGATTATCTGACATAATAAAACCTCCTTAATTTTTAAAGAATTTTCTATGATGAAATTTCATGGTTTTCTATATTAGTATTATGAACGAAAAATAAAATTTTATTCAAACAATGAATAAAATATTTTTTTTTGTTAAAAATCATATTAAAAATAAAAAAGGAATGAAAAAACATGTTAATTACTTTAATAAGAACAATTTTACTTTATATTCTTGTACTTATTGTTATGAGATTAATGGGAAAAAGGGAAATAGGACAACTTCAACCTTTTGAACTTGCTATTTCAATTATGATTGCAGATTTAGCCTCGATTCCTATGTCAGACACAGGAATTCCAATTTCAAATGGAATTATCCCAATACTTGGACTATTAGTTATGCACTTATTAATTTCTTTAATAAATATGAAAAGCATGAAAGCAAGAGAAATTATGTGTGGAAAACCAAGTATTTTAATTTATAGAGGTAAAATAGATGAAAAGGTTTTAAAAAAGGAAAGGTTTACTTTAAATGAACTTCAAGAAAGATTAAGAGGAAATGGAGTGGTAAACCTAGGAGATGTTGAATATGCAATTTTAGAAACAAGTGGACAAGTAACAGTTATTCAAAAACCCAATAAGAGAACTACCATTCCAGAAGACTTTAATATAGAGCCAGAATATGAGGGAATTCCATATGATTTGGTTATAGATGGAAGAATTATGCATGAAAATTTAAAACAAATAGGGAGAGATATAAACTGGCTAAATAAGCAAGTTGAAAAATTTAAAATAAAGCCAACAGAAGCCTTAATAGTAACTTATGACGGAAAAGGGCAAATATTTTGTCAACCCAAAGAAAAAAGAAGTTAAATTTTTTAAAATAAAACTAGAAAGGTAAAATAATAATGTATAAAGAAATTGTAATTACAATTATTGTTCTTGCTTTAATTATAGTAGGAAATATTATTACTCAAAACAATACCAATAAATCAGTAGAAGAAATGAGTGCAAAGTTAGATAATTTAAAACAAGAAGTAGAAAATAAAAATTGGGAGAAAGCAAATAAAAAAATGGAAGAAATTGAAAAAGTATGGGAAACTAAAAATGAAGTAATGGCTTATTATATAGAACATAATGAGCTAGAAAAAGTACAAACAGAAATAGTAAAAACTAAAGCAGATGTTGAATCAAAAGAATCAGCAATGGCAACTGAGTCAATTAATAGCTGTAACTTTATATTAGAGCATATAAAAGACAAAAACGCACTTAAAATTGTAAATATATTTTAAGCAAAAACCTTATAAGTAAATTTGCTACTTATAAGGTTTATTTTAAAAATTAAATCAAATCTTCCATGCTATATAATCCAGCCTTTTCTTTTGTTATAAATTTAGCCGCCTTAATAGCTCCTTCTGCAAAAATTTTTCTTGAATGTGCAGTATGTTTTATTTCTAAAGTTTCGTTTTCATTAAAAAATAAAACAGAATGTTCCCCAACAATATTTCCACCACGAATACTAGAAAATCCAATTTCTTTAGAATTCCTTTTCCTAGATTTTTGAAATCTATTTAACTCATAGTAGTAATAATTATTATTTGCTTTGTTTATACTATCTGCAAGAAGAAGTGCAGTGCCACTTGGGCTATCTTTCTTTTTATTATGGTGAGTTTCAACAATTTCAATATCTGAATTTTTTAATTCTTTAGATAAATTGGCTACAAGTTTGCTCATAATAGCAATTTCATAAGACATATTGCTAGATAAAAAAATAGGAATGCTTTTACTTGCATTTACAATTTCATTTTTTTGTTCCTCAGAAAAGCCAGTAGTAGCAATAACAATAGGAATATTATTTTTAATTACAAATGGAAGCAGGCTAATTGTAGCATCTGGTGCAGAAAAATCAATAATAACATTAGGAATTTCTTTAATTTTATTTATATCATCAAAAACTAAGTAGCTAGTATTAGGCAAAGCACTTTTATCAACTCCACCAATTAATTCAAGAGAATTATCACTATTTACGGCTTTTGCAACTTCAAGCCCCATTTTTCCATTTATACCATTTATTAGAATTTTTAGCATAAAAAAACACCTTCTTTAAAATATATTCAAGAAGGTAGTTTTTATTTATACATACCTTCTTAAATTATTTTATTAAAGAAGGTATTAAACTATTCTAAAAATAATAAGACTTAAGAAAACATATGCATATTTATATAATTTTTTAGTATGTAATATATCAAAAATATGTGAAAAAGTTTCTCTTGTAGCACTAAACTTATCTGCAAATGTAACAACAATAGTTTCTTTATAACGAGGAGGCTTAATTGTTACAGGCCACATATGATTTACTATAACGTCTTTTTCAATATCATTTAATTCAAAGGTTTCTAAAGCATTTTTTAAAGCAGTTTTAGGATGGCTAAATGCATGCATATCAGTAAACTTCTTGCTTTCCATTTTTGTTGTATGCCAGTCATATAAAAACATATCATGTAACATAGCACCACGTGTTGCAGAAACATAGTCAAAATTTAATTTTTTACAAACCAAATATGTTAAATAAGCTACTTGCATACAATGTTTATAACAAGAAATGTCGGCATGTTGGTTGAATTTTCTCATTTCTTGTACTTTTTCATTTTTAGTTAAATCTTGAATAATACTTAAAAATTCATTATGAGAATTTCTTATACTACTCAAGTGTTCTTTAGTAACATTAGGTAACATAATTAAAACCCCTTTTATGTATTTTTCATATAATATGAAAAATATTTAACTATTTTAATTATACCATATATAGATGAATTTTTAAATGATTTTATTAAAAATTAAACAATTTTTAATATTTTCATTTCTTTTTCTAAAATTTCTTTTTTTTCGTTAGACATTGAGACAAGCGGAAGACGAGGAGCGCCTACATTATAACCCATTAGCTCTAACCCGGCTTTTGCAGGGATAGGGTTTACCTCACTAAACAAGGCCTTGATTAAAGGAACTACCTTAAGCTGTGAATCAAGTGCTAAAGTATGATTTCCACTTAAATAATCAAACACCATATTATGCACAAATTTAGGAATTAAGTTTGAAAGTACAGAAATAACTCCAACACCACCCAAAGATAAAATAGGTAGAACTTGATCATCATTTCCAGAGTAAATAAACAAGTTATCTCCACATAAAGCGGCAATTTCTGAAACTTGTGAAATATTACCGGCTAGCTTCTTTAATACCAATAATATTAGAAATTTTAGAAAGCTCTAAGCACGTTTTAGGCTCAATATTTAAGCCAGTTCTGCCAGGAACATTATATAAAATAATAGGAAGAGGAGCAACATTTTTTGCAATTTCACTATAATGAGTAATTAATCCATTTTGAGTTGTTTTGTTGTAATATGGTGTAACAATAAGTAATCCCGATGCTCCGTACCTCTTTGGCATATTTCGAAAGAGCAATTGCATCTTTAGTATTGTTTGAACCAGTACCTGCAATAACAGGAATTTGATTATGTACATTCTCCACGGCAAATTTTATTACTTGCTTTTTTTCTTCTAAACTCATAGTAGAGCCCTCACCAGTAGTTCCACATACTATAACTGCATCTGACCCTTGCTGAATTTGAAAATCAAGTAAATTTTTAAGTTCCTTGTAATTTATTCCATCATTTGTAAAAGGTGTAACTAAGGCAGTACCGAGAGCCAATAAATAAACTTTTTTTCAATTTAAATAAACCCACATGTTAGATTAAAAAGCTAACAATTTCCTTTCATAATATATTTATTTAAATTATATGCAAAAAGTCTAAAAAAGTTATAGTTAGTTATATTTAATTATTTTTTCTAAAATTTGTACTGCATTACTTGCAGCGCCTTTTCTTAAATTATCGGCAACAACCCATAAATTAACACCAGAATTTACGCTAAAATCTCTTCTTACTCTACCAACAAAAACCTTATCATTACCGGTTAGAATCTAAGGTGGTAGGGTATATGCCATTTGTTATATCATCTTTTAATACTATGTTAGGTGCATTTTTTAGAGTATTTTTTAAATCATCTAAATCAAAATCTTTTTCAAATTCAACATTAATAGATTCACTATGGCTATTAAAAACAGGAACTCTTACAGTTGTTGCTGTTATTTTTAAATTTGGCTTTTTTAAAATTTTTCTTGTTTCATTTATCATTTTTTCTTCTTCTTTTGTATAACCATTTTCTAAAAATATATCAATATGTGGCAAACAATTACTAAAAATAGGTAAAGGGAATTTCTGAAGCTCATAGTTTTGTTCCAAATCATCAAATAGATTATTATTAAAATTTAAAACGCCATTTTTTAAATCTAATACTCCTTTATAGCCAGCTCCAGAAACAGCTTGATATGTACTATATACAATTCTAGTTATATTATATTTATCATCTAAAGGCTTTAAAGCACAAACTGCCTGAATAGTAGAGCAATTTGGATTAGCAATAATACCTTTATTATTTTGTATTTCCTCTGGATTAACCTCAGGAACAACCAAAGGAACCTGGTTTTCCATTCTAAAATAACTACTGTTATCAATAACAATGCAGCCTTTTTGTGCAGCAATAGGAGCAAATTTTCTTGATACTTCACCTCCTGCACAAAAAATAGCAAAATCAAATTCCTCATCAAAAGATGAAATTGTAAGCTCATTTACAATATATTCTTTGTTTAAAAACGTAATTTTCTTGCCCTTAGAACGATTAGAAGCAAAAAACACATATTTATAAATAGGAAGGTTATATTCTTCTAATACTTTAAGAACAGTTTGACCAACAAGGCCAGTAGCGCCAACTAAAGCTAATTTTAAATTTTTCATAATACTCCTTTCAAAACATATAAATTTTCTAATTTAGATTTTATGAAAGTTTTAAAAAAATATTATACAAATGGATAAATATTAAAAAATTGTATAAAAATATGAAAAATTAACATTTTAAATATAGAGGTGAAAGAATGTTTAAAAAAGAAAAGGTAGAAAAAGAACTACTAAACAGTGTAGATAAACTAAATTTTACACTATCAAAAAATAATATTTTAGAATTAGCAGAATTATTAGGAAATAAAAAACAATTAATAATACGAAATTTCATGGCAGGTATAGCAAAAGGCATTGGAATAGGCATAGGGTTTACTCTACTTACAGCAATTTTGGTTATTATACTTCAAAAAATTGTAATGCTTAATATACCAGTAATTGGAGACTATATTTCAGATATTGTAAAAATTGTTGAAAATAGTAGATAAAAAAATTTAAACTAATAAGTCAGGAATAAAGACATTTTATTTTTTTTATGATATACTAAGAGCATAAAATAAAAATAACGAATAAAAAGTAATTAAAAACTATATATAATATGCCAAAAATAAGCAATAGTTGTTATTTAAAATAAACCATAAGGAGAAAATTTTAGTTATGGAAAAAATAAAAATTTTTGAAGCTCAAGAGTTTAATAATATTAAGGAACTTATGTATCATATTTCAAAAAAATATAATGCAAAAATTGCTTTTGTAATAAAGCACAAAAACGAAGGTCAAATTTCTTACGAAAACATAACATATACTAAATTACTAGAAGACATAAACAATTTTGGAACTAGTTTATATAACATGGGGTTAAAAGGAAAAAGAGTTGCCATTATTGGAAAAAACAGGTATGAATGGGTAGTTGCACATTTAGCAAATTTACTTGGGGGAATAGTATCTGTTCCATTAGATAAAGACCTACAATATGATGAACTTGAAGGCTCTTTAATAAGAAGCAAAGTAGATTGTATAGTTTTTGACGAAAAATTAACAGATAAAATTATAGATATAAAAAATAATGGAAAAACCAATTTAACAGAGTATATATGTATGAGCGAACTAGAAGGCTTTAAATCTGTAGGAGAGTTAATAAAAAAAGGTGAAAAACTACTAGAAAGCGGACAAAAAAGCTACATAAATGAAAAAATAGATGATAATGCAATGGCTATTTTACTTTTCACTTCAGGAACAACAGCAAAGTCAAAAGCTGTTATGTTATCACAAAAAAATATTGCATCTAATATTTATGCAATGCAATGTGTAGAAGATATTAGAGAGTCTGATACAAACATAGCCTTTTTACCATTTCACCATATATTTGGTTCTACTTGTATTGTAATGATGCTTGCAAGTGGTGTGAAAAATGTATTTCCAGATGGATTAAGATACATTAAGCAAAATTTAAATGAATATAAAGTAACGTTATTTGTTGGAGTTCCTGTTTTAATAGAAGCTATATACAAAACAATTATGAAAGAAATTGAAAAGCAGGGCAAAACAAAACTAATTAAAGTAGCTACTGTAATTAGTAATATACTTTTAAAATTACATATTGATATTAGAAGAAAAATATTTAAACAAGTAATAGATGCACTAGGTGGTGAACTTAGATTTGTTATTTCAGGAGGAGCACCTGCAGATGCTAAAATAGCCAAAGGTTTTAATGACATGGGAATAAAAACAGTGCAAGGTTATGGCTTAAGCGAAACCTCTCCTGTTATAGCAGCAGAAAATGATAAAGCAATGGCAAGTGGTTCTGTTGGTGTACCTATGATTAACGATACAATAGAAATAGATAATCCTGACGAAAACGGAATAGGAGAAATAAAAGTAAAAGGTCCTAATGTTATGCTTGGCTATTATGAAATGCCAGAGCTAACAGCAGAAGTTCTAAAAAATGGATGGTTTTACACAGGGGACTTAGGCTATTATGACAAAAAAGGCATATTACATATAACTGGTAGAAATAAAAATATGATTGTTCTAAAAAATGGTAAAAAAGTTTTTCCAGAGGAAGTAGAAACATTGGTAAACAGGCTAGAGTTCGTAGAAGAATGTATGGTTTTTGGAGTACCAGATAAAAGAGATAAATCAGATGTTAGAATTGCAGTAAAAATTGTATATAACAAAGACGAAGTAAAAGAAAAATATCCAGATATAAGTGAAGATGAATTATATAAAATGATATGGGAAAGAATAAAGGAGCTAAACACAACTTTTCCTAAATATAAACACATACAAAAAATGATATTAACTTCAGAAGAATTAATAAAAACTACAACCAAAAAGGTAAAAAGGCAAGAAGAAATGAAAAAAATAATGGCTTCGCTATAATAGAAATAAAAAACACCATGAAGGTGTTTTTTATTTTGGCTCTCCGTGTTGGACTCGAACCAACGACCTATCGGTTAACAGCCGAGCGCTCTACCAACTGAGCTAACGGAGAATATAAAATTTAATTTAATTGATTAACTTTAATTATTATATTACAAATTATAAACATATACAATACATTTTATACAATTTTATTTTAAATTATTAAATATTGTACCTATAACTAATAAAACCAAAATAAATATATAATGTTTTCCTAATAAACTTAACAATTTTGGAATAAAAGAAAAACGATTTAAAATAAAATCTCTTAATACCATAGTTAAAAATATTATAATGCAAATAAAAAACGGAATTCCAAAAAGGTTATAATAAGTAGCATTTATAAAATCAAAATGCAAAATAGATAAAAAAGATCTAGTCATTCCGCAAGCAGGACAATAAATGCCAGTAACTGTTTTAATTATACAAGTTACTGGCATTATTGATATAAAACATAAAAAACTAATTAAAATTATTAATATAATACCATTTTTTAATTTGTTCATAAAACTAATCTCTTAATTTAACACCATTAGCATCTACGTTAATACTATCAGTTAAAATTAAAATTCCTTCAATAAGTCCCCAAATTTCAGAAACTACACCTAAAATTCCGCAACTTAAAATTGTAATTAGTAATTGAGCAATTGCCTTTGAAGTATATCCTAGGTAGAAGTTATGAATTCCTAAAGAACCTAAAAATATTCCTAACAAACCAGCAGCCATTTTAGATTTAGCCATAGGATTTGTGTTAACATTTTGCGCTGGTGCAGCTTGGTATGTAGTATTGTTTGTGTTAGCTGAATTTGTTGCTGCAGCATTTTTGCAGTCATCACAAAGCTCTTGTCCATCGTCTACTGGTTTTCCACATTGCCTACAAAACATAAATTTTTCCTCCTTTTATTTTTACTATACGACATAATTATACAATATTCTACATTTTTTTCAATAGATTTAATAATTTTTTAATAATATATGATAAAGTTTTATAAAACATGATAACTTTTAAATTCTTTATTTAAAAAACTTGTAATATAGTTATAAAAATGATAAAATTTAAAAGTATTAAATTGGTAAAACAAAAGATATACTAAAATATATAGAAGGGAGTAGTCTTTTGGAAAAAGAAAAAATTTATCAAATACTTACAAATGAAATTGATGCTAAACTTGTAAAGCAAAATGAAGAAATGAAAAACCATACTTCATTTAAAATAGGTGGAAAAGCCGATATATTAGTACATGTAAAAACAGAAGAAGTATTGCATACTGTTTTAAAAATAGCAAAGGAAAATAATATTCAATTTACTGTAATAGGAAATGGAACTAATATATTAGTTAAAGATAATGGAATTAGAGGAATTGTACTTAAAATAGAATTAAATGACATAAATTTACAAAAAAACGAAAATGAAGCAATATTACTATTAGGGTCAGGCGTTAAAAATAGCTTTTTGGCACAAATGCTTTTAAAAGAAGGAATATCTGGATTTGAATTTGCAAGTGGAATTCCGGGTAGCATTGGCGGAGCAGTTTATATGAATGCAGGTGCATATGGTGTCGAAATAAAAGATATTGTAGAAGAAGTTACATATATAGATAAAGATTTAAATACACATACCATAAAAAATAGTGATTGTAAATTTAATTATCGCTATAGCATATTTAGCACTATGGCTGTAATAATTACAAAAGTTAAGATAAAATTACCTTATGGAGATAAAAAAGAAATAGAACAAAAAATGAAGGAAAATGCACAAAGCAGGAAAGAAAAACAGCCAATTCAAATGCCAAGTGCAGGAAGCACATTTAAACGAGGAGACGGATTTATTACTGCAAAACTAATAGATGACTGCGGGCTAAAGGGTTACAAAGTTGGTGGAGCAGAGGTTTCTACAATGCATGCAGGGTTTGTAGTAAATACAGGAAATGCTACTGCAGAAGATGTACTTAAACTTGTAGAACACGTAAAAAAAGTAGTATTTGAAAAGTTTGAGAAAAAAATTGAATTAGAAATAAAAATTATAGGTGAATAATGCATATTGTTAGAATTACTTTACACTTAAAAATTTACAAATGATAAAATATATGCACATGGAGGATTTATGAAAGGATTTTTTAGATGGTTTAAATCTAATACAAAAATAAAAAGATGGCTACTGCTTATTTTAATAGGTATTGGTCTTAGCTGTTATGGAATGGCAGAAATACTAACTCAGGAGCGTTTAGACTTTTGGCCATTACTTAAAATTGTTTTATGCTTTGTATTTGGCGTAATTTTTGTAGTAATATCAATAATTAATATACAAAAAAGAACCTTAGAATTATTAGTTGAACAAACAGATGATAGGCTAAATACAGGAGATGCAAAAATTAATAGCTTAATATTTAACAAAAAAGTTTATGATCAAGGACCTAAAATTGTTGCAATTGGTGGTGGTACTGGTTTAAATTCTGTTTTAAAAGGCTTAAAAAATTATACCGACAATTTAACAGCAATTGTAACAGTATCAGATTATGGCGAAATCATTCCTGAGTCTAGAAAAATGTTAGAATCTATGCCATTAGATGATATTAAAGATAGCATAATAGCTCTATCTAAAGATGAAGAAGCTATGCAAAAGTTATTAAATATGCAATTTAACAAAGGAAAACTTAAAGATTTAAGTTTTGGAGATATATACTTATTAGGAATGAAAGAACTATATGGAGAATTTACTACATCTGTTGAACAAACAAGAAATGTATTAAATATTACAGGAAAAGTACTTCCTGTTACACTAGAACCGATTGAAATTTGTGCAGAACTAGAAGATGGAACAGTTATAGAAAGTAGAGATAAAATACCAGAAGTAGTAAAAACAAAAACTAGTCCAATTAGTAGAATTTATATAAATCCTACTAATTCAAGGGTATCTCCAGGAGTGCTAGAGGCAATTGAAGAAGCAGACGCAATTGTTATAGGACCAGGTAGCTTATATACAAATGTAATTCCAAACTTATTAGTTAAAGGTGTTGCAAAAGCTATTAAAGAAAGTAAAGCATTTAAAATTTATGTAAGTAATATTATGACAGAGCCAGGTCAAACCGATAATTACACATTATCAGACCATATTAAAGCAATTGAAGAACATGTTGGAAAAAATGTTATAGAATATTGTATTTATGATACAGGAGAGCTAATTCCAGAATACATTAGAAAATACAATATGCAAGGTCAAGAATTAGTTGAAATAGACGCTAGCAAAGCAAAAGCAGAGGGAATATATTTAATGCAAAGAGAAATATCACATGTATTAGATGGAAAGTACATTAGGCATAACCCAGATGCAATAGCAGCTTCTATAATTCAGCTTATATGTGATGACCTTAAATTTAAAGATATGCAAAATGATACCAAATATGTTTTATTAAATGATAGATTAAAAGAGGCTAAAAAATCTCTAAAAGAAAATAATAAAAATGACAACATACGACAAACTAAAAAGACAAAAGTAAAAGATAAAAGCAAATTCTATAAAAAATATAAAGACAGAATAGCATCTATTAAAGAATCAGAAATAAAAATGAAGGTAAAAGCAGGACTTCCAATTGAGGAGAAAAAAGAATTAAAAATAAATAAACAAGAAGAAATACTTCAAGAACAAAAAGATAAAAATATAAAAGAAACTGCTAAACCAAAAAATAGATATAAGAAAATCTCAAGTAATATAATTTCAAATATCTCTAATAAAATAAATGATATAAAAAAACGAAAAGAGAACCAACATAAAACAGAAAGTAGAAGTAAAAAGAAGAGTGTAGGAAAACATAGCGTGACAAATAAAACAATAAAACGAAACACTGAAAAAGTAGAAATAGAAGAATTAGAAGAAAAAGAAAAAGAAGCGTTTATAAATGCAATAAATAAACTACGTAAATAACACTAATATATACAACAGAAAAAAGTATTATTGGGGGAATACAAATGAAATATGAAAAAAATAAATTAGATTTAGAAAAAGCAATAAAACAAGATTGGATTATTACAAATGGCATAGGAGGCTATAGTAGTTCTACAATTTTAGGAATAAATACAAGAAAATATCATGGACTTTTAGTAGCACCTCTTAATCCACCTGCAAATAGACACGTAATTTTATCAAAAGTAGACGAAAGCTTTGAAAGTGGTCGGAAAAGAATATATACTTTATTCAAACATGGGCAAAAACTATATATCAACAGGCTATAAATATTTGACTTCTTTTGAAAAAGAATATGTCCCAATTTTTACATATGAAGTAGATGGAGCAATAATCAAAAAATTTATTTGTATGGATTATGGTAAAAATACAGTCTGCGTACTTTATCAAATAAAAAATAATGATAAAAGAACAAAGCTTAAAATAGCACCAATAATACATTTTAGAGATTTCCATACAACCACTCCTAATGCTACTTTTAATTTAAAGCAAGAAGTAAAAAATCAGAAAGTAAAAATTATTGTAAATAACCAAAATCAAACACCAATATATATGAACTTATCAGATGGGAAATATATAGAGCATCAAAATGATACATTTAATAATATGTATTATTTAGAAGAAGAAAAAAGAGGACAACCAGCAGAAGAAAACCTATCAGTTCCAGGTGTTTATGAAGTAAAACTAAGAGCAAATGAAGAAAAATTTATTACCTTTATATGTTCTTTAGAAGAAAACATAGAAGAGCTAGATGGAAGAAATTTAATAAATCAAGAAATTATTCGTATTACTACCAGTTTATACGATTCATATATATTAGATCCTAAAAAACAATATGATGAAAAATATAAACTACTCATAAGAGATTACATTATTGCATCAGATAATTTTGTTGCATATAGACCATCATTTGCACTATATACATTAATTGCAGGATACCCATGGTTTCTAGACTGGGGTAGAGATTCTTTAATTTCATTTGAAGGTTTACTTCTTATTCCTAGAAGATTTCAAGCTGCAAAAGAAGTGCTATTAACATGCGTTAGAGACATTAAATATGGACTAGTTCCAAATGGATATTCAGGCTATGATAATAGACCACTATACAATAGTGTAGATGCATCACTTTTACTATTTGAACAAGTTAGAAAATATTTAGAGTACACTCACGACTTTGATTTATTAAAAGACCAGCTATATGATACATTAAAGAAAATTATAGAAAGCTATATTGAAGGCATAGACTTAGACGGAAATAATATTCATTTAGATAAAGAAGACTATTTACTATCATCAGGAACAGAAAATACCCAAAATACATGGATGGATGCTAAAATAGGAGATAAGGTAGTTACACCAAGAAATGGAAAAGCAGTTGAAATAAATAGTTTGTGGTATAATAGCCTAAAACTTATGGCAGATTTTGCAAAGCTATATAAAGAAAAAGATTTAGAAAAAAAATATACTGACTTAGCAAATAAATGCAAAGAAAGCTTTATTAAAAAATTTTATAATAAAAGAAGAAAATGTCTAGATGACCTAGTAGGAGATAGCAAAATAAGGCCAAATCAGCTATTTGCAATAGGGCTATATTACCCAGTTATAGAGCCTAGCTCAAAAGAAGCAAAAGAAATATTAAATACAGTTACTAAAAAATTACTTACACCATATGGCTTAAAAACTTTAGCAAAAGGAGAAAATGGCTATAGAGAAATATATGAAGGCGACCAAATTAAAAGAGATATGAGCTATCATCAAGGAATTACATGGCCTTGGCTTTTAGGTATTTATTCAGATGCTTTTACAAATATAATAAATGCAGAAAAAGCAAAAACTAAAAAGAAAGAATTACAAACAGAGTACGATAAATTTGTTAAAAAATTAGAAGATACCTTCTATAACGAAATGTATAATCGTTCTACAGTTGGAAGTATTAGTGAGATATACGATTCTTGCAAGCCTTATGAAGCAAAAGGATGCTTTGCGCAGGGCTGGTCAGTTGCAGAAGTATTTAGAGTAATTATTAAAGCACATAAGGAAAAATAGAAAGGAGAAAAACTATTTCTATAATAATATATTATAGAAATAGTTTTAAAAAAATAATGAGAATATTAGGCATAGACCCACGGATTTGCAATTACAGGTTATAGCATTATAGATTACATTGGAAATAAATTTAATTTAATAACATCAGGAGCAGTACTTACTAAAGCAGGAGAATCTTTTCCATTAAGACTGCTTAAGTTAAACAATGATTTAGAGCAAATAATAGATACATACAAGCCAGATGCTATATCTGTAGAAGAGCTATTTTTCAATAATAACGCAAAAACAGCAATAAATGTTGCACAAGCAAGGGGAGTAATATTAGTGGTTGGCTGTAGAAAAGGAGTTCCTACTTACGAATATACTCCACTTCAAATAAAGCAAGCGGTAGTAGGGTATGGTAGAGCAGATAAAATTCAGGTTCAAAAAATGGTAAAAACAATTTTAAAAGTAGATAACCTACCAAAGTTAGACGATACCACAGATAGCATGGCTGCAGCAATTTGCCATGCACATTCTGCAAAATTTTCAGAAAAGTTATAAAAGAAAGGCAAAAAAATGGCTGTATATTTAATGTATGGAGAAGAAACGTATCTTCTAGAAACTAAACTAAAAAAAATAAAAAAAGATTTTGGAGAAAATTTACTGCAAGGAATTAACTATATTCAAATTGATGAAATAAATGTAGAAGAGTTAATTTCAAACATAGAAACTCCAGCATTTGGCTTTCCCAAAAAACTAATTATAGCAAAAAATACAGGACTTTTCAAAAAAGAAAAAAAGGCTGCTGGCAAATCAAAAGCTAAAAAGCAAGACTCAAGCGAAGACTTAACACTTGTAGAAAAAGTAGCAAACTACTTAGAAAAAAATAAACAAGAAGTAAATGATACAATTGAATTAGTATTTATAGAGCAAGAAGTAGAAAAAAATGTGCTATACCAAGTAATAGAAAAAATAGGAGAAGTAAAAGAATTTACTTTCTTAAAATTACCAGAGCTTATTTCAAACTTAAAAAAAATTTGTGCTCTATATAATGTAACAATAAATGATGAAACTGCTAAATATTTAGTAGAATGTTCAGGAACAAACATGCAAGACTTAATAAATGAAATACGAAAACTAATAGAGTATAAAGGCTCTGGAGGAAGTATTTCTAAACAAGACATAGACAAACTTTGCACAAAGCAAATTCAAGAGGTTATATTTGACCTAACAGATAATTTGGGCAAAAAAGATATTAAGTCAGCATTAAATGTATTAAATGGACTTATATTAAATAAAGAACCAGTGCAAAAAATTTTAATAACATTATATAATCACTTTAAAAAGTTATATATTATAAAAATTGCAGAAGAATATGGTGAAAATGTTGCAGAAGCAATGAACTTAAAGCCAAATCAAATGTTTTTAGTAACAAAATATAAAAATCAAGCAAAATATTTTGAAAAACAAGAACTACGAAAAATTATAGATGAACTAATAAATTTAGACGCAAACTATAAAGTAGGAAAAATAGATTTAGAAGTTGGATTAGAAGCAATACTTTGCAAATATTGCTCAAAATAATTTTGAATAAAATATACCTCACTTTCAAATAATAGTTAAAGGAGGTATATTTTTTATGATGAATTTTAGAACTGATTTAGCTTTAGAGAGGCGAGATTTATATAAAAAAGCAAATAATATTTCAAATGAAATAGATGGTTTAGAAACACAGGAAGAAGCATTTAACGAAAATATTAAAATAACAAGAGTTAAAGTATTAAATGCAAAAGGAGAGCAGGCAATAGGCAAAAAACAAGGAACATATATTACAATAGATATTAAAAACATAAAAATTGCAGGAGAAGATGATATTCAAAAAGCATCTGAAGCAGTAACAAAAGAACTAAAAGTGCTAATTTCAAACCTAGTTGGAGCTCAGGACGATATTTTAGTAGTAGGCTTAGGAAATTTATATGTTACACCAGATGCCTTAGGCCCAAAAGTAATACAAGATATTGATATTACAAGACATTTATTAAACTATATGCCAGACGTGCTAGATAAAGATACAAGACCAGTAAGTGCAGTATCTCCAGGAGTTTTAGGGACAACAGGAATAGAAACAGCAGAAATTTTAAAAGGCATTATTGATAATATTCATCCAAAATTACTAATTGTAATAGACGCTTTAGCATCTAGAAGTATAGAAAGAATAAGCAGTACAGTACAAATTGCAGATACAGGAATTATTCCAGGTGCAGGCGTTGGAAACACAAGAAAAGAACTAACAGTAAATACTTTAGGAATTCCTGTAATTGCTATTGGAATACCAACAGTTGTAGAAGCGGCAACAATTGCAGCAGATAGCTTAGATTTATTCATTCAAAAAATGCAACAAGAGGCAAAATCTAACGAATTTTTAAACACATTGCAAGAAGAAAATAAATATGAAATGATTAAAGAGGTTTTAGCTCCAGAAGAATACAACTTTATTGTAACACCAAAGGAAATAGATGAGCTAATTGAAAATATGTCAAGTGTTGTAGCACGAGGAATTAACTTTGCAACTCAAAAATAAGCTCCAAATACTCCAAATATTAAATAAATAATAAGCAAATGAACAGGGTAAAATGCATAAAGTAAATACTTTATCTTTTTACCTTGTTTTTTGTTATATAGCAAAATAAATACTATTGGAAGAATTGTAAATAAACATAGTAAAACATAATAATAATGGTAACCATAGCTAAAAATATCAAGTCCATATTTAATAATGCATGAAAGTGCAAAAGAAATAGTCATTAAAGCTTTGTTATTCCTAAATACATAAAATAAAAATATAATGCAAATTCCAAAAAAGCCATAATCAAATGAAAGAACTTCTGCTAAAATTCCAATGAAAATGGCAGGAAGAATAGAAATAATGTATTTAATTGCAGTATTTAAGTAGTTTGATTTAAAAAGTTTAAAATCGGTTTTTGTAATTTTATCATAGCAAGATATTGCAGTTAAGCCACCTAAAAGTGTAAAAAATATATTTAATGCAAAATCGCCTTCTGGAATGTATGTTAAACGAAATAGCATAAAAGGAATTTGTGAAATAAGGGCAAATAAAAATAGTCTTAAAAAATACTTTTTAAGATTTTTAGTATGTATATATCCTTCTGAAATTTGAAAAGCAAAAATAGGAAAAGCAAATCTTCCTATAAGATTCATGGGAGTTACATGTTTAAAATATGCATCACCAACATGGTCTGTAACCATTGAAAACATTGCTATTAGCTTTAATACAAAACTTGTCATATATAAAAATTCCTTTCACATATTTAATTATAAAATATGTTTCAAAATTATACAAGACTAGTTTTAAAATATTAAAAAACAATATATTGCAAAAGTATTAAACTTATATTACATTTTAATTACACAACTTTACAAAGAAATAGGAATATGTTTTAATTAAATTAGATTTAAAGTATTTATAATAGAAAGAGAATAATCAAAAGAAAAAGGAGGAAAATTAAATGACAGCAAACCATTGCGCAAGTAGAGAGAGAGAGAGAGAGAGAGCTGCATTTTAAATAAAGGAGGAAAAGGTTTATATGAAAATAAGCCAAGTTTAATGAGCACTGCAGGTTACTCAAAAGGTATAACGTTAATTGCGTTAGTAGTAACCATTGTGGTGCTTTTGATATTAGCAGGTGTAACTATAACCTTTGTACTAGGTGAAGGTGGAATATTAAATATGGCAAAAAAGGCGGCAGATGAAACAAAAAAGGCGGCAGCAAATGACCAAGCAGATATTACAAATTTAGCAGGACAAATAGAAAATTTAGTAGGAGGAGGCTCAGAAAGTGGTACAACAACACCAACACCAGAAGAACCAACTAAAAATGCAATAGCAGAGCAATATGGAATAAAGCAAACAGAAGAAAATAAAGAATTATCAGATGGAGCTGGTGGAAAAATAGTGGTACCAAAAGATTATACAATAGTAAATCCAGATACAGATGAAACAATAGAATATAAGGACAAAAATAACCCAACAGTAAAAGAAGGAATAGTAATAAAAGATGATGAGGAAAATGAATTTGTATGGGTACCAGTAACAGAACCAAGTACAATGTATGGAGAAGATATTGATGGAAATTATATAGGAAAATTATATAATTTTAGTTCAAGTGAAACAACAGCTAGTAATTGGGAAGAAAAAAATGGAAAAATAAGTTGGAAACTAACAAGTGGTAGTGGAAGTTATCGTGAGCCGGATATAGTAACTGATGATACTACAAAAGGAATTTCAGAAACAGAGTTACGAAAAGAATTTAAAAACATGTGTGATAGCGTAGCAAAATATAAAGGATTTTATATAGGAAGATATGAGACAAGTTTATCAGAAGGAAAGGTAGCAAGTAAAAAAGGAGAATCATTAACAAACGATTCAGATGATAACAATTGGTATGGACAATATGAAAAGAATAAAGCATATGCGACAAAGGAAGAAAATAAATCAGTAGTATCAAGTACAATATGGGGAAGTCAGTATGATGCAATGCTGAGGTGGATGCAAAGTAATGGAATTGACGTAACAAATGGAACACCAACAGATATAACGGGAAATCCTACATCGAGAAATACAACAAGAACTACAGGTCCGCAAACCGATACAAACGATAAATTATGTAATATATATGATTTATTAGGAAATAGTCGAGAATGGACTATGGAGGCCAACAGCACCTATCGTCGTGAATATCGCGGGGGCGTTTACGACCAAAGCTATGCACCTGCCAAAAGGTACGATGGTGGCATTTCGACCCTTACCGATAACTATTGTTCTGCCCGTCTCTCACTTTATGTAAATCTGTAATCTGTAGAAGATAAATGGTTGTGTTAGAGCTTTGCTCTTACAAACTATTATATGTGTTAGCTTACCCATGAGGGGGTTCAAAATAATCCATTGTAAAGTAGTAGAGTAGTTTTTTTCAAGAACTACTCTCTAGCGAACCAAAATGAAATGAAATATGTGCGAAATGTAAAATTTAAATGTACTTCAAAATAAAAAAATATATAAGTAAAAGCACCAAACATAAACTAAAATTTAGCTTGTGTTTGGTGTTTTTTTGGTACCGATGGTGGGACTCGAACCCACATGGTTTCCCGCCAGATTTTGAGTCTGGTGCGTCTGCCAGTTCCGCCACATCGGCGCATATAAGAAAATTAAAAATATTGCATTGGCTTCACATACTGATGTTGTAACTCAAGCTTCGCTTTTCGAACAACCTCAGCAAGTTCCGCCACATCGGCATATGCTTACCTTATTATCATATCAAAAAAAATCAAAAATGGCAATTGTTTTTGTAATATTTTTTCATTTGTATAAGTCAAAACTACTTTTGAAATAAGAAAATAAGTTATTCTAAATTTAATATGCAAAAATAATTTAAAAAATTAAAAATAACTATTGACAATTGAATATATATTCAACTATAATAAAATTAAAGTTGAGTACACATTCAATTATTGCATATCATAAAATATAAAAAAGGAGATAAAAACTTATGTCAAAAAACGAGTTTGTATGTGATTGTAATATAATTCATGGCGAAATTGTAACAGATACACTTAATAAAATGCCCAAAGGAGATTTATTTAATAAATTAGCCGAGTTTTTTAAAATACTAGGAGATACCACAAGAGCTAAAATTTTGTATGCACTTGATCAAAACGAAATGTGCGTATGTGATATAGCAAATGTGCTTGGAATGAGCAAATCTTCAATATCACACCAATTAGCAGCATTAAGAAAAATGGGAATTGTAAAATGTAGAAAACAAGGAAAAGAGGTTTACTATACTTTAGATGATGACCATGTAAAAGGTCTATTTGAGCTTGGTATAGAACACATAGAACACAAAGAAAGAGAGGAAGCAAAATGAAAAATAAGTTAATAAAAATAGTAATTTCATCAATTCTACTTATAATTTCTTTAGTTATAAAATTTGAGCCTAAATATATAAATTTAGCTTTGTATATTATAAGCTACCTTATAGTTCGGTTTAGAAATACTAATTAAAGCAATAAAAAATATTTTTAAAGGTAAGCTATTTGACGAAAACTTTTTAATGTCTATTGCAACAATTGGTGCATTTGCTATAGGTGAGTATCCAGAAGCAGTTGCAGTTATGCTTTTATATAATTTAGGCGAGCTATTTGAGGACCTAGCAGAAGATAAATCTAAAAAATCTATTGAAAGTTTAATGGAAATAAGACCTGACTTTGTAAATGTAAATAAAGATGGTAGTCTTGTAAAAGTAAATCCAGAAGAGGTTTTAGTAGACCAAATTATTTGCATAAAACCTGGAGAAAAAGTTCCTTTAGATGGAATTGTAATAGAAGGAAGTTCTTTTTTGGACACTTCAGTTTTAACAGGAGAGTCAGTTCCAAAAGAAGTAAAAGAAAATGACGAAATATTAGCAGGAATGATAAACAAAACAAGTCCTCTTATGGTAAAAGTTACAAAACCATTTGCAGAATCTACAGTTAGCAAAATATTAGAATTAGTAAAAAATGCAAGTAATCGTAAAGCTAAATCTGAAAACTTTATAACAAAGTTTGCTAAAATTTATACACCAGTGGTTGTTTTAATTGCAGTAATACTTGCAATAGTTCCTCCACTAATTTGGGGAGATTTTATAGGCTGGCTTTATAAAGCATTATCATTTTTAGTTGTGTCTTGTCCTTGTGCATTAGTAATTTCAATTCCATTAGGATTTTTTGCAGGAATAGGTGCTAGTGCTAAGTCTGGAATATTGGTAAAAGGTGGAAATTATTTAGAAGCACTAACTAAAACAAAAGTTATAGCATTTGATAAAACTGGAACATTAACAAAAGGTGTATTTAAAGTGCAAAAAGTAAATGCTGTAAATATATCAGAAGAAGATCTTATAAAATTTGCAGCAATAGCAGAAAATTATTCTAATCATCCAATAGCAGATTCTATAAAAAAGGCCTATGGCAAAAAAATAGATAGTAGTAGTATATTAAAAAATGAAGAATTAGCTGGATTAGGAATAGAAGCAGTAACAAATGAAAATACTATTTTAATAGGTAACGAAAAGCTAATGAATGAGAAAAATATTGAGTATGTAAAAAGTAGTGATATTGGAACTATTTTATATGTTGCAATTGATCAAAAATTTGCAGGTACAATTTTAATTTCAGATGAAATAAAAGAAGATGCAAAACAAGCTATAAGTAGTTTAAAGAGTCAAAATATTAGCAAAATTGTAATGCTAACAGGAGATAGAAGTGAGGTAGCAGAAAATGTTTCAAATACTTTAGGTCTAGATAAATTTTATGCACAGCTAATGCCAGATGAAAAAGCAAAAATATTAGAAAATTTATTAAAAAATAAAAATAAAGGTGAAAAGGTTGCATTTGTTGGTGATGGTGTTAATGATAGTCCTTCTTTGGCATTATCTGATATTGGTATTGCTATGGGAGGTTTAGGCTCAGATGCCGCAATAGAAGCAGCAGATGTTGTTATTATGACAGACGAACCTAGCAAAATAGCAAAGGTTATTAAAATTGCCAAAAAAACAAATAGAATCGTAAAAGAGAATATTATTTTTGCAATAAGTGTAAAAGTAATTATACTACTTTTAACATTATTTGGAGTTTCTAATATGTGGCAAGCTGTATTTGCAGATGTAGGAGTTTCTATTTTGGCTGTTCTAAATTCACTAAGAACCCTAAAAGCTTAAAAAATTATACATTTATGTATCTACAAATGCAAAATTGTGATATAATAATCTCCGAAAGGAATAAAAAATGATACCACAATTTTTAAACCAAATATTACAAGAGCAGTATGGAAGCGAGTTAACACAAAAAATTATTGATGGCTTTTCTAAAAAAAAACCTACAACGTTAAGAATAAACACTTTAAAGACAAATGCAAATAATATAAAGCAAGTTTTAAAAGAACAAAATATAAATTTTAAACAAGTACCTTGGAGCGAAAATGCTATTATTCTACAAAATGCCAGTATGCAAGAAATTAAAAATTTAGAAATTTACAAAACAGGTCAAATATACCTTCAAAGCTTATCTTCTATGATGCCAGTAATAGTATTAAATCCAAAAGAAAAGGAAAATATATTAGATATGGCAGCAGCACCTGGAGGAAAAACCACACAAATTGCAGCAATAACGCAAAACGAGGCATTTATTACTGCTTGCGAAAAAAATAAAATTCGAGCAGAAAGGCTAAAGTATAACATTCAAAAACAAGGTGCTACATCAGTAAATATTTTGCTAGAAGATTCAAGGAATTTAAGTAACTTCTTTTCCTTTGATAAAATTTTATTAGATGCTCCTTGTAGTGGTAGTGGAACAATTTATTTAGAAGATAAAAATCTAGAAAAAGTTTTTACAAAAGAGCTTGTTCAAAGGTCTTGCAAAACGCAATACGACTTACTAAAAAAAGCTGTAAATATATTAAAATCAGGGCAAGAAATGGTTTATTCTACATGTTCTATTTTAAAAGAAGAAAACGAAAATAATATACAAAAACTATTAAATCAAAACATAGTAGAAATTTTACCAATAGATGAAAACCTATTTTTAAATGTTCCAATTCTGCCAAGCAGTATTAAAGGAACTTTAACTATTTGTCCAACAGAGTTATATGAAGGCTTTTTTATGGCAAAACTTAAAAAAATATAAATACGGAGGAATATAAAGTGGGATTTACTTTTGAAAGAACAATAAATTATTATGAAACAGATAGAATGGGAGTAGTTCACCATTCAAATTATGTACGCTATTTAGAAGAAGCTAGGTGCAAATGGCTAGAAAAAATAGATATGCCATTTAGCCTTTTAGAAGAAAATGGAATAACAATTCCTGTTTTAGGCGTAAATTTAACATATAAACACCATGTTACTTTTGATGATACTATAATTATACATCCTTTTATGAAAGAGTATAATGGAGTAAGAATGACTGTTGGCTATGAAGCAAAAGACAAAAAAACGGGTAATATTGTAATAATAGGTGAAACAAAGCATTGTTTTACAAATAAAGAGCTAAGGCCAATCAATTTAAAAAAATATGCACCACAATTTAGCAAAAAGTTTGAAGACTTATTATTAGAAAAATAAAATTATAAAAGTTTATGGAGGTAAAATTATGAAAGAAACTATTTTAAAAGTAAAAGGAATGGCATGCGAGGGCTGTGAAAACAGAATTCAAAATGCATTAAAAACTATAGAAGGTGTAGAAACTGTAGTAGCAAACCATAATTATGGAACAGTTAAAGTTACAGCAGATGGTGTAGATGAAAATGTACTTAAAGAAAAAATAGAAGATATAGGCTATGAAGTAGAATAAACCATAAAAAGGCAGTAGAGTTAATTCTACTGCTTTTTTTTATTGTATAGTAAAAATCTTCGGTTTTTACTATACAAAAAGGTTAAGTTACCTTGGGCTGTGCGGTTTGTGAAGCAAACCTGTACATGTGGCGAAGCCACTTTTCTTATGTTTACAAATTATGATGAATATGATATAATTTTGCTGTCGAAAGACTTATACATTTCTAAAAAAGGAGGCATCTTAAGTACAAACATTGTTAAATAACTTTTAGAAAGGGGAATTTTTTGTGTTGTAGTAAAAAAAGTATCTTTAGGACCTGATATTAAGAAAGGGGAAAACAACAATGAGTGATCCTTACTATGCACTTTCTCCGCTAGATGGGCGGTACTCGGAAATTGCTGAAGAACTTTCTCCATATTTTTCTGAGTATGCTCTGGTAAAGTACAGGTATCAAACTGAGCTCAAATGGTTTGATTATTTTGTTCAGTGCTTTGATAAAAAATTCTCTCAACTTGATGACGAACAAGAGGAAAAACTTTTGAAGTTTGTTTTTAATCTGCAATACTACTCATTTACAGAGAAAGATTTTAAAGCAATTAAGGCAATCGAAAAAAAGACAAACCATGATGTGAAGGCTGTTGAAATCTACGTTGCAGAGCTTCTTAAGAGCAAAGGCTATGGGCAGTTCGTAAGTGATGTGCATATTGGTTGTACTTCTGAGGATATAAACAACGTATCCTATGGCCGTATGATTTATGATGCATTGACCGAGGTATGGCTACCCGCAGCAGAAGACCTTATTCATCAAATTGCTCAAATTGCAGAAGAACATGCTGAAACTCCTATGCTTGCTCATACGCATGGACAGCCGGCTACGCCTACTACGGTAGGCAAAGAAATGGCAGTATTTGTGTATAGAATGAGAAAAGTGTATGAAGAAGTTAAAAATGCTCCTATTTACATGAAATTCAATGGAGCAACTGGCAACTATTCTGCACTGAGTGTTGCATATCCAAATGTGATTTGGCCTGACGAAATGAAAGCTCTCGTGGAGGAGGGGTGGCTTTTCGATTTTGCCACGTTTAATCCTGCAACAACTCAAATTGAAAGTCATGATTACATTTGCCATATTGCAGATGCAGTCAGACATTTCAATAATATCCTTCTGGACTTCGACCTTGACATGTGGGAGTATATCAGCAGAGAGTATTTTAAGCAGATTGCTGTCAAGGGAGAAGTGGGTTCGAGCACAATGCCACATAAGGTTAACCCTATTCGTTTTGAAAACAGCGAAGCAAATATCGATATGTCCAATGCCATTTTTATGGCACTTTCGAACAAGCTCGCTCGCTCTCGTATGCAGAGAGACCTTTCCGATTCTTCTTCTATGAGGAATATCGGTGTTGCCTTTGGCTACTCGCTTCAGGCAATTAAGCAGACCACTTCTGGTCTTAAGAAGGTTCAAGTCAACAAGAAAAAACTTTCCGAAGAACTTGAAAATAAATGGGAAGTTTTGGCAGAACCTATTCAAACCATGCTTCGCAAGTATGGAATTCCTGATGCATACGACCAGTTAAAAGAACTGACGCGTGGCAAAGAGATTACTCAAAAGGACATTCAAGATTTTGTTAAGTCATTGGATGTTCTGTCTGAGGAAGATAGAAATACTCTTCTTAATCTTACGCCATCAACGTATACTGGCTTTGCAGCGCAGATTACGAGGCAAGTAGTTTGCAACCCTGAATAACTTTCAAAAATCAACTACAACATAAGAGCCACCTCTAAATAATAGGGGTGGCTCTTTCCTTAAAAAATCATCTCGACAAATATGCATTTTTGTGATAGTATACTTATAATAAAATAAAGTTTTTAAATAGTTTTGGAGGAAAATATGAAAATATCTACTAAAGGAAGATACGCATTAAGAATAATGATAGATTTAGGACTAAATTATAATGGAAACTTTATATCTCTAAAAGATATTGCTCTAAGGCAAGAAGTATCTATGAAGTACTTAGAGCAAATTATTGCAATGCTTAATAAAGCAGGGTATTTAGAAACAGCAAGAGGAAATAATGGGGGGTACAAATTAGCTAAAAAACCTGCAGAATATAAGGTTGGAGATATTTTAAGAGCTACCGAAGGAGATTTAGCACCAATATACTGCTTATCAGATGAAGAAGACTGTACAAGAAAAGAAAATTGCAAAACACATTCATTTTGGAAAGGCTTAGACGATGCAATAAATAACTACGTTGATAGTGTTACCCTAGAAGATTTACTTAAATAAAAATTACAATCTTATTATTATAAAGCAAAAATATAATGAATAAAACTAATTTTTTTGGAAATCATATTGACTTAGTAGGAAATATATAGTATAATTCCTACCAGTTTAATAGGAAAGGAAAAACAATATGGAAACAGTATATTTTGATAATAGTGCAACTACTAAAACAGACGAAGAAGTAGTTAAAGAGATGCTTCCTTATATAACAGAAAATTATGGAAATGCATCATCTATATACAAATTGGGCAGAGATAACAGAAAAGCAGTAGAAGAAGCAAGAGATAAAGTTGCAAAAGCTCTTGGCTGCGAGTCTTCTGAAATATATTTTACAGCTGGTGGAAGTGAAAGCGATAACACTGCAATTAAAGGAATTGCAAAAGCATATAAAGATAAAGGAAATCATATAATAACAAGTAAAATAGAACATCCAGCAGTTTTAGAAACTTGCAGGGAACTAGAAAAGGAAGGCTTTGAAGTAAGTTACATTGGTGTTGATGAAAATGGTATTTTAAATTTAGAAGAACTAAAAAATGCTATTAAACCAACTACAACTCTAATTAGTATAATGTTTGCCAATAACGAAATTGGAACAATTCAGCCAATTAAAGAAATTGGTGAAATTGCAAAAGAGCATAAAATAATTTTCCACACAGATGCAGTTCAAGCTGTTGGAAATGTTAAAATAGATGTAAATGAACTTGGAATCGATAGCCTTTCACTATCTGCTCATAAATTTTATGGACCAAAGGGAATAGGTGCATTATATGTTAGAAAAGGTGTAAAATTTAATAAACTAATTGATGGAGGACATCAAGAAAAAAATAAAAGAGCAGGTACAGAAAATGTAGCAGGAATTGTAGGCTTAGGCAAAGCCATAGAACTTGCTTATGAAAATTTAGAAGAACATAACAAAAAAATAAAAGAACTAAGAGACTACTATGTAGAGCAAATAAAACAAAAAATTCCATATATTAAAATCAATGGAGATATGGAAAAAAGACTTCCAGGCAATAGCAATATTTCTTTTAGATTCATAGAAGGAGAAGGCTTGCTTTTAAACTTAGACTTAAAAGGAATTTGCGCATCAAGTGGTAGTGCTTGTACATCAGGTTCACTTGACCCATCACATGTATTACTAGCAATAGGCTTGCCACATGAAATAGCACATGGTTCATTAAGAATTTCAATGGGTAAATACAACACTAAAGAAGAAGTAGATTATTTAATAGAAAGTTTAGTAGAAATTGTAAATAGATTAAGAGAAATGTCACCATTATGGGAAGAATTTATAGAGAAGGAGGAAAACAAATAATGGAATATTCAGAAAAAGTAGTAGACCACTATACAAACCCTAGAAATGTAGGTAAAATTGAAGATGCATCTGGAGTTGGAGAAGTTGGAAATCCAGTATGTGGCGATATTATGAAAATGTTTATAAAAGTAGAAAATAATATAATTGTAGACGTAAAATTTAAAACATTTGGCTGTGGTGCAGCAATTGCAACAAGTAGTATTTCAACAGAAATGATAAAAGGTAAAACTTTAGAAGAAGCATTAGAACTAAAAAATACAGACGTAGTAAATATGTTAGGCGGTCTTCCACCAGTAAAACTACATTGCTCAGTTTTAGCAGAAGAAGCAATACATGAAGCAATTGCAGATTATTACAGAAAAGAAGGAAAAATGACAGAAAAAGAAATAAAAGAAAAATGTAAATTAAAAGAACATCATTGCAATGCTTGTGAAGGACACTAATAAAATAAAGTGGCTTTGCAAACCGAAAAAGCTAAAAAGGTAATTTAAACTTTTTTCTATAAAATAAAAAAGTAGTCTCTACTAGAAAAATAGTAGAGGCTATTTTTAATAACTATAAATATTTTTTTAGTGTTTCTATGCTGTCTTCTTGCATAACAACGAAGTCATTTAAAATATTTTTAACATCATGGTCAGCATCTTCATTTTGATTAAGTAATCTTCTTCCTTCTATAATTCCCATGTTAGTACCCTGCATTAAAAGTTCGGAAAGTTTTGAAGTAGTATCATCTGTCATAGTTTTCATCTGAATTCCATACCATGTCATAGCTTTAGTCATAGCGTTTGTCTCATGAGGATCTTTATCAGAATACTGGGCATATAAGTCATTTACTCTTCTAGAAATATCTTTATATTTATTGTATTCAGTGTCTAAAACATTTTTAAAGTCGCTGTCTGTAACTTTATCGTAAACATAGTGTATAGCGTCCATACCCATTGTTGCGCCTTTGTTAACCTCATCTAAAATATTTAAATTTTGATTTTCCATAAAAAACTCCAATCTTGGCTATATGGCCATAATAAATTTAATTTTATTATGTACAAAAACTTAAAAAATAATACGTATATTTAATTCAAAAGTTAATAAAATGAGTAAAAAAGGAGGATTCAAAATGGAAGAAAGTAAAAAAGAGAAATTTAAAATTTATTTTAAAGCTATTATTATTCCACTAATTGTTGGAGCAATATCAGGTTTTATACTATCAAAATTTCTTGATTATAATTCATTGCAAAAACCACCATTTGCACCACCAGCTATATTATTTCCAATAGTATGGACTATTTTATATGTTTTAATGGGAGTATCATATGGAATATTAGATGAAAAAAATTTAGTAGATAAAGAAATAAATTTAATTTACTATTTTCAATTAGCAGTAAATGCATTATGGCCAATATTCTTTTTCGTGTTAAAATGGAGACTATTTGCGTTTTTCTGGATAGTGCTTTTAGTTGTAAGCGTTATACTAATGACTATTAAATTTTACAATAAAAATAAGGTAGCCGGACTACTTCAAATTCCATATGCATTGTGGACTATATTTGCCACTTATTTAAACTTAGGAATATATATTTTAAATAGTTAAATGGCCATTGCCCTTAAAATACTGAGATTATACTGAATTTGTCGAATTTTGTCTATCGAAATTTCTTGCATTTAATATAAAATTGTGGTAAAAATAAATAAAGGAGTGATTACCATGAAATTAAGCAAGGAACTAGAAGAGAGAGTAAAAAAAGCAATTGAAGAACTTGAAAAAGATGAGAAGGAAAATAAAATTAAGTATTATCCTGAAGAAGAAGCAATGAAAATGATGTTTGGAGAACTAGATAAGTATTTTGAAAATGCAAAGAAGATATAGCCTATATTATTCTGATAAATTTTATTGGAAAGTTAGTCAAATTTGCAATTATATCTTATATGAACTACAAAATCCCATTGCTTCTTGTAATTTTAAAATTAAATTACAACAGGTTATTTCTATTTTACCTTATTTTCCACAAGCAGGCCCAAAGTTTCTAAATACAGAATATAGATATTTATTACTTAATCATTGGTTAATTCTATATAAAATTCAAAATAATATTGTAAAAATATCAGACATTATTAGTTCTAAACAAGACTTAAGTTTTATGTATTAAGTTTGTTTCATTGCCTTAGATAATTTGTTAATTGCCTTTGTTTCAATTCTGGAAACATAAGAACGAGAAATTCCCATACTATTTGCAATTTCATTTTGTGTTTGAGGCTTTTTACCATTAAGACCAAATCTTAATTCTAAAATAGTTTTCTCTCTTACTTTTAAAACCTCTTTCATTTTTTCATATAATTGTTTCACCTTAAATTTTAAATCAACTTCATCTTCTATATTTTTATCACTATTTTCTAATACCTCTTGTAAAGTAACAGTATTATCATCTTTATCTTTTCCAATAGGATCTTCTAAATATACTTCTGCGCCGAGTTTTTTTGTTGACCTTAAAAACATTAAAACTTCATTATCTATACAGCGAGAAACATATGTAGCAAGACGTACATTTTTTGAGCTATCAAAGCTATTTATACCTTTTATTAACCCAATAGTACCAATAGAAATTAAGTCATCCTGTTCTACTTTAGTGGTAGCATATTTTTTGCAAACATGTGCTACTAATCTTAAATTCCTTTCTATTAAAATATTTCTAGCTTCTTCATCTCCTGATTTTAAAAGCTCTAAATATTTTTTTTCTTCATCACTACTTAAAGGTTCTGGGAAAAGTGAATTATTAGAAATATATCCAACCAAAAAAATTGCTGAATTTAAAAATGATAAGAAACCAGAAATAAAAAGTGCAAACATATATAAATACCTCCTAAAGCAATATATTAAAATTATATGCGCTTCAAAAAATAAAGTGCCTGCCCAAATAAAATATAAGGCTTGCATAATTTTATAACAATTGATAAGATAATAACTGAAATAAAATTAGAGGTATATAAAATGAACTTAAAAAAATGTGATATATGTCCACGTAATTGTCGGAGCTAATAGGCTAGAAGGAAATATGCGGTTTATGTGGTTGTGATGACAAAATTAAAATTGCATTAGCATCAATTCATAACTATGAAGAACCATGTATAAGCGGAAAAAACGGGTCTGGAACAGTATTTTTTAGCAACTGTAATTTAAAATGTATTTATTGCCAAAATTACGAAATAAGTAGTATGGGCAAAGGAAAAAATGTAACAGTAGAAGAATTAGCACAAATATTTTTAGACCAGCAAGAAAAGGGAGTAAATAATATAAATTTAGTAACACCTACAATGTACGCAGTTCAAATATTAGAAGCTTTAAAAATTGCAAAAAATAATGGACTACATATTCCAGTTATTTATAATACAAATGGCTATGAAAATATAGAAACATTAAAAAGTTTAGAAGGTTATATTGACATTTACCTTCCAGATTTAAAGTATTATTCAGATGAGCTTTCTAAAAAATATTCTAATGTAGATAATTATTTTTTAGTAGCAACAAAAGCAATAAAAGAAATGATAAGACAGGTTGGAGAGCCAAAATTTAACGAAAATGGTATTTTACAAAAGGGTGTTATTATTAGGCATTTAGTTTTGCCAAATCATATTCAAAATAGTAAACATGTTTTAAAATGGATAAAAGAAAATATTCCAAAAGAAATATATGTAAGTGTTATGGCGCAATATTTTCCAACATATAAAGCAAAGGAAAATCCAGAGTTAAATCGTAAGTTAACTAAACAAGAATACAAACAAATAGAAAATTACCTATATACATTAAACCTAGAAAATGGCTATATTCAAGAGCTAGGAGAGCATGAGGAAGAATATGTTCCAAAATGGGATATTTAAAAATAAATATAGTTAAAAAATGTTGAAAGTAAAATATATAAAATGATATAATACAGAAAAAATATAATAATTAAAGGAGAAATAAAATGAAGAAAAGAGTTATGGCGTCAACCAAAATTGGTTATGAACTTCCTATAGAAGAAGCGGTGTTATTTTCTGGAACAGAGGCAGGTTTTTGCTATATGCCAGAAAATGTAGATACATTACTTGCAGAAGAATCTGAAAAGACATTAAAAAGAGCTAATGGAACAATGAAATCTGGACATCATAGTGTATTTGGACATCCTAGTTATTGTTTTGCAATTGAAGAAGTACCTAAAATAATAGCAATGATGCTTAACAATGAAAAGGTTTATCAAACATCAGAAAAATCAGCAAGATATACAAAAATGCAATCTACTGGTAGAGAAAAAGAATTATATGAAAAATGGATTGATATATTTGCTAAAGAAATAGATAAAATTTACCCTGTTGATCCAAATGTTACAGCGGAAAAAAGGGCATTTGCTATAAACAAAAAGGCACAAGAAAATGCTAGATATTTAATTAGTGTATTTACACCAGCTACCTCAATGGGACATACTCTTGATTTTAGACAATTAAACTATGAAATTCATTGGGCAGAAGACTTTATAAAAAATGAGCCAGATACAAAATTCAATAAAAAGCTAAAAGTAGAGTTACAAGATTTTGTAAATACATTTTCAAGCTATAAAGTAGATGGAATAAACACTGATGCTAAGCAAAGAAAATTCTCATTATTTGCTTCTAGAAAAAGAGACGAAGAATTTGGAGAAAATTATTCTATTAACTATTTAGGAACATTTGCTGAGCTTGCTCAGGCTCAAAGACATAGAACAATATATTATGAAATGACTCTTTTAGATGAGCCACAATATTTCGTTCCACCTATAATAGAAAATACTAATCTTGAAGAAGAATGGCTAAAAGATATTTCTTCTTTAGAAGAAAATTTTCCACAGGGAATGCTTGTGCTAATAAATGAGAGAGGAACAATAGAAAACTTTATATTAAAATGTAAAGAAAGACTTTGTGGAGAAGCACAGCTTGAAATTGCTATACAAACTAAAAAAATTTTAGATAGATATCTTGAAGAAACAAAAGATAAAAAGCCTGAAATATATGAATATTTAAAACCATATAGCTATGGTGCACGTTGTACATTTCCTGGATATACATGTGGAAAACCATGTATATTTGGACCAAAAGGAGCATTAGAAAGAAAGTTTTAAATATATAATTTGTAAATTAAAGTGATAAAAAGGAATAAATTATTATAAAGTTTATTCCTTTTTTTGTTAGTAAATATGAGTTGTAAAGATGTGCAATTTCTAAAGATTATAAAAGAGATTATATTTTTATAGTATTAATTTATTATTAATGTACTAATTTACTAGTTAATAATAGATTCGTAGTTTTTATAATCTGGCATGTATTTTTTAACCATTTGCCAAAATCCTTTTGCATGAATTTTATATTTTAAATGACAGAATTGATGCAATATAATATATTCAATAGTTTTAATGTCATATTTTACAATGCTAGGGTTAATAGTAATTTGCTTTTTTTCTGTATCACATGTAGCAAGTAGATTATTTTTTAATTGTTTTATTGAGTAATCTTCTGGAGCAAACCCAAGCATAAGTCTTGTTTTTTCCATAACTTTTTCTATTTCTATAATAGCTAGTTTATTATAAAGTTTTTCTACTAATATTTTTAAAATTTGAGTAGTGTCAGCCTTTTTGTATTTATTAGGAAGTACTACTTCAATGTTGTTATTTACTAAATTTATATTAGGGGTATTT
Organism: uncultured Clostridia bacterium; assembly: GCA_947626335.1. GTDB lineage: Bacteria > Bacillota > Clostridia > TANB77 > CAG-508 > CAG-273. The sequence continues at coordinate 14,587 of CANQRY010000003.1, read as the reverse complement.
ATATGCTTATAATATAAACGAACTTGGTGAGGAATACCTAATATACTAATAGAACCTTTATTTGTATATACATTATTTTGCTCTTGATATTCTTTTATTTTTTCTAAAATCCATTGTTTTTTTTCTTCAATCATAGTTTGAATATGTTTCCTAGAAAAATACCAAGGAGCACTAACAACAACCTCGCCACCATCTACTGAAATGTAGCAGTTAGAGCCAAGTTCTTTGTTTATAGTATATTGAATAACACTATTATTGCTTTTAAATAAATTCATTTTATATATCCCCTTAAAAATTAATTACCAAATCAATGTTCGTATATAGTATACAAAATTATGTTTGGTTTGTCAATAGATTTTTTAAAAAAATACAAAAAAATGTTTGCTTACCTAAAATAACGGTATTTAAGCTTTTGATTACACAAAAGTGTGCATAGATTAAGCAGACTTAAGCAAATATTATTATTTTTTCAAGCTTTGCAAAATAATAATATATGCTTTAAGCTTTTCATTTCTTTCAAATTATTAAAAAACAATAGTAAATTTATAAAAAATGCTTGACAAATGCAAAAAAATAGTGTAAAGTATATTAGCATTACAAATTATCTGCTTTAAAATGCAGGTAATAATAATGCTAAATTTTTGCATAAAAGCAGTAATACATATGACAAAAGGAGAGTGGTGTCAAAATGGAAAAAAAGGTACAAGTTAGTATTTTATGCCAAATATATGGCAAAATGTTAACAAATAAACAATATGAGTTTATAAATGACTACTACAATAATGACTTATCACTTTCTGAAATTGCCGAAAATAATAATATTACAAGACAGGCAGTAAGAGATATTATCAAGAAGGGAGAGAATAAACTTTTCGAGTTAGAAGAAAAGCTAGCATTTATGGAAAGAACATTAAAACAAGAAAAGCAGTTACAACAAATTTTAGAAGAACTAAGCAAAATTGAAGATACATCTTCAGATAAAAAAATTGCAAAAATTCTAGAACATGTATGCGAAGAACTAAGCTGTTTAGCTTAAAAAGTTTGCTAAATTTATATTAAAAAGCAAACTAAAACTAAATAACACGAAAGAAGGTGCTATCATGGCTTTTGAAGGATTAAGTTCAAAATTACAAGAAATTACAAGAAAACTTAAAGGCAAGGTAAGAATCACAGAATCAGATTTAAAAGATATGCTTCGTGAAGTAAAACTTGCACTCTTAGAAGCAGACGTTAACTACCTAATTGTAAAAGAATTTATAAATTTAGTACAAGAAAAGGCTTTAGGGCAAGACGTACTAAAATCATTAACACCAGGACAACAAGTTATTAAAATTGTAAAAGATGAATTAGTAGAACTATTAGGTGGGCAAGAAAGCAAAATAAACTTTACACCAAATCCTCCAACAGTAATTATGTTAGTAGGACTTCAAGGTTCTGGTAAAACTACAACAGCAGGAAAACTTGCAAACCTTCTTAGAAAACAAGGAAAAAAACCATTGCTTGTTGCATGTGATATATATAGACCAGCAGCCATTAAGCAATTACAAGTAGTAGGAGCTCAGCTAAACATTCCAGTTTTCAGTAATGAACAATCAAAGGACGTCGTACATATTGCAAAACAAGCTATGTCAGTAGCTATAAGTAAACTAAATGATATTGTCATTCTAGATACAGCAGGAAGACTTCATATAGATGAAGAACTAATGCAGGAACTAAAGAATGTTAAGGTAAATGTTAAGCCACACGAAATTTTACTAGTAGTAGATAGTATGACAGGTCAAGATGCAGTTAATGTTGCAAAATCTTTCAATGAAAATCTTGGAATAGATGGTGTAATACTTACTAAATTAGATGGCGATACCCGTGGTGGTGCTGCTTTATCTGTAAAAAAAGTTACAGGAAAGCCAATAAAATTTGCAGCAACTGGTGAAAAATTAAGTGATATTGAGGTATTTCATCCAGACAGAATGGCACAAAGAATTTTAGGAATGGGTGACGTACTTTCTATTATTGAAAAAGCAGAAGAATCTTTTGATTTAGAAGAAGCTGAAAAACTAGAAAAACAGCTTAAGAAAAAAGAATTAGATTTAAATGATTACTTAGTTCAGTTAAGGCAAATGAAAAAAATGGGTTCTTTTTCATCATTATTAAAAATGATACCAGGAATGAATAAATTTGGCGACATTAAAGTAGATGACAAGGAATTTGTTAGAATAGAAGCAATGATTTGCTCTATGACAGCAGAAGAAAGAAGAAATCCACGTATTCTAAATGGAAATAGAAGAGCACGTATTGCTAGGCGGTAGTGGAACTACAGTACAAGAAATAAATAAATTTATGAAATCTTTTGAAATGACACAAAAAATGATGAAGCAAGTGCAAAATAATAAAGGCGGAATGAAAAAACTAATGAACAATTTTAACCCAAAAGATTTCAAAATGTAAAAAAGTTTTTAATTTTTTATTTATATATTTTTTAATTCGCAGGGGGTGAAAACAAAAATGGTAAAAATCAGATTACAAAGACAAGGTGCTAAAAAAGCTCCATTCTATCACATAGTTGTAGCAGATTCTAGAAGCCCAAGAGATGGAAAAATTATCGAAAAAATTGGTTCTTATGATCCAATGACAGAACCTTCTACAATAGTAATAGACAACGAAAAATTAGAAGGATGGATAAAAAATGGTGCAAAAGCTACAGATTCTGTTAAAAATTTAATAGAAAGAGCATCAAAAAAATAATTTTTACTTTTAGGAAGGTAAAGCTATGAAAGAAATTTTAGAAACAATTATTTTAAACTTAGTAGAAAACAAAAATGAAGTTTCTGTTACATCAAAAGAAGATGAACAAAACATTACTTTAGAAGTAAAAGTAGCAGAATCTGATATGGGTAGAGTAATTGGAAAACAAGGCAGAATTGCAAAAGCAATTCGTACAGTTATGAAATCCTTAGCTGCTAGAGAACATAAAAGAATATCTATTGAGTTTTTAGATTAGAGGAAAAACATGAAACAAGAATATTTTGAAATAGGTCAAATTGTAAATCATTTTGGAATAAAAGGTATGGTTAAAGTAAATCCGTTTACAGACGATATTTCTAAATTTAAAAGTTTAAAATCAATATATATTGAAAAAGATAAGAAATTAACTCAAGTAGAAATAGAAGAAGTAAAGTTTAGTAAAAATCAAGTTTTGCTAAAAATAAAAGGAATAAATACTATAGAAGAAGCGGAAAACTATAGAGGTTATTATTTAAAAATAGCCAGAGAGGATGCTAAAAAGCTTCCTAAAAACACATATTTTATTGCAGACTTAATTGATTTACCAGTTTATACTGATGAAGGAATATTACTTGGAAATGTAAATGATATTTATAACTCAGGTGCAAATGATATTTATGTTATAAAGGCTAGCGACGGAAAACAAATTTTGTTACCAGCAATTAAAGAGGTAATAAAAGAAGTTGATTTAGAACAAGAAAAAATTATAGTACATTTAATAAAAGGATTATTGTAAAAAAATTAGAAAGGAAAATAATGAAATTTGATGTTTTAACTCTTTTTCCAGAAATGTTTGAACCATTAAAAACAAGCATAATTGGAAGAGCAGTTCAAAAAAAATTGATAGAGCTTAATTTAATTAACATAAGGGATTTTTCTAAAGACAAGCATAAAAAAGTAGATGATACCCCTTATGGTGGTGGGGCAGGAATGGTAATGATGCCAGAAGTAGTGTATGATGCATATAATTCTATTCAGAATAAAGAAAATGCAAAAGTAATTTACTTAACTCCACAAGGAAAAACTCTAAATCAAGAAAAAGTAATAGAGCTTTCTAAAGAGGAACATATCATTTTATTATGTGGACACTATGAGGGAATTGATCAAAGAGTACTTGATGAAATTGTAGATGAGGAAATATCTATTGGAGATTATGTACTAACAGGAGGAGAGCTTCCTGCAATGATACTAATTGATTCAATAAGTAGATATATAAAAGGAGTTTTAAAAGAAGAATCTACTAACGAAGAATCTTTTTCTAAAAATCTTTTAGAATATCCACAATATACAAAGCCAGAAGTATTCAAACGGAAAAAAGGTGCCGGAAGTGTTACTATCTCGGACACCATGAAAATATAAAAAAATGGAGAGAGCAAAAATCCATTGAAGTAACAAAGAAAAAAAGACCAGATTTATTAAAATAAAAAAAGAAAGGAGGATATTCAAATCATGGATATCATAAAATCAATTGAACATGAACAATTAAAACACAAGATACCTGAATTAAAAGTTGGTAATACTGTTAGAGTACACCAAAAAATTAAAGAAGGTAATAGAGAAAGAATTCAAGTTTTTGAAGGAATTATTATTAAAAAACAAAACGGAGGAGTAAACGAAACTTTTACAGTAAGAAAAATTTCTTATGGTGTAGGTGTTGAAAAAACATTTTTAGTACATTCACCATTAGTAGAAAAAGTAGAGCTTGTAAGAGTTGGTAAAGCTAGAAGAGCAAAACTATATTATTTAAGAGAAAGAATAGGTAAAGCTGCTAAAACTAGAGAAAATGTAGGAGCAAGAATTGAAGACAAAGAAATCACATTAAAAGAAGAATTAGTAGAAGAACCTGTTGCAAACGAAACTGAAGTAGCAGAAGCACCTGCTGAAGAAGTAGTTACAGAAGCTCCAGTTACAGAAACAGCAAAAGTTGAGGAAAAAGTAGAAGAAGTTAAAACTGAAAAGGAAGAAGCTAAAGTAGAAGCTGCTCCAGAAGAAGCACCAGCTGTAGAGACAGAAACTCCAGCGGTTCAAGAAACAGTTGATACAGTTAAAGAAGAAACAGTTGAAGAAGTTAAAGAAGCTCCAGTAGCTGAAGAAGAAAGTAAAAAAGAAGAATAATATATAAAAATAAAAAAACAGGAGGCTTGAAATATCAAGCACTCCTGTTTTTTTATTTGGAAAAACTAAACTTCACGTTTTCCCTTATTTTCAGGATTTTTCCTGAAAATGTTTTGGAAGAACTCTTTGATGTGACCTGTTACGAAGGATACCATATTGCGAATTCTCGTTTTGAAAGATGGCTTCGCATATACCTTGACAGAATCAAGGTAGGAGCTGGAAATCCTATTGTCTTCGCGGTAGAACTCTTTCGTAATCTTGCCCAGCGCATGATACAGTTGCCTTTTGGTCTCAAACCTTTGGCCGTTCAAGAGACTGCTCCCATCAAGGCTGAAAGCTTCCCAGCCCTGCCGTTCGTCCCCAAAGACTATTCGGTTTATTTGGGTGAGAATACCTTTTTCATCCTTGTCGCCAACGATGAAGCAGTCATAGTACGGACAGATTTCCACATATGGAAACCTTGCTGGCAGAACGGTGACACCACACATGTTTGCAATTCCCTGCAGACCGATATCATTCTCAAAAATGATAAAGGTATAGCGCTTTCCCTTTTGCGATGTGAAGGTAACGGGCTTATGCAACTTGCTGGCAGTTTTAAGAACATTACCGCCACTTGCAATCACAGGGCTTGCGTCAGCTCTGCGCTGCTTGCCCTCAGAAATCATCTTACTGATGAGATCTTTGGGAGAATAGGCCACATTGATGCTACTTTCCATGTTGAATAATCTTCCTTTCTTTTTTCTAAAATAGGATATTGCCTTGGGTCTACCTTATATTATACCACATTTTGTTTAAAAATGCAAAAAAATGTAAGGAATGGCAATTTCCTTACATTTTAAATATTTATATAATTAATTTATAAACTTTCCATTTTTCTACTAATCATAGCATATTTTTTTAGCTTTTCATAAGCTAAATAGTTAATTGAACCAGCAGGGAAGTTACCATTTTCATCTTTTCTTCCGGCAGGAACACCTGTTAATAGCTCAATTCCTTCCTCAATAGTAGAAATAGCATAAATATGGAAATCTCCTTTTTTAACAGCTTCAATTACTTCATTAGATAAACTTAAGTTATGAACATTCTGTTTTGGAATAATAACACCATGGTTTCCGTCTAATCCACGTATTTTACAAATTTGAAAAAATCCCTCAATTTTGTCATTTACACCACCAATTGGTTGAATTTCACCTTTTTGATTTACAGAGCCAGTAACAGCAAGCGATTGATTAATAGGAATATTAGATAAGCTAGAAAGTATAGCATATAATTCTGTGCTAGATGCGCTATCACCATCAACACCACTGTATAATTGCTCAAAACAAATACTTGCAGTAAGTGAAAGAGGAATATCTTGTGCAAACATTTCTCCTAAATATCCACTTAGTATTAGTATACCTTTAGAATGTGAAGAACCAGAAAGTTCTACTTCACGTTCAATGTTTATAATTCCATTTTTGCCAGTATATGTGTTGGCTGTGATTTTTACTGGTTTACCAAAGCAAAAGTCACCAATACTCATAATAGTAAGACCATTTATTTGACCTGTTACAAAGCCAGAAGTATCAATAAGTAAAGTGTTTTCTTTAATCATTTCAATATATCTAGAATCATATTTTTTAACTCTTTCAATTCTTTCTTTTAGTGCTTTATCAACATGCTCTGCGGTTACAATTTTAGAATGCGCAATTCTAGCCCAAGTAGCAGCTTCGCCAATAACTTGTGATAAATCATTAAAACGTGTAGAGAGTTTAGATTGATTATTTGCAATTTTAGAAGCATACTCAATTATTTTTGCAACAGCTTCTTTTGTAAGTGGTGGAAGTTCCTCTTGTATGCAATATCCAGCAACGAATCTTGCAAGCTTATTCATATTTTCTTCAGTTAAAGGAGCGTCATCTTCAAATTCTACTTTTATTTTGAATAATTTTCTAAAGTCGCTATCCATAGAAAGTAAAGTTTGATATATATTTTCTTCACCAATTATTATTACTTTTAAATCTAAAGGAATAGGCTCAGGTTTTAAAGAAATCATTACCATAGAAGAACGAGGGTCTGCTGTATTTTCAATTCCAAGTTCTTTAGTTCTTAAAGCCTTTTTTAAAGCTTCATAACATAAGCCATTACTTAATAAATCGGTTGCCTGAAAAATAATATAACCACCATTTGCTTTATGAAGAAGTCCAGGTTTTAGCATTGTAAAATCGGTTTTCAAAGCTCCAAAATAATTTTCATATTCTAATTTTCCAAAAATATTGTGATATGAGTAGTTTGAATCCATAATAACAGGAGCACCGTCTAAAGAACTATTATCAATAAATAAATTAACACGATAATTTAGCCAAGGCTGAGTTAGTTCTGGCTTAGCTTGAAGAGTGTTAGGTTGCTGCTGTTTATCAGTTTTATCATCTGCAATAAAATGACTTATATTTTTTAGAATATCTTTTTTAATACTATCTAAAAAGTGGTTAATTTTTTTATTTCTTTTATATTTAGACTTAATATAATTAATGTGAGTATTTACTGTTAAAAGGGCAACATTTGATTGCCATTCTTCAATTTTTTTATTTGATTCTACTTCAATTGCCTTAATTTCACCAATAGCCTCCATAATATGTTGTTGAACAATAGTAGATTTTTCTTCATATTCTTTTCTAACAGCTTCATCTAATTTATTAAATTCTTCTTCAGGAACTGCTTTACCATTCATTACAGGCATCATGTAAATACCAGTTTGAGAGGCCTTTACGTGAAAACCATAAGTAGAAGATTTTTCATTTAGTTTTTCCATAAGGGCATTACGTTTTTCTTCAAACTCTTGCTTAATTAAAGTTCTTTCTTTTTCAAATTCTTCATTATTAAAAGTAGATTTTATATCTATTTTTATATCATTTATAAAATGGTCCATTAAATCTTGAAAATCTTTACCTCCACCTGCAGGAAGAGGTACTGCAATTGGTTCATTTGGATTTTCAAAATTATATATATAGCACCAATCTTGTGGAGTTTTTTTCTTTTTAGAAATAGAATTCAAATAATTTTTTGTATACATGGTTTTGCCAACTCCGCTAGGACCTTCTATGTATAAGTTATAACCACGTACATCTACATTAAGACCAAATTCTAGAGCTTTAATACCTCTATCTTGACCAATACCTGTATCAATAGGGTCAAGCTCGTCTGTTAATTCAAATTCAAACACATTAGGTGAGCACACCATTTTTAAATCTTTATAGCTAAGTTCATTTGTTTTTTTCATTTAATTTCCTCCTTGGTTTTTATATAAAAAATCATTAGTTTGTTTACTATGTATTTAAAGTTAGTGTCATTAAAATAGCGTCATAAGTGTTATTGTAGTATTTTTTTCTAGTGCCTACTGTTTTAAAATTATATTTTTCATATAGTTTAATTGCAGGTATATTCTTTTCATTTACTTCTAAAGTAATACTTTTAGCTTTTTGATTTTTGGAAAAGTTTATTATATATTCTAACAAATTAGAGCCGTATTCCAAGTTTTCTAAAACTTTTTTTTACTACAATATTCATAATATTTATTTCATCAATAATATTTAAAATTCCAGCAAAACCAACAATTTCGTTTTCGTCTGTTTTAGCTACAAAGTAATTAGAATTTAAGTTATTAGCATTTTGTAGCTCTTGTTTTAAAATAGAAGGTGACCAAAAATCATCAAAATCATTAATTAGCGAAGTTTCAATTTGGTTAAAATCTGCAATTTCCATTTTAGTAATTTTTAATTCCATATTTTATTACATTCTTTCTTCAATTTTTTTGTTCTAAAGTAAGTTCTGCTTGTGATTTTCTAAGGTAAATAGGTACTAAAATATCAGATGAACCATAATTTCCGCATTTATAATTAGTATAACCAATTTTAGCAATAGTTATACTAGATATATTGCACTCATCTTCATTTGCAAAAAATATATTTTTATTTTTTTCTAATAATAAATTTTTATATGTAATTGCACCATTTCCAACAAAGTAAATAGGCTCATTATTTGAAACAGTACTTTTTAAAAATTTAAACAAATTGTCAGAAGTTAGTTCTCCACGTTCATTTTTAAAACTTAAAAATGATAAATTATTTTCTTTAGTTTTTAAAATTCCGTTTTCTTCTATAATATTAAAAATACCTGCATACACATTTTCGTGACCTGCATCAATTAAAGAACAAATATAACCAGGTTTATTTAAGTTGTATGCTAAAGCTTCTAAAGAAGAAATACCAACACCTGCAATATTTTTACTATCCATAAATGCTTTAGCTGTTGTAATTCCAATTCTAACTCCTGTAAAAGAACCAGGGCCTATTCCACAAGCAATCAAAGAAATGTCATCTAAACTTAAATTAGTTTTTTTAAAAGCTTCATCAATCATTGGCATAAGCTTTTGTGAATGTGTTTTTTCGTCAGTATTATTTAATTCTATTAAAACGTTTTCATCTTCTAAAATAGCTATGCAAGCTCTTGCCGAAGAAGTATCTAATGCTAATATTTTCATTTTTTAGTCCTTATATAAATTTAGGTTTTTATAAGGAGACCTATAAACCAAAATTTTAAAACAAATTTAAATATTTATTACCAAATGTTTCAATTTGTAAATTTCTGTAATCTTCATTGTTTTCATCTTTTTTAAAAGTAATTTTTATATAATCAGAAGGGAGTATACTTTCAATTTGCTCGCCCCATTCAATTAAACAAATACCTTTGTCAAAATATTCTTCTGCACCAATGGCATAAAACTCATCAATATCTGATAATCTGTAAACATCGAAATGGTATATAGAAATAGTTTTAGTATGGTATTCATTTACAATCGTAAATGTAGGACTAGATATTTCATTTTCTAGTCCAAAATATTTTAAAATGCCTTGAACGAATTTTGTTTTTCCACTACCGAAGTTCTCCGAGATAAAACAATAATATCAGTTTTTTCTAGTTTTTTAGCCATTTTAAAAGCAAATTCAATTGTATCTTCTTCACATTTTGAGATAAAATTATACATATTTCTTCCTTTGACTATAATTATATAAGCATATTTTATACTAATATGTAATTTTTGTAAAGAAAAATACGAATAAAATTCTGTAAAAAAATAGAAAAATTATAAGTTGGCATAATTGACAAATAAACCATGTAAAAGTATAATGTATTAAGTAAAAAATATGAAAGGAATAAAATATGAGTGACAACAGAAAAGAGTTTATTCGTAATTTTAGCATTATTGCTCATATAGATCATGGAAAATCTACTTTAGCAGATAGACTAATTGAACTTACAGGAGTGCTTTCCTCAAGAGAAATGGAAAGTCAAGTTCTAGATAATATGGACATTGAAAGGGAAAGAGGAATAACCATTAAATCACAAGCAGTTCGTATGAAATATACAGCTAAAGATGGCAAAGAATACGAACTAAATTTGATAGATACACCAGGACATGTAGATTTTAATTACGAGGTATCTAGAAGCCTGGCTGCATGTGATGGAGCTGTTTTAGTAGTAGATAGTAGCCAAGGGGTAGAAGCACAAACACTTGCAAATGTATATTTAGCTTTAGATAATAACTTGGAAATATTGCCAGTAATAAATAAAATAGATTTGCCAAATGCAAGACCAAATGAAGTAAAACAAGAAATAGAAGATATAATTGGAATTCCTGCACAAGATGCACCTTGTATTTCAGCAAAATCGGGATTAAATGTAGATGAGGTTTTAGAAAGAATTGTAACAGACCTTCCAGCACCAACTGGAGACGAAAAAGCACCTTTAAAAGCCTTAATATTTGATTCTATTTACGATAATTACAAGGGTGCAATTGCATATGTTAGAATCAAAGATGGAACTGTAAAAACAGGCGAAGAAATGATTTTAATGTCAACTGGCAGGGTATTCACAATTACAGAAGTTGGCTATTTTGAGCCAGGAAAATACCAAGAAACAAATGAGTTAAAAGCAGGTGAAGTAGGTTATATTGCAGCAAGCATTAAAAGCTTATCAGACGTACGAGTTGGAGATACAATTACTTTAAAAGAAAATCCTGCAAATGAGCCACTTCCTGGATATAAAAAAGTAACACCAATGGTATATTGTGGAATTTACCCAATAGATGGTAGTGACTACGAAAACTTAAAAGTAGCATTGGAAAAGTTAAAATTAAATGATGCTTCATTAGAATATGAACCAGAAACTTCAGGAGCATTAGGTTCAGGATTTCGTTGTGGCTTTTTAGGCTTACTACATTTAGAAATAATAGAAGAAAGGCTAGATAGAGAATTTGACTTAAGTTTAATTACAACATCACCATCAGTTATATATAAAGTACATAAAACAGATGGTGAAGTTTTAGATTTATATAACCCATCAGATATGCCAACTCCAAATGAAATTGCATTTATAGAAGAACCTGTAGTACAAGCAGAAATTATTACACCAAAAGATTATGTTGGTGGCATAATGGAAATTTGCCAAAATAGAAGAGGAAACTATGTTGACATGAAATATCTAGATGCATCTAGAGTAACGCTAATTTACGAACTTCCACTAAATGAAATAATATATGACTTTTTTGATACATTAAAATCTAAAACAAAAGGATATGCATCTTTTGACTATGAAATAAAAGGATATCAGAGGTCAGATTTAGTAAAGCTAGATATTTGGGTAAATGGAGAAGGAGTAGATGCACTTTCATTTATAGTACATAGAGATAATAGCTATGAAAAAGGCAAAAAAATGGTAGAAAAGCTAAAAGAAGCAATACCAAGACAATTGTTTACAATTCCACTTCAAGCAGTTATTGGAGGAAAAATTATAGCAAGAGAAACAATCTCAGCAATGAGAAAAGACGTGCTTGCAAAATGCTATGGTGGAGATATTACAAGAAAGAAAAAATTACTAGAAAAGCAAAAACGTGGCAAAAAGAAAATGAGACAAGTAGGCAATGTAGATATACCACAAGAGGCATTTTTATCTGTACTTAAATTAGATGAAGAATAATAAAAGGTGAAAATTAATGGAAAAAGAAGAATATAATGATCAAATAGAAGGCAGAAATGCTGTAATTGAGTTATTAGAATCTGGCAGAGATATAAATAAAATACTAATTGCAAAAGGCGAAAAACATGGTTCAATTAACAAAATTATAGCAATAGCTAAAGAAAGAAAAATATTATTAACCGAATTAGAAAGAAACAAATTAAATCAAATGGCACAAACTCAAAACCATCAAGGAGTAATTGCAATAGTTCCGCCATTTAACTACTGCGAAATAGATGATATTTTAGATTTAGCAAATAAAAAACAAGAAATGCCATTTATATTATTACTAGATGGAATAGAAGACCCACACAATTTAGGTTCAATTATAAGAACTGCAGAAACATCAGGTGTACATGGAATTATTATTCCAAAAAGAAGAGCAGCTTCTGTAAATAGTACTGTTAGCAAGGTTTCTGCAGGTGCAGTAGAATATATGAAAATTGCAAGAGTAAATAATTTAAACGAAGCAATACATTATTTAAAAGAAAAAGGACTTTGGATTTGTGGAACAGATATGGATACAGACACAATTTATACAAAACAAGACTATAAAATGCCACTTGCAGTTGTTATTGGAAGTGAAGGCTTTGGAATTAGTAGATTAGTTAAAGAAAATTGCGACTTTTTAGTAAAAATTCCAATGAAGGGAAAAATTACTTCACTTAATGCCTCTGTTTCAGCAGGTATAATAATGTATGAAGTAGTAAGACAAAGAAAATAATATAAAAATATGTACAAAATTTAATTTATAGTATACAATATTTATAATTCATAAGAAAAAGTTAAGGGGGAAAACAAAATGAAAAATAAAAAAATGCTAATAATTTTAGTAATTATTTTACTTTTATTAGTTGTATTAGCTGGTGGAGTTATAGCTGCACTTTATTTTACAACAGATACTTTTAAAAGTAACAATGAACTTTTTTGGAAATACTTTTTACAAAATGAAAAAGTATCTTCAATAATATCAAATGAAAATTATTCTTCACAACAACAATTTAAAGCTCAAAATTCATATACATCTGATGGACAACTAATTATATCTTCACAATCAGGAGAAAATGATCCGCAAGAAATAAACTTAGTTACTACGTCTAGACATGATATTAACACTGGAAGAACTTATGCAGACATTAGTCTTGTAAAAGATAATAATAGCATACTAAAAGCCTCATATATAAATAGTGGTGACGTATATTCTGTAATGTGTGAAGATATTTATCCATATTATATAGGATTTAGAAATAGTAATTTGCAAGAGTTGGCAAAAAAATGGGGAGCTACGGATGAACAAGCTAAAATTTTACCAAATAATATTGATTTTTCGACTATTAACAAATCTTTAGCATTAACAGATGCAGAAAAACAACATATATATAATACATATTCTAATGTAATATTACAAAGTATATCAAAAGAAGATTATAAAAAATTAGCAAAAGAATTAATTACAGTTAATAATGCACAATACGAAGCAAATAAATATGAGCTTACTTTATCAGGAGAAACTTTAAAACAAATGTTACTAAATTGTTTAATGACATTACAAGCAGATACAGATACAATTAACTCTATTGTATCTAGACTAGGTACAGAAAATTCAGAAGAAGCTACTAATAATATATTAGTAAGTATTGATGAACTTATATCAGATGTTCAGGATTCTACTATGGAAGAAAGCCTAATAATTACAGTATATGTTCAAAATGGCAAAACTATAAGAACAGAGGTAGAGCTAACAAATGCAGCAAAATTAACAATTGATTTAACAGAAAATAGTGCAATATTCTTAATGGAAAGCTATGAAAATGATTCGGTTGAAACTATGCAAGAAAATACACAAATGCAATTTATATTTACTAAAGCGCAAGGTCAAGGAGTTTCAAATACTTTGACAATTGTACCAGACATAAACAAACCAGAAGAAAGCATATTATTATCAATAAGTTTAGGAAACGTACAAAACAATAATATGAGTAATTCATATTCATTAACAATAAATGATGCTGACTCTGTAACTGAATTAACATATAATACACAAACTGCATCTAGCGCACAAGTAGAAGAAATAATGGAACTTTTAGATTCTAATTCTGTAATTGTAAACAATTACCCATTAGACCAATTATCAGCATTTTTTGAGTCATTAGGACCAAAAGTTCAAAATGTAATTACCAATACTCTAGTAGCATTAACAGGAGCTAATCAAAATACAGTAAATGAAAATCAAACAATAGAACAATAAATTATAAAAAGTATAAATTTAAAAAAGTAAGACTTAAAATTTTTAATTTGATTTTAAGTCTTATTTTTTTGGGGGTCCAATGTCAATAGTTTGGGTAAAACATCTACATCACTAGTTTTTGAAAAAAGATTAATTATTTAAAGAAAAACAAAGGATAGAATAATCGTAAAAAGCCTTAAAATAGCAGCTCTGAAAGCTGGAAAATAATTCATTGAAAAAATAACAAAAAAATTTAAAAAATGTGTTGACTTTGCAATAGTGGTGTGTTAAAATAAATATTGTCGTCAGTCAAAAAATGCTGATGACTTTAATTAAAGCACATTGAAAAGTAAACAATAAACCTTTGAGAAACCTAAATAATAAAAGGAAGATAGAAAGAAACTATCTATA
>CANQRY010000002.1 GCA_947626335.1 uncultured Clostridia bacterium | reverse complement strand
GTAATAACTCACATATAGAAAACACCTCTGCACCTCGTATTTTTACATTGTATTGTAACACACTACGACACTTTTTTTCGCTACTCGCTAAAAGTGTCTGTGTGGCAGGGACACCCCACACCCCATTTCATAAAAAATACTTTTTCGTATTTTTTATGTTTTAGCCTAAATTTGCTTTCTTACAACTTTAGGCTAAAAAAATCAGTTACCTATGTAGTTTTTCTACTTTAGTAACTGATTTTATCTATGCAAATGATGTAGTTTATATAAACACTTCTGCATTTGCATATAATTTAGTAAAGTCAAAGCCTTCATAATCTCGCTGTTCAAAGTTGGCTCTATTATTTTTCTTGCCTTGTAATCGCTGATTATAATTATAATTATTTTTATTTTTTATATTATTTATTATATCTTTGTTGTTTCTGCCTATAGAATATAGTTCATTTAAACTTGTACTAGGGTTATTTTCATCTACAGGGTATAGGTGTTTTTGACTATACATATTTATCTTTTCTTTATTAGGAACTATTTGCCTATTTTCTACTTCTTTACTATCTAATTTATATTTTAATTTCACTTCTATATATTGCTTTTTCTTTAATGAACTTATTATCTTTGAAACTCTATCGGAGGTTACATTCACAATACTTGCTATATATTTATTACTTGCAAAGCAACTTCCTGTTTCATCACTCAAGTATAAAATCATTGATAATATTAATTTTTCTTTATCTGATAATTGTTCATCTAATAAAATTTCTACTGGTATCCATAAACCTTTTAATTTTGGTTTGTTCATATAATCCTCCTTTCATTTAACTTTAATTTGCTTCACAATCGATTCTGTGACTTTTTAAATTTGTTTTTATATAATTTTAGGTCAAAAAAATAAAGCCTTAAAATTTTACTTTTAAAGCTTTACTAATTTTATTATTTAATTACCAATCCCAACTTTACAACTGGATTCTTTTCTGCTAGAAAAACCTTCTTTATTTCAACACTTTCTGGAATACCTTGTCCAAATCTTCTACCGTTCTTTAGTGTTACTTCCGTGTGTACTGTGCTTTTACTTATTCCAAATTTTTTTGCTGCTCCTCTTACCGTATCTTTACTATCCACTATATATTGTGCTAAATGAACGGCTCTTTCTTCTATTGAACTACTTTTCTCCAAATGAAAAACCCCCTCTAAATACGCTGTTTTTACATTGTATTCAGTGGGAGTTTGTATTATGATAAACTTTTATTATTTGCTTTTATATGAATTTGCTGTACTTCCTGGTGCTTTTCCTCCTTTTGCTACTAATTTTATTTCTATTCCTTCTAGTCTGTAGCCATAACCTGAAGTCCCAGCTGTTCCTCCATTTTTAGCCCAGCCTAACCAACCAAACTTTTGAGCATGTACTCTGTAATATATGTCATATTTTTTTGCCATTTCTCCTGTTAACTTTATTTGTATTGCCTCTAATCTTAAGCTTTTTCCTTCTGTTCCTGATGTAGCTCCGTTTGATTTCCAATTTGTTTCCCAACCTAATTTTTGTATATGTGTTTTATATTGTATTCCACCTGAAATTTGGCTATCTAAACTTATTTTTATTCCTTCTAGCCTCAAACTTTTTCCTGATGTTCCAGACATTTCGCCATCTCTTACTCTTGACTGCCAACCTTCTCTTTGTACTTGTGTTTGATATATTAGTGATGGTGTAGATTTTCTAAATGTTCTTGTTGTACTTCCAGGTGCTTTTCCTCCTTTTGCAACTAATTTTATTTCTATTGCTTCTAGTCTATAACCATATCCTTCTGTTCCGGCTGCCTCTCCATTTTTTGCCCAATCTAACCAGCCAAATTTTTGAGCATGTACTCTATAATATATATCATATTTTTGGGCTATATTTCCTGTAAGTCTAATTTTAATTGCTTCTAACCTATAACATTTTCCTTCTGTTCCTGATGTTTGCCCATTTTTCTTCCATGCTTGCCAACCTTCTTTTTGTACATGTGTACTATATTCAATTCCACCAGAAGAACCTGC
This sequence comes from uncultured Clostridia bacterium, assembly GCA_947626335.1. Lineage (GTDB taxonomy): Bacteria > Bacillota > Clostridia > TANB77 > CAG-508 > CAG-273. The sequence continues at coordinate 65,978 of CANQRY010000002.1, read as the reverse complement.
TCCATTTAATTTAATTTGTATTGCTTCTAATCTGTAACTTTTTCCTTGTGTTCCTGACATTGCACCATTTGTTTTCCATGTTTGCCAACCTTCTTTTTGTACATGTGTCCTATATTCTATTGAGTTTGTTCCTTGTTGTATATTTAATATTACAGTAGTTAATAGTTTGCCATCTGATTTTCTTTTTACATATAAATTAGTTTTACCAGCTTTTAAGAATTTTATTTTTTTGGTTTGTTCATTATAAGATGCTAAATCTTTATTTTGAATTTCTATAATATATCTTTTATCTTGTGCATCATATGGTAAAACTTGTACTGTTACTGTCTTTTCATCTCCTTCAGTTGCAGTACAGCTTTGTTCACCTTTTGCGTTTTCATTTGCAATATCATCAAAATACACTCTGTAACCTGTTACTTCTTTTGGGTTTGCTACGAAAAATTCTGTCCAATATTTAATTGTAATACCATTATAACTTGCATCTTGTAAACCTTTTAATTCTACATCTACTTTCTTTCCTGCAACTAATTTGCTAGTTCCTTCTGTTAATTGTGATTTTAAATCTGCTGGTATATTCCAATATATAGTTTTAGTATAAGCATCATAACTAAAATCTGTAATGTTATATGTTTTTCCATTATATATCATTTTTAACTCTAGTTCATTTCTATCAATTACATATGATGTATTTGCGATTGTTATAGACCATTTTGTATCTCGTAATTTATCTATTCCAGAATCACTTGTCATTTCAAAGTCGTCTATTGGAAAATACCCTGGTGTTGGAAATGCATAAAAATTTTCATTATTGCCTAAATTAGTACTTGCTTTGTAAATAGATGCTGCACTATAACCTCCACATTGTCCAAAACTTATTTGATTTGCTTTTATATCAAGCATGCTAGTTCTATGACCTACATTATATGATGCATTGTATGTATCATTTATATATCCGCACAATTGTATCTGGCATAAAATGTCCACTTGCAATATTTCCTGAATAGTTTAATCCTGCTCCTGTTCCTTCCTGTGCATCTTTATAGAATTCATCAGTCATTCCTGAAGGTTTGCTTGGAAAATGAGATAACTCATTATTTACTGACATTGCCAATGCTCCCCTTGCATTTTTGTACATTCTACTTTCGTTTATTGTTACAGAATTTATGCCATATAGCCATCTATAAAAGTTTAGCTGATTTAATGTGTCTTGTTTAACTTGATCTTTTAGTACTCCTTCTTTATATGGTGCAGTTGTTACTGGCTTTGTTGAAAATAAATCATCATAACTTTTATATTGTGCTTTTGGTAGTGCAGATTTGTATTTTTGAGATATTTCTTCTTTTGTATGCTCATATGTTTTATGTGTGTTTATTACAATGTTTCCTACGTTTTTAAATTTTGATATATCTACTTCTAGCATATTTATAGTCTTTTGATCTTTTTGCTCATAAACAATATATATTCTTCCATTATTTACTTTTGTTTCATGAACTCTTATATTAGTTATTGGAAGTGAATATGTTTTTGTTATTGTTTCTGATGTTAAATCATATTCTAATATAGCATTTTTTACGTTACTATAAATATATAATTTTCCATTATAAAAACATCCGAACCTCACAGGTCGAATTATAATTATAATTTGTATTAGAATTTTCTACATTGCTAAACCAAGTTTTTCTAAATCCATCTTCATAAACAAATTTGTATTTAAAAATGTGGCCTTGAACATCAAAAGCAAATGTACATTCTTTATTAAATTTTAAATTACTATTAAAATTATCACTTAGCCAAAAAGGAACATTTTTATAAGCAGTAAAAGCACTTCCTGTATATCTTAAAAATTTTCCGTTTTCAACTGCTAAATATCCACCTTTTAATTGATAGTTTTCAGCATAAGTTTTATATATTACTGTTTTTCCATCTGGTGTAATTTGCTCTAAAGTTATTTGTCTATCTAATGGATTTTCTACAGTATCTAACTTGTTTCCATTTTTATCATAAGACGAAATTGTTCTTTTTCCTGTAACAAAATAAAAGTTTTGATCTTTATCTACTAAAAATCTATATCTTAAATTTACTGTTGGCTCTGAATTTACATTAAACTTTTTATCAAAAACTTTCTTTTTTTGTATAAGGTCATATCCTTGTACGTGATAACTTTGCGCTGTAGTTGTAGGGTCATCTAAAATATATACAATATTTTCTGAAACATATTTTGCATAAATGTAGCTTCCTTGTGGTTTTTCATAATTTATTATAGTTTCATTTTTCTTTGTAAGTACAGAATATTTGTCAATTCCAGTAGGAGTATAAAAATATATACTAGAAGTATCACTATCTATTGTAAATGTATAATCACTCCAACTTGAAAAATCTAATTTTGTAATTGTGTAATCGCTTGTAGCAGCTTTAACCTTTGCTGATATAATAAAAGCTACCAATAACATAAATAAAATAATTCCTATTTTTTTAAATATTTTTTTCATATTTCTCCCCCTTTAAACAATTTTAAAAGTTAGTAAAAAAAACACTTTGTAACTTTTACCTAATCTACTTAGAAAGTATATCACTATTAACATATTTTTACAATAATTCTTTTAAAAGTAATTTTATGTTTTTTACAATTTTATTTATATGGTTAATTTTTCCATATTTGTTATTTATTTTCTATGTTTTTATGTATATTTTCCAATTTTATGAACAGAATAAGAATATAAAGATTTATAGAATTTATTAGAAAATATTAACTTATTAGTTTCTTTGAACTTGATAAAATAAATGCTATATATAAGTATATATAAATTTGGAGGGTAAAAACATGGCACTTGATTATACAATTATTGGACAGAGATTGAAAAAAGCTAGAATAGATAAGAAAATGACCCAAGAAAACTTAGCAGAACAGCTAGATGTTTCAATTGCATTTCTAAGTAGAATTGAAAGGGGCAATTCTCATATTAACTTAAAAAGATTAACACAAATTTGTGAAATACTTGGAGTTTCTGAAGGATTTATTTTGAATGGTACTTCTAGTAACTCTAGCAATTATCTTTCTTCAGAATTTAATGATATTTTAAATTCGGTCACTCCGGAAAAGCAAAAGCTTATTTATAAAATAGCAAAGGTAATTAGTGAAGAATAGTTTTTGTATATTTGGTTATATTAAAAGCAAGAAACTTTAAATAGTATTCTTGCTTTTTTTGTATTTTTTATTTAAAAAATGTTGATAATTGTAATATCATGTGTTATCATTTGAAAATGTGGTTTTAACATTTTATGGTTTTTAGAAATATTACATTTATATTAGAACAGGAGGTATTTTATGGATTTTAATGAGTGGGAAGGTTTTAATAAACAAGGCGAATGGACAAAAGAAATTGATGTTAGAGGATTTATTTCTGCAAATTACACTCCATATGAAGGAGATAGTTCATTTTTAGCAGGCCCTACTGAAAAAACTACTAAACTATGGCAAATGGTTTTAGATTTATATGAAAAAGAAAAGAAAAATGGAAATGTTTTAGATGTAGATACAAAAACTCCATCTGGAATTAACCGTTTTGCTCCCGGATATATTGATAAAAATTTAGAAGAAATTGTTGGCTTTCAAACAGATAGCCCTTTAAAAAGAGCTATTATGCCAAATGGTGGCATTAGAATAGTTGAAAAATCATGTGAAAGTTATGGCTACAAAATTGATGAAAATGTTTCACATATTTATCATGATTTAAGAAGAACACATAATGACGGAGTTTTCGCTGTTTATACACCTGAAATAAGAGCTGCTAGAAGCTCACATCTAATTACAGGTCTTCCAGATGGATATGGTCGTGGAAGAATAATTGGCGATTACAGAAGAGTTGCTCTATATGGAGTTGATGTTTTAATTAATAATAAACAAGAAGAATTTTTAATAACAGATTCTGATGAAATAACAGACGAAATTATTCGTAAAAGAGAAGAAATACATGATCAAATAGTTGCTTTAAATGAATTAAAAGAAATGGCTTTAAGCTACGGGTTTGATATTTCTCGCCCTGCTAGTAACGCAAAAGAAGCTTTTCAATGGCTATATTTTGGATATTTAGGAGCAATTAAAGACCAAAATGGCGCTGCTATGAGTTTAGGTAGAACTTCTACATTTTTAGATATTTATATTGAAAGAGACTTAAAAGATGGAGTTTTAACTGAAGAAACTGCTCAAGAACTAATGGACCATTTTGTTATGAAATTAAGAATGGTACGTTTTTTAAGAGCTCCTGAATACAATGAATTATTTAGTGGAGACCCTGTTTGGGTTACAGAAAGTATTGGTGGTATGGCAATTGACGGAAGAACTTTAGTTACAAAAAATTCTTTTAGAGTATTGCACACTTTAGTAAACTTAGGACCTGCTCCAGAACCAAACTTAACCGTATTATGGTCTAAAAATTTACCAGAAGGGTTTAAAAAATTCTGTGCTGAAATTTCTATTAAAACATCTTCTATTCAATATGAAAATGATGATTTAATGAGAGTTACGTTAGGTGATGATTACGCAATTGCATGCTGTGTTTCTGCTATGAAAATTGGTAAACAAATGCAGTTTTTCGGTGCTAGAGCAAATTTAGCTAAAGCCCTTTTATATGCAATTAACGGTGGTAGAGATGAAAAAAGCGGAAAGCAAGTTACCCCACGCTTTGAGCCTATTACTTCTGAATATTTAAATTATGATGAAGTTATGGCAAAATTTGATAATATGATGGAATATTTAGCAAAAATATATATTAAAGCACTTAATATGATTCATTATATGCATGACAAATATTCTTATGAAGCTTTAGAAATGGCGCTTCATGATAGCGAAAGAGATATCTTAAGAACTATGGCTTGCGGAATTGCTGGTTTATCTGTTGTTGTTGACTCTTTATCTGCTATTAAGTATGCAAAAGTAAAAGTTATTCGTGATGAAACAGGTTTAGCTACAAATTATGAGGTTGAAGGAGATTTTCCTAAATACGGAAATGATGATGATAGAGTTGATGATATTGCTGTAAATATAATAAAAACTTTTATGAAGAAATTGCAAAAACACCATACTTACAGAAATGCAAGAACTACTTTATCTGTTTTAACAATTACTTCTAATGTTGTATATGGTAAAAATACAGGAAATACCCCAGACGGAAGAAAAGACGGTGAACCTTTTGGACCTGGTGCAAATCCTTTGCATGGTAGAGATACTAATGGTGCTTTAGCTGTTATGAATACTATTGCTAAACTTCCTTATGAATATTCAGAAGATGGTATTTCATATACTTTTTCTATTGCACCAAATACTTTAGGAAAAGATGATGATTCAAAAGTAAATAATTTAGTTACAATGTTAGATGGATTTTTCACTCAGACTGGGCATCATATAAATGTAAATGTATTTGATAGACAGTTACTACTAGATGCAATGGAACATCCTGAAAAGTACCCACAACTTACTATTCGTGTATCTGGCTATGCTGTTAACTTTACAAAATTAACAAGAGAACAACAATTAGATGTTATAAATAGAACTATTCATGAAAGAATTTAAAGTATTTTTAGGAGATATTTTGCATGGAGGAACTAAAAGCTAGAATTCACTCATTTGAATCTTTTGGAACAGTTGACGGACCTGGAATCAGGTTCATTATCTTCATGCAAGGATGCAGTTTAAAATGTAAATATTGTCATAATAGAGATACTTGGGATTTATGTGGTGGAACTTTATATTCTATCCCCCAAGTTTTAGATAAAATAGAAAAATATAAAAATTATTTTATGCCATCTGGTGGAGGGGTTACTATTAGTGGTGGTGAGCCACTTTTGCAATTAAAGTTTGTTACTGAGCTTTTGACTTCTTTAAAAAAGCAAAATATTCATACTGCAATTGATACTTCTGGAAATTTTGCTATTACAGATGATATGAAAAAAGTAATTGATTTGGCAGATTTATTTTTATTAGATATTAAATGTATAAATGATGAAATTTGCAAAAGTTTAACTGGCTTTTCTAATAAGCAAGAGCTTGAATTTGCAAAATATTTAAGTAGCATAAAAAAGCCAATGTGGATTAGGCAAGTTTTAGTTCCTGGAATTACTGATAAGGAAGAAGATTTACTTAAATTACGTGATTTTATTTCACAGCTATCTAGTGTAGAAAATGTAGAGTTTTTGCCTTATCATGATATGGGGCGCTTCAAATGGGAAAATTTAGGGCTAAAGTACCCTTTAGATGGAGTAAGAACTGCAAATATTGATGATGTAAAAAGGGCTAGAAAAATTGTTTTAGAATGAACTATACAAAAAACCTAGCAATGTTAATTATAACTTATTGCTAGGTTTTTTGTGTGTTAAGCCATTTGCTTCACATGCTTGTGATGGCGTACGGCTCTCCACTTTCCGTTGGGCAACTGCTCCGCAAAGCCTTCAATCTCAATCCATCCGCATCTGGCGGGGTGGGCATCGCGGATTTGCTGCAACGTTCTAAGGGCATCGCCCTTAGTGTCTTTTTCGAAGGGGCTAATGAACACCTCTTCATAGGTATTGCTCGTGCAGTTATACATGATCAAAGTCTCCTTCCGAAAAATAATATAATTGGGTTATATAACTATATTATACTACATTTATCATTTAAAATCAATTTTTGCTTAAGCAAAGCCGCTTAAGCAAAGCCGCTTACGTCCCCTTTTGGCTCATTCTTTTACTAATTTTTTAAAGCCAAATGTTATGAAGTAAATAATTCCTGAAATTAGTACAATCATTGGTCCTGTAGGTATATTCCAGTAATATGAAATGATTAGTCCTGTTATTCCTGAAAAAAGCGAGAATATTACTGAAAGCAAGTGGTAGCTTCTCATGTTTTTAGCTACATTTCTACTAGCTGCTGCTGGAAGTACAAGTAGTGAGTTTATTAGTAAAATTCCTATCCAACGAATTGATATCATAACAATTACTGCAATTAATACTACAAAAATATTATCTATTAACTTTGTATTTACTCCCCTACTTTTTGCTAATGTTTTGTTTATGCTAAGCACATTTAATTTATTAAATGTAAAATACCAAAATGCAAATACTGCAATAAATGCTAAAAATAAATAAAGTATTTCTGTACTTGAAATGCTTAAAATATCTCCTACTAAATAACTTGAATATTTATTAAAATCTCCACTTTTTGCAAGCATTGCCAAGCCAAGAGCTATTGCTATTGATGAAAATACACTAATTATAGTGTCTGCTCCATAATTTGCTTTGTTTTTTACAAAGTTTAGTAATAGTGCAAATACGACAGCAAAGAAAACCATGGAAATATTCATATTTGTAATTCCAAGTAATGCGCCTATTGCAATTCCTGTTAGAGCAGAATGTCCTAATGCATCAGAAAAGAATGCCATTTTATTATTTACTATCATTGTGCCTAAAATTGCAAATATTGGCGATACTAAAATAATAGCAAGTAATGTATTTTTCATAAATGTGTATTCCATAAATTCAAATGGTAAAACCGCTTCTAATATATTATAAATTACCTCCATAATTGCTCCTTTTTAGTTTATAACTCCAAAACGATTTACAAATTCTGTACTTTTAAAAACTTCTTCTGGAGTTCCTTCTTTTATTACTTCTTTTTCTAACAATATTACTTTATCTGCATATTTTTTAACCAAGTCTAAATCATGTGATACAAGTAAAATAGACATATCATATTTAGCCTTTAGGCTATTTACTAGTTCATAAAAATCTTCTGTTCCGGTTTTGTCAATTCCAGATACTGGTTCATCTAAAATTAGTAAGTTTGGATGAGGTTTTGTTGCAATAGCTAAAAGTACTCTTTGAAGTTCCCCACCTGATAAGTCTCCTATGCTTTTATCTATTAGCCTTTCTGCTCCGAATATTTTTAACTGTTCTTTTATTTCTTGGTATATTTTTTTGTCCTTTTTTAAAAATACTGGTATATGGCAAATACAAGATGCAAATAGGTCATATACAGTAGTTGGCATATGTTTTTCTATGTTTATAGATTGTGGTACATACCCTATTTTTATTTTTTTTGTTACATTTTCTTTTATGTCCATAAAGGTAATGCTTCCTGTGTGTTCTACCTCTCCTAATATAGCTTTTAACAAAGTAGATTTTCCTGCACCATTTTTACCAATAATTACAGTTAACTCACCACAATGAATGTGTATATTTACATTTTTTAATACTACTTCTTTTCCAAATTTTACACTTATATTTTTTATTTTTGTACAATGGAGTCCACAAGCTACTGGTTTACTCATTTTAAATTCTCACCTATTTTCTTTTTTAATTTACTTGTTTTAGAATTTCTAAATTTTTAGTCATTTTATTTATATATTCGTCTTTGTTAAATTCGCCTGTAAGTAATGTTTCTAATTTATATATTGTAGCACCTGTTTCGTTTGCCAAAATTTCGGCATTTTGAGCACTATCTTCACTGCCTATGAAAATTGCTTTAATATTTTCAGCTCTCATTTTATTTATTGTATTTTTTATTGTATCTGCCGATAATGTGCTTTCTTCATGATTTGTTTCAATATTTGTAACTTGCATTTGCATACTAGTTAGCAAACTTAAAATAGCCTCATTTAAGCAAATTGCTTTTTTATTTTTTAAATTATTTAGTTCTTCTTCGTATTTTTCTTTTAAATTATTTAAATTTGCTAAATATTTTTCACAATTTTCTTTATAAATACTACTATTTTGCTCATCATATATAGATAGCTCTTCTGCAACTACTTGTACCTGTGATATGTAATTTTGGATGCTTGTCCATACATGTGGATTTTCTGCACTATTTATTTGTTTACTACTATTTATAACTTTTAAGTCTTTATTTGCCTCTATTATTTTATCCATAAAATTTTCTAGCCCCAAGCCATTTTGTATAAAAATATTGGCATTTTCCATTTTTCTCATATCTGTAGCTGAAAGTGTATAATCATGAAGGCACCCCACATTATTTTGTGCTAAGTTTACAAGCTCTACATTTTTAGCATTTTCAGTTAGGTTTGATGCTATTAAATATATTGGGTAAAATGAAGTTACTATTTTTGTATTTTGATTTTCTTCTTTTTTACCTGCTTTGTGAAATAGTGATAATGCTATTATAACTAATATAACTAGTAATATACAAAAAAGAATTTTTATAGTTTTATTCAAGGTAATTCTCCTTTTTAATTTTATTTAATAATACCATATTTTAACATATTAAACAAGTAGCAAAACAGCAAGCCACTTTGTATTATACTGACTTGCTGTTATTTATATGTTTTATTATTCTTGGCTATATGGTAATACTGCTATTTGTCTAGCTCTTTTTACTGCTAGTGTAATATCTCTTTGATGAATAGCGCAAGCACCTGTTGCTCTTCTTGGAAGTATTTTTCCTTTATCATTAATGAATTTTCTTAATTGGTCTGCGTTTTTATAATCTAATTTTAAGTTTTTATCTGCACATAATGGGCATACCTTTTTTCTTACTTTTCTAAATTTAGGATTATAATCTTCATCATTGTTTCTATTATTTCTTTTATTGTTTTTCTTGTCTGCCATTTTGCTTTACCCCCTATCTTTTTATGGTTTCATTCTTATTTAGAATGGTAAATCGTCTCCTGATGAAATTTCAAAGTCTGAATCAGAGTTTGTGTTAGGCATAGTTCCAAATGTAGCATCAAAGCTACCTGCACCAGATTCGCCATCTCTTTTGCTATCTGCAAAATATGCTTCTTCTGCAACAACCTCTGTTATATAATGTTTTTGACCTTGGTCATCATCCCAAGTTCTTGTTTGTATTCTTCCAACAATTCCAACTTGTTGACCTTTTTTAAAGTATTTACTACAAAACTCACCTAGTTTACTCCAAGCAACAATATTAATAAAATCAGCTTGTCTTTCTTCTCCTTGTCTAACAAATCTACGATTTACTGCTAAACTAAAAGAAGCTACTAGTGTATTATTAGTTTGTGTGTATCTAACTTCTGGATCTCTTGTTAAACGACCCATTAAAATTACTTTGTTCATTTTTTTGCACCTTACCTTTCTATGAATTAAGGCCCGATTTTTTCTTTTTTTAAACACTTTAAAATTATTCTGCTCTTACAGTAATGAATTTAATAACTTCGTCCATTATTCTGTAATTTCTTTCTAATTCTGCAATTAGATTTGGGTTTGCTTCGAAGTTTATAGCTACATAATAGCCTTCTTTGTTTTTCTTTACTTCGTAAGCTAGTTTCTTTTTGCCAAGTTCTTCAACTTTTTCTACTGTTCCGTCATGATTGATTAAATCTGTAAATTTTTGAGATAACTCTTTTACCTTTTCTTCATCTACAGATGGATCAATAATGACAACACTTTCGTATTTGTTCATTATTTTTCACCTCCTTATGGATTACAACCTGCATTTTTTATTTGCAAGTAAGGATTTTTTTCCTTATTAACAAAAACTATTGTACCACGTTTTTTGCTAAACTGCAAGAAAAATTTGCATTTTTTTACAGTTTTATATCAAAACTTTGAGAGGCGTGGCAACTTAAACTTGTATTTTTTCACTTTCCCTAATTTTATTTATTTTGTTATATATACTTTCCTTTATTCTATAATTTCTTTCTTCTTTAATGCATAAATACCATAAATAAAATAAAATTATTATGAAAGCAATATTATGTATGTATAAAATAACTATACTCGTTATAAATGTAAGAAATACAACTGTTACTTTTGATACGTAATTTACTGTTTCTGTGGCTACTTTTTTGCCTTTGAAAATATGTATAATTTGTTTTAATATTCTTCCGCCATCAAGAGGATATATTGGAAGAAGATTAAATATTGCAAGCATTAAGTTTGAATATATAATTATTTGTGTTTTTTCATTATTTATAAGCATTGCAATTAAAACTGCACATATATTTACAAATGGACCTGCAAATGCAACTAATATTTTTTTTATGCATAACTCATTTCCATTTTTTCTTTTTTTATTATAGTCATTTAAGTTTGCCTTAAAACATATTTGAAATCCAAATGGATTTACTTTTATGCTTTGTGGTTTAAAGCCTAATATTAGCCCGCAAAAAAGGTGTCCTAATTCATGTATGAATGCAAATATCATTAAACACATATAAATTTTAATTTGTGAAGTTAACCAAAATAAAATTATAAATAAAAAAATTCTTAAATCTATTTTTATACTCATATTTCCCCTTGTAAATTTTAATCCCAACTTAAAATTAGTTCTGGATTAACTGTTCTATCGTTTCTTCTAATTTCAAAATGTAAATGTGGGCCTGTGGTATTTCCTGTGTTACCTGATATTGCTATTTTTTGGCCTTTTTTTATAGTGTCTCCTTCTTTTACTAAAATTTTGCTACAATGTGCGTAAATAGTAGTAATATCTTTGTTCACTATTTTTACATGTATGCCATAATCGCCCTCTTTAGATACAACTGATACTTTTCCTTCCATTGCTGCAACAATTGTAGTTCCCTCTGGAACCCCTATATCAATTCCTTGATGGTTTTCTGATACTATTTCTGTTGGCTCTCTTTTTCCATAAGGAGATGTAATTACTGCTTTTGCAGGAAGTGCCATACTAAAATTTGATTTTATATATTCTGCATCTATTTCCATTTGAGTTTTACTTTTAGCAGAGGTAGTTACTATTTTAGCATCATTAATACTTCCTCCTATTCCCCCTGTTTGTTCTACTTTAGCACTTTGAGTTTCGGTATTTTCATCTATTATGTTTTGTTTATTATCTTCATTTTGAGTATTTTCATTTTGCACATTTTGACTTTGGGTATTTTCGTTTTGATTAGTTTCTTCATTTTGTACTATATTATTTTCTTCTTGGTTTTCATTTTCTTCATTACTCCAAAGCCTAGTAATAAAGGCAAAATGGTCTTTATTATTTTCAAAAAATGTAGCTACATTATTATAAAGCACACCAAAGTTAATATCTGTACTTAATACTTCTCTTGTTTTATTTACAATATTTTCTGAAAACATGTAGTTTGCCTCTTTTACAAGTGAAAACACCAAGTAAATTAGAATACAAACTAAAATCTGTAAAATCATTTTTTTATACAGCGAAAATTGCCTATTTTCTCCTTTTTCTTTTACTTGAGAACTAGGCATTCTTACATTAGAATTATTTAATTTTCTACGATAATAAATTTCTTCTGCTCTTTTAATTTTTTCTTCCTCTGAAATTGTTTTTTCCAAAAAAATACACCTCTTCCTTTGTAGCTTGGTTTTTTAATGTATATTCCTAAAAGAGATGTTTTATTCTTAAATTTTTCATTTAATTACAAATTGAATAAATATGCTAACTGCGAGTGACGCTATAAGTAAGCAGTTTAGGGTTTTTACCCTTTCATATTTCTTTTTTAAAGTTTGAAATGAAACTGTTTCTTTTTTATTTTTATTTTCTAACTTTGTAATATATTCTGATATTAGCATTTGAGCTTCTTTTATTATATAATCTTTTGGCTTTACTTTTTGCATATCTTTTGGTTGAGCCTGCTTATTTACTTTCTTTTTATCAATAAGTTCTAGTTTTGGTATTTTTTGATTTTCTTTTAATACAACAATTGCCTCTTCTACCAAATTAGAAGGTAAATCCTTTAGAACTACTATATTTTTTAAATTACCTGTATCCATTTTTGTTTCCTCCTACTTTTGTTATTTTCTTATTTAAAATTTTTTCCATTTTTTCATTTTTTATACAGGTAATTTGAATTTATTTCTATAAAAATATTGTGGGCTCTTTTATTATAAAGTCAGCTAAATTTTGTGCTAATTTTTCAATTTCGCATTCTTTCCAATTCGGCAAATAATTTTTTGTTCCTACTACTGTTTTTATATTCATAATTGCTGGAAAATAAAAGCTTTTTCCATAAGCGCTGCCTATTTTTATTCCACCTAAGTTTATATAACTAAAACCTATATTTTCTTTTTTGCCAAAAGCAGAATCTATTAAAATTATTTGTTCATTTTTATTTTTTATTATTTTTTTATATATATTAGGCGCATTTTTAAAGTGCACAGGGTTTTCCATTGTTCCAAATATTTTAACTTTAGGATAATTTTTAAAATTATTTTTTAGTATTTGACCAACTCTTGGTCCAAAAGAGTCTGATATTAGCTTATTTGTTCCTATACAGACAAATATATATTCTTCGTTCATAATATACCCACCTTATTTATCTGTATTAGCTTTTGCTAAAAGAAATGACAATTTTAATATTTTTGTTATTCCTATATTTTTTTATAATATCTTCTGAAAACCCTGCTACCTCATTTGAAAGAACTATTGTATCATAATTTTGTTTTATTAAATTTCTCATAGTTTCATCTGTTTTATCTAAATCAGACAAAGAAAAAACATCAAACCCTAAAGCTTGCATAAGACGAAAACTCTTATTATCTTTTTCATATTTAAGCCAAGAAATTTTCATTTTTATCACCAATATTTAGTTTTGATGTTTTTATATATTTTATTCAATTTTTTATTTATTCATCTTTTGGCGGATTTAAAATTGCCTGAATATCTGCATCATTAATAAGTTCTTCTGAAGAAATATATTCTTTTGCTCTTTTATCATTAGTAATCGCAGTAAGTACAATTTCTTTGTTTTTTCTTAAACGATTACTTGCGTATTTTAAAATTAGCCCTTTATTTTTTACCGCTTCTAAAACAACTTCTTCATCATCTCTTAGCTGACTTGATGCATAATACAAAATTTGCCCATCTACTTTTACTCCTGCTAAAATAAGCTCTTTGTCATCTTTTAAAGCATCACTAGCATAGCATGCTGTCCACCCGAACTTTTTTTACAGAAGCCATTACTACTTCTTTATCATTTTTTAAGTTGTTACTTGCAAATTCTAGTGAAACAGGATTTTGCAGGATTGCTTCCATAACAACTTCTTTATCATTTTTTAAAGCGTCTGATGCAAAATCTAAGGTTTTTCCGTCTTCTTTTACCTTTTTCATTACATATTCTTTATCATTTGATAAATTAAAATCAAATTCTTCCATTTGTTTTAAATTACTTCTTTCTATTTTAATTTACATTTGTTTCTTTTTCTAAATTTATTTGTGCATAACCAATTCCTTCATTTCTCATCATTTGTATTACTTTTATAAGTTCTGCTTCATTATTTAATGTTACACTGATTTTGTGTCCGCCTTTAGTGTAAAAATGATAAGGTGCTTCAATTTTTATTTTATTTTCTACAGAAATTTTACTGTTTTGTGGTGTATAAAATGAATTTGTGTATTTTTCTTTATCTGTAATTCCTTTTCTTTTTCCGTAAATTGCTCTATCTAATTTAACAAATTTAGCTACTAGCTTTTCTGAATCTGTTCCAACTATATTAAAGTTTAGATTATATTTTTTAGAATATTCTTCACATTTTTTGTTCATAAACTTTACAATTTTTATTCCTAAATCTTGTGCTTCTTTACTTTCTGTATGATACTTTCCAGTAAGGGCTTTTAGGCATTCTGCTAAACCAACAAAACCAATTGATAAGTTTCCATGTTTTAATACTTTTTTCAAATTGTCTGATTGCTTTAATTTTTCGCTGTCTATCCACAAATGCTCTCCTAATAAAAATGGAAAATTAGATATTGTTTTTTTACATTGAATTTCAAATCTTTCTAATAATTCGTCTTTTACTAAATCTAGTTTTTCTTCTAGTTCTTTAAAGAATCCATTTTGGTCTAGTTCATTACTATGCTTTATTCCTAGTCTTGGAAGGTTTACAGTAGTATATGATATATTGCCTCTTCCAACAGAAGTTATTTTATTTTTATCTACAATATTTTCTAATGTTCTGCCACCTAAGCCAAAATATGCAACCTCTGTTTCATAATTATTTTTTTGGTAAAACTTTAAGTTAAATGGAGCATCCAAAAAAGAAAAATGTGGCATATTTCTTTTAGCTAAAACATTTAATGCAAGCTCTAACATATCATAATTTGGATCTTTTTTATTATAATTTACCCCTTCTTTAATTTTAAATATAGAAATTGGAAAAATTGCTTTTTCGTGATTACCTAAGCCTGCTTCAGTTGCAATTAAAAAGTTTTTAATTACCATTCTGCCTTCTGGAGACGTATCTGTTCCCAAATTAACAGAAGAAAATGGAACTGTCGCTCCTGCTCTTGTATGAATAGTATTTAAGTTATGAATAAATGCTTCCATTGCTTGATAAGTTCTTTCATCTGTTTTTTGCAAAGCTTTTTCATAACATAGCTTAAACATTCTTTTTAGTTCTTGCGATTCTCTACAGTATTTGTCAAATATGCTAGGGTCAAACTCAATTGTACTAATTTTTTCTATTTCTCTTTCTATTCCATTTATTGCTATAAATTTATCAAAGTCAGTTAATTCTAAGTAATCAAAAATAAGCTGTTTAAACTGTTTTTTAAATGTTTTTAAAACACCTGGTGCTAAATAATAATCAAAATTTGGCAAGCCTTGCTCCCCATGTTGATCATTTTGATTTGACTGAATAACTATTGCAGCAAGTGTTGCATATGTCATAATATCATTTGGCTCTCTTATAAATCCATATCCTACTGTAAATCCATCTTTATATAATTTATTTAAATCTATTTGGCAACATGTAGTTGTTCCCATTGGTAAAAAGTCCATATCATGTATGTATATATCTCCATTTTCATGTGCTTCTGAAAACTTTTTTTTCATTAAATATGTCATTGCAAATTGTCTTGAAATTGTACTTCCATATTGAAACATCATATCCATTGGAGTATCTTTATTTTGAGATAAGTTTTCTTTTTTGGTATCTTCTTCATTTGTAGCTTTTAGTCCTAAGTTTTCTAGAGCCTTTAAGAATTTATGTTGCTTTTTTTCATCAAAAAATAACTGTCTTGATTGGGCTCTTTTTTCACGATAACTAGAAAAAGCTTCATAGACATCTTGGTATCCATTATTTTTAAGTTCTTCTTCAATTAAGTCTTGTATTTCTTCAATTTTAATTCTGTCGCCTTCTAATTCTTCAATTCTAGAAAGAACTTTGCTATATACTTTATTAACATCTGTATCATCATATTTAGGTGGTTCATCATTTTCTTCTTGTATTATATCTCCAAAGCCTTTTTGAATAGCAAGTGCAATTTTTGTGCCATCAAATTCTACTTTTTTTCCGTCTCTTTTTATAACTGTTTTTTGTGCTACTTTTTTAGATACCTCTATGAACATTTTTTACCTCCTTTTCTATGATTATTATATAGTTATGTTTTTAGTTAGTCAATAGATAAAAGACTTAAAAAAACGAGCCTTTGCAATTACTGCTTTTGGCTCGTGTCCTCTCCTGATTTGGTTAGTAAATTTCTCGTTCTTTCTTACCAAGAAGTTTGCTTAATGGAATTTCAGTTTTAATTAGGTAATGCCTACTCTGCAGATTTGCAATGTTTTGACATAGCTCACCAAAACGCTTTAAAAATCTGTTGAAATCCATATAATCTTTAAAAAGATTACTGTCTCCCTCAGGCCACCAGATATTTCCATAAACAAACATTACCGTTGCTAAAGCATCATCCTCAGTAGTGAAACCTAGTTTTTCCACAGTGGTTTCAGGATATTCTCCGTCGGCAAACTGAGAATAGTCTACTTTAGAAAGAAGCCTATTCAGCTTCTTTTCATCTCCTTGTTTCATCAGTTCAGGTACTTTTAGTGCCTTAAGTTCAGTCACTTTTTCAAGTACCATACTAATGACATTGTCCATAGAGGATACCACCAGCTCCTATATGCTTATTTTGAATTAGTTAAATAGGTTTGGAGAGGACTTTTATAACTAACTCATAAATTTTATTATATTACGTTTTTACCTTCATGTCAATTAAAAAAGAACTTTCTATGTTACAAAATATAGAAAATTCTTTTTTAATTTTTATGCAGTTTTAAGTTCTAATCTTAATTTATCTGCAATCATTGCAATAAATTCGCTATTTGTAGGTTTTCCTTTAGATGCTGAAACTGTATAGCCAAATATGTTTTCTACCGTTCCTTGCTCTCCGCCTACCCCATGCAACTTCTATTGCATGGCGAATTGCTCTTTCTACTCTACTTGGTGTTGTATGATATTTGGCTGCTATTTCTGGGTAAAGCTGTTTTGTAATTTGATTTATTACCTCTGTATCTTTTATAACCATCATAATTGCTTCTCTTAAGTATTGATATCCTTTTATATGCGCAGGTACTCCAACTTCGTGAATGACATTAGTTACTAATGCTTCTAAATTTTCTTGATTTTTCTTTTTGTCTGGTGAAATGTCTATATATTGACTTTTAATTTCTCTACTAATAAATGTATTTTTTAGTTGTGATGGTTGATAGTTTTTAAGTTCTTTCATTCTTTTTATTAAAACATTAATATCAAATGGTTTTACTATGTAATATTGTGCTCCTAAGCTTATTGCTCTTTGTGTAATTTTGTCTTGTCCAACAGCAGATAAAATAATGCATAATGGCATTTTTTCAAGTTGTGTTTCATTTAACTTTTCTAATACTCCTAAGCCATCTAAATGTGGCATAATTATATCTAGTAAAAGAATGTCTGGCTTTAATTCAACTGCCATGCTATAAGCTTCATTTCCATCTCTAGCAATACCTAGAATTTCTATTTCTTCCTCCTTATTTAAATAACTAGATAATGTCATTGTAAAATCAACATTGTCATCTGCTACTAATACTGTAATTTTATCACTCACGATTTTTTCCCCCTATTTGAAAAATTTGTAATTTTTTAATTCTTACATTTGAGATTATATTAAATTAAAAGGAAAATTGCAATACTTTTTTGGAAATTTTTTCCATTTTATTTCATTAACGCCTATTTTTCAATATTTTACAGCTACATTTTTCTAATATTTTTTTCTTTTATAATTTCTATATTTTGTATATTAAGTTTCTTTTTATCTATTTCATACATTATTTTATCTTTTTCGTTAAAGGATAATTCTATATTACAATTTACTAAATTTAAAAATTCTACATTTAATATGTTTATTTTATTTGTTTGGCAATATGTTTTAAGAACTTCAAAATCTTGATATGGTAACGTAATTTTAATTTCTAGCCCGGGATTCTTCATTTACAAAACTTGCATTTTGCAAAGCTTTTTGAGTGCATTGTGTGTAAGCTCTAGCAAGTCCTCCTGTTCCTAGTAAAATTCCTCCAAAATATCTTGTTACTACTGCTAAAACATTAACCAGTTCGTATTTTGAAAGTAAATTTAATATTGGACTTCCTGCAGTACCTGATGGCTCACCATCATCACTTGATTTTTCAATAATTATATTTTCATCTTTAATTCTATATGCAAAACAATGGTGTTTAGCATCATGATATTTCTTTTTTATTTCTTTAATTTTTTGTTCTGCTTCTTGCTTGCTTGATACATAAGATAAATCGCAGATGAATTTTGACTTTTTTTCGGTTATTTGAGCAGTTACATTTTCCTTAATTGTTTTCAACTTTGTTTCCTGCCTTTCCTGCTACATAACCTGTAGAATATGCAATTTGTAAATTAAAGCCACCTGTATATGCATCTACATCAATTATTTCTCCAGCAAAATATAGGTTTTTTACTATTTTAGATTCCATAGTTTTTGGGTTTATTTCTTTTATGCAAATACCGCCAGAAGTAATTATAGCTTCTTCAATAGGTCTAAAGCCTTTAAGTGTTAACTCAAAATTCTTTAATAAATATACTAAATTTTTTCTTTCTTCTTTAGTAATAGAATTTACTTTTTTGCTTTCTTGTATTTGCGATAATTTTACTATTTCTGGTATCATTTTTTGTGGTAAAAGTTCATTTAAACTGTTTTTAAATTCTTTATTTTGCATTTTACTAAAATCTCTTAATATTCTGTCTTCTAATTGTTTTTCAGTTAAAGCTGGTTTTAAATCTATATTTAAACTTATTTTATCTTCATTTAATAGTTCTTCTATTTTTGGATATCTTAAAATATATGCTGATGCACTTAATATTATTGGTCCTGATACTCCAAAGTGGGTAAATAGCATTTCTCCAAAGTCTTCATAAATTGTTTTGTTTTTAGTTTTATCTATTATTTTTATTGAAACATTTTTAAGACTTAAGCCTTGCATGTTTTTGCATATATTTAATGATTTATTATTTACTGTTAATGGCACTAAAGATGGTTTAATTTCTGTAATTTTATGACCTACTTCTTGTGCTAATTTGTAGCCATCTCCTGTAGAACCAGTTAATGGGTAACTTTTTCCACCTGTTGCTAAAATTACTTTGTCTGCTTCTATTATTTTTTTGTCATTAGAAAAAAGGCATTGCACACCTACAGCTTCGCCTTTTTCTACTATTATTTTTTCTACTTTTGCATTTGTTAAAACTTTTATATTTTTCTTTTTTAATAATTTTAGAAAAACATTTAAAACATCTTTTGAATTATCTGTGACTGGAAAAATTCGGTGTCCTCTTTCCTCTTTAACTTTTAAACCTTCTTTTTCTAGAATGTTTATAATGTCTTTATTGGTAAATTTATTTAGGCTACTATAAAGGAACATACCATTTCCTGGTATGTTTGATATGAAGTCATTTATAGGAATACTACTTGTAATGTTACATCTTCCTTTTCCTGTAATTAGTAGCTTTTTTCCTAATGAATCCATTTTTTCTAATAAAGTTACACTGCATCCATTTTCTGCAGAAGATAGGGCCGCCATCATTCCAGCAGGCCCTCCACCGTACCACTATTACTTTCATTTTTTACCTCTTGTTTTAGTTAAAAAATAAACTTCCCTTATTTTTTATGTAATAAAAAATTATTAGTTTGAAAAAGAATTAGTATATTGCTAGGCAGATGAGTTTAAAATCAATGAGGCGTGCTTCTTGCACGTTGATTTGATTTTAAACGAAATCTAACGACGCAAGATGCTGATTATTTTTCAAACTCTTTAATGTTTTGAACGGCTTTAATTACTCCCAACTTTCCATACTCAAAAGTAAGTCCACCTTGCAAAAATGCTGTATATGGCTCTCTAATTGGTGCATCACAAGAAAGCTCTATTGATGAGCCTTGTGTGAATGCACCTGCTGCCATTATAACTTTGTCGGTATAACCAGGCATATCCCAAGGCTCAGGAATTGAACTACTATCAATAGGCGAACCCATTTGTATTCCTTGACAAAACTTAATTAGTTTTTCTGCATTATGGAATGTAATTGTTTGAACAATATCTGATCTTTCTTCGTTATATTTTGGCTCTGCACTATAACCGAATATTTTCTAATAGTTTGCTTGCAAATATAGCTGTTTTTAAGCTACTTGCTACTACACTTGGTGCTAAATATAGTCCTTGCAAAATTTGCTTATTTATTCCTAAAGTTGGTCCTACTTCTTTTCCAAGACCTGGTGCTGTTAATCTTTGAGCTGCAAGTTCAACTAATTCTTTTTTACCTGCTATATATGCTCCGTTTGGTGCAATTCCACCACCTAAGTTTTTAATAAGAGAACCTACTATAATATCTGCACCTAAAGTTGTTGGCTCTATTTTTTGTACCATTTCTCCATAGCAATTATCAACCATTATTATAACATTTGTATTTACTTTGCGAATTACTTTTATAACTTTTTCAATTTTATCTAAGGTAATGCTTTTTCTAAGGCTATAACCTCTAGAACGTTGTATTTCTATTAGTTTTATATTTTGCTCTTTAACCCTTTTTTCAATTTGTTCATAGTCAAAGTCATTGTTTATTAAATCAATTTGCTCATATTTTACATTATGTGCTTTTAATGAGCTTGGATTATCTACAATTCCAATAACTTCGTCTAATGTATCATATGGTTTACCACTAATACTTAAAAAAGTATCACCAGGGCGCAAGAAAGCAAATAAAGCTACAGTTAGTGCATGTGTTCCAGATATAAATTGGCTTCTAACTAAGCTATCTTCTGCATCTAATACTTCTGCAAATACTTTTTCAATGGTATCTCTACCAATATCAGAATAGCCATAGCCTGTTGTACTATTAAAATGAATTTCTGAAATATTATACTTTTGAAAAGCATTTAATACTTTTAAACTGTTATATTCACATAACTCATTTATTTTTTTAAATTCTTCTTGCAAAGATTCTTCTGTTTCTTTTGCTAAAGTTAATAATTCGTTACTTATACCAAATTTTTTATACATTTTTATTCCTCTTTTATTTAGATTTCATCACTACTATATGTTTCATAATCATACCATACTTTAGTACAATAATATTTTCCTAAAAAGCTTGGTTGTACCCAAGAAAGTTTATATGTTGGCTCACATATAATCTCGCCTGATGTATTTATTACTCCCCATTTACCGTCTTTTTTAATTCCAGCATAACCATATTCATTAAAGTTTGTTAACATTTCATAGTTGTTTTTTACTTTTACATTTTCTTCTCTATCAACAAATACCCATTCATTATCTACTTTTTTAGCCAAAAGATTATTTTCTGGGAATACGGTTTTAGCATCTAACTCATTTCCATTTTCATCATAATATTTAAAATCGGTTTCAGATGCTAGCATAATATATTTATTAGGATTTATTTTTGTTTGCTTATATTCTTTAATTGCTGCATTTTGCATGCTTGCTACTTTTTTCATTTCTGAAATTGTATATAGTTCAATAGTTTTTGAATCTATAATTTCTGCTTGTAGTAGGTTTGTATCATTAAATCTAAAAATGCTTGTATATTTTAGCTCTACTACAGTATCTCCTTTAGAATTTATTATTCCATTTTTACCATCTTTTGCTACTATAAAGTAATTTCCTGGTAAATATTCTATATATGTGTAGTTTCCATCTATTAGTATGTTTCCGTTTGCATCTGTAACAGTATATATTTCGTTTTCGTCTATTGATATATAGTAATTTGGATTATCTGTTTGTGACATGCTAACTGCATTTGTTTGAACTTCATGTCCTTGCTTATCAAACATAATGATTTTATCGCCTTTTTTAGCACTTAAATAAATTCCTCCAAATAGAATATTATCATAATCTGATGCTAAAATTATACTTCCATCTTTGGCAACTACGCCTTGTTTTCCGTTTCTTTCAACAATAAATAAATCACTTAAAGAATGATATTGTATATCTTCATATTGATAGTTTAAAATAAGCTTTTTATTTTTAAGCAAGCCTGCTTGTCCATCTTTAAATGCTATAAAATATAACTCATTATCATTTTGAATTTGTGTAACTCTTTCAAGTTCAGTATACTCTGTATCTAATATGATTTTTCCACGATAATTTATATATCCATATCTATAACCATTTTCTGTTCTTTTACTTACTATAAATCCGGTAGTTTTATTTTTTGTTGCTTCATTATAATAATTATCAGATGTTATTGTTTCATATTCCGGTCTTATTACTACTTTTCCTTTCATATTAATAGCTCCGGCTTTTCCGTCTTTCTTAACTAAAAATGTACCTTCTTTATAGTTTATGCTACTTATTTCATCATAAATTGGCTTGGTTATTGGTTTTCCTTCTAAAGTAATTAAACCATATTTATTTTCTTGTTCATATAATAAAACACTTTTTTCATATGGATTTGCGTCTGTATTAGTATTCATATTAATTGCTCTTACGTTTTTATAATCTGTATAAATTTCTTGTTTATTGTCATTAAATACTACTGTAGTATACTCATTAGTTTCTTGATTATAGTCAATAATACATACAAATATAGGCTTAGAAGGGTTTGGAATTTGTACAGCTATATAATTGGGCTCTACTACAACATTGCCATTTTTATCTATAACACCATATTTTGAGTCTTTAGTTAATATAAAATAATTGTATTCTTTTATTTCTTCTATGGTGTATTGTAATTGTAGTTCATTTATTACTATAATAGCTACTGATACAATAATTGCTACTATAGCAATTATTGATAAAATTATCCATTTTAATTTTCCCTTCATAAGCTTTATTTCGTCCTTTCTTTATTCATCATCTATTTGCTGGATTTCTTCTTCTTTCTTTTTTGTTATTTTAACCCATTGTATTCTTTTGTCTTCGTATTTTTCTATACTATATGTTAATTTTTCATCTTCAATTATAGGGTGTTCATCTTCTTCTGGAAGCCTACCTAATTTTTCTATTAAATAGCCTGATAGTGTTTCATAATCTCCTTCTGGAATACTTATGTCTAAAGCTTTTTTAAGTTCAAAAAGACTAACACTTCCTTCAACTAAATAAGTATTTTCATCTATTTTTTTGTAGTCTACTTCAACTTCATCATATTCATCAAAGATGTTACCAACTAATTCTTCTAAAATATCTTCCATTGTAAGAAGTCCGGCTGTACCACCATATTCATCTACTACTATTGCCATTTGAAGTTTATTTTTTTGAAGTTCTTTAAAAATTTCGTCAATTGGCTTTGACTCTGGTACAAAGTAGGCTTCCCTTAAGATTTCTTTTATTTTTATTTGTTTTTTAGAACTTACTAATTTTAATATATCCTTTAAAAATAGTATTCCCTTAATATTATCAATGGTTTCTTCATATACTGGTATTCTGCTATATTTGTAGTCATCTATTTCATCTAAAATTTCGTATAAGTCTTGATTTATTTCAATAGCATACATATCTGTACGGTGTATCATTATTTCTGATGCAACTATATCATTTAGCGCAAATACATTGTTTATTAGCTCTTTTTCTGTTTCTTCTATAGAGCCTTTTTCTTCTCCCTCATCTACCATCATTTTTATTTCTTCTTCTGTAACAATTTCTTCTTCTTGTTCGCTAACACCAAAAATTTTTGAGACAATATTAGTTACAAAACTTAAAAGCTTGACAAATGGTGCTGTTAATATTGAGATTACTCTAATTACTCCAACTGTTGCATAAGAGATTTTTTCGTAATATTTCATTGCTAGCCTTTTTGGAACTAACTCTCCTAATACAAGTGTAAAAAATGAAAGTATTAAAGTAATAATTATTATTGAAATATCTTGCCATACTGCTATGCTAAAAAATGGCATTATACTATTTAATAGTGGTGCTAGTTTGTATGAAAATGCGTCTGAAGCAAAAGCACTTGATAAAAATCCTGCAAGTGTTATACCTATTTGTATTGTTGCTAAAAACTTACTTGGATTTCTTAACATTTTTTGAATTTGTTTTGCTTTTTTATTACCTTCTTCTGCTTGTTTATTTATTTTTGCATCATTTAATGATATAAAAGCAATTTCTGTTGCCGCAAAGTATGCATTTAATAGAATTAAAATTGCTAAAAAAATTAGCTGTGAAATCATATATTTTCCCTTTCCTTTTGTAGGTTATTTTATAGTAATTATTATATATTCTATAATGCTCCATGTCAATAAAAGCACCAACATTTTACAATTGCTTTTTGTTAGTTTATTAAATATATGTCACAATTTAATAGAGATATTTGTTATTAAAATCCTGTTGCAGGTAATTTTTTATTTGGTGTATAGTGGCTTTCTTTTGGTTCTTCTGGTACAACTTTTTTCTCTTCTTTGAAATTATCTATTGTTATTTTTACTTTTTCTTGCAAACCAATTTGAATTTTAATAGGTTCTTCGTATCCATAATAACCATCAGGTGTTTTCGTTTCTTCTAAATAATATGTACCTGGCATAATACCTGAAAGCTTAATAATACCCTCATTATTTGTGGTAAGGTCACTATAAAGTATTTGCAT
This sequence comes from uncultured Clostridia bacterium, assembly GCA_947626335.1. GTDB lineage: Bacteria > Bacillota > Clostridia > TANB77 > CAG-508 > CAG-273. The sequence goes on along the minus strand of CANQRY010000002.1, from coordinate 41,186 downwards.
GCTTTCATCTAATAAGTTGAATTTTGTATCTTCTAATGGGGTTTTAGTATCTCCATCTTGTTTTATAATTTCTATTTCAGTTTTATTACTTTCATAAGTTTGTTTATATGTTTCTTTTGTTTCTTCATATTCTCCTATTGCAATAGCAAAAGCTTCATAATTTTCATTCTCATTTTTTCCATAATAAACTGGTATTGTTTTTAAAGAAGATGTAATATTTATATTAAATTCTTCTTCACTTTGCATACTTGATATTGGCAGTAGTATTTTAAATTCTTCATCTGAAGAAAACTTTGTTTTTGGGTTATTGTTTATATCTGTTATTTTTAAGTTACTTATATTTTCTCCTGTAAGATAAACACTATATCCATTATTTTCTGCAGAAGCTGTTACACTATATGTTTTACTAGCATAATTTTTATTTATATTATCCATTTGCCATTTTGTGTTTTTTTCTTTAACTATTAAGTTTGCTGGAATTTTTGTTTGAGATGTTTCTTCTCTTGCTATTTTTATGATTTTTTTAGCTGCTTCAATTGTTGCTTTATTATCCATACTGCCAATAGCATCTTCTGAGAATTTGTCTAAATCATAATTATATTTTGCATCATATACTGCTATTTTAGTTGCAATATATGCTTCTATTTCAGTGGCGTGTTCTAGTCCTAACTCTTCTAATGTTTTAAATGGATAGCCATTTACAATTGCTCTCCAAATTCTTTGATTTGTTACTAATTCATCTGTATTTACAGAATACTTAAGTTTTGGGGTTACAGTTGTTTGTTTTCCATCTATTCCATATGCTGGATATTCTTTTCCATCTTTTCTGTAATATACTACATCTACTAAAAATTGCTTTTTATCATACTTACAACGTGAAACTTGTCCTTTCGAATATAACTCTCCCTCGTTTGATACTGCTTTCACTTTATTTGGATTTATAAATCCAAATAGGTTACTTAAAATTGCTATTGCTATCATTAGTATGTAAATTATTTTTTTATGTTTTTTCATATTTTACTTGTATCCTTTCTTTTACATTTTATTATGAAATATTTTTATAGTCTGCAATTTCAATTGCTTGAATGCATCTTCTACAATTACCTCTATTTTCTTCACAAGTAATTAAAGTAATACAATTATTCTTTGTTTGATTTAAATAACTCCAATCTGTTTCTGAAATTACTTTATTTATTTGTACTTTATATATTTTTTTGCCATTTGCTGATAAATAGATAATTTCATCTCCAATTTTTAAATTTTTTATATCTTGAAAAAAGTTGCACTTATAGCCTCTATTGTGTGCTGCCAATCCTACATTACCATTCCATTTGCTAGTATTCTCAAAGTGACCTATTGCACTTAAAAGTACATTTGAACTTGTCCCTTCTTTTATATGAACATCTAAATTTAATTTTGGTATTTGTAGTCTCCAAACATTTTGTTTGTTTTCATTAATTACTTGTCTTTTAGTTTTTTGTTCTTCATTAAAGCTAGAAACATTATTTTTTAAAATATTTTCATTTTTGGCACTATTTATTAATTTTTCATTAATTACATTTTTATTGTCAGTTTTACTAATGCTAATGTCTTTTAATCTTTTTTGTTTAATATTTAATTGTAAGTTTATTGGATTTTCATATTCTAAAATTACAGCTTTTTCGCTATTTGCTAAATTTGAATTGCTAGTTTTTATATTTTGATCATTTATTGGAATTTGTGAATAATATATTGGTCTTGAAAAAACTTTTGATTTATTTAAAATACTTGGAATTAAACTATTTAAATGAAATATGCTAAAAATAAGCACAGCTAAAATAAAGCTTAAAATACTTACATTTTTGTTTGTATAACTAATCACATAAATTACACCTGCCTTTTGTTATTTAATTTTTAGTTTTTGGAAGTTTTAATAAGATTTAAATTTTTATAAAATGATTTAAAACTTTTAAATAGAAAAATTGCAATTTTTTTACTGATAATTATTTTATAATATTTTTTTTAATTTGTAAAGAATTTTTCGTTGACTTTATTCGACATTTTTCTTACAACAGCAAGGCTTTTATTGTATAAGTATTATGCAGAAAAAAGCTTTCTGTAATTTTTACAGAAAGCTTTAGTTTTCCTCATTGCAATTTATATCAAAGTAAAATTCTACACCATCTTCTTTATTTTCTACACCATACTCATTTTTGTAATTGGTTTGAATTGCTTTTACAAGTGAAAGTCCTATTCCGCTTCCACCGTTTTCACGATTTCTTGAAGAATCTACTTTATAAAATCTTCCCCAAATTCTATCTAGATTTTCTTCATCTATTTGTTTTCCTGTGTTAAATACAAATACTCTTATTTTTTCTTCTATTTTTTTAGTTTTTATTATAATTTGTTTTTTTCCATTTACGGTTTCTGCATTTTTAATTGCATTTGTAAAATAGTTTGTTATAATTTGGTCTATGTAAAAGTCGTCTGCATATACATAAATAGGCTCATTTTGCTCAAAAATTACTTCTATTTTGTTTTCTTTAAGCATTACATTGCATTTTCTAATTACTTCTTTAATTAGTTCTAATAAATCAAATTTTTTATTGTTAAAATTTCTTTTGCCATATTCTAGTTTCATTAGTTCTAATAGCTGCTTTACTAGCTTATCCATCTTGTTTGCTTCGTCTAAAATTACCTCTGAATAGAATTTTTTAGATTCTTCATCTGTGTTTACGTTTTCTACTAATCCCTCTGCATAGCCTTGTATTAAAGCTATTGGGGTTTTTAGTTCATGTGATACGTCTGAAATAAATTGTTTTCTCATTTCATCTATTTTAGATTTTTCTTCAATGTCTTTTTCTAGTTCTTTATTATTCTCTCGTAATTGATTTATTGTTGTTTCTAGCTTATCTGACATTGTATTAATGTTTTTCCCTAGCTCATTTATTTCATCATCTGAATCTGTAATTTGATATTTTTTGCTAAAATCTAGCTTTGCCATTTGATTAGTTATTTCGTTTAGCTCTGATATTGGTTTTGTAAATTTTCTAGATATAAATGATGCTACAAAAGATGCCACAACAATTGTAAGCATTCCAATTAAGATAAGTGCTTCATTTGAAATTCTAACACTTTCTTCTATTGGTGCAATTGGAATTCTTATGTATAAACTATAGTTATTTACTAGTTTTCCTGTTAATACAATATAATTTAAATTATTTATTGGGTCTGTAATTTTTATGATTTTCATGTTTTCATCTGTATAAATTGTGTTAGTATTTTTTAAGTCTTGCTTCATAGCCTCGGTTGCTTGTGTAATTCTATCTAAGCTATCTAAAAAATCTCTATCTGTGGAAAGAATAATTAAGTTTGTGTCTGTTTTTATTAAAATATCAAAATTGTTTCTATATGCTATTTTTTTAAGTTCAGTTTCCAAATTTATTTCTAAGCTTGGCTCTTTATAATAGTTATTTATTCTGTTATATACACTTTTAATGGTATTAGTTTTACTGTACATATAAAAGTTTTCTAATACTAAACTATTTATTAAAATTAAGCATGACACTAAAAACATTATAACCGCACAAATAGTGATAAATAGCTTAACTCTTACAGATTTTAATTGTTCTTTTATTTTTTTCATATTTCCTCACTTATTTTATTTCGAATTTGTATCCAACGCCTCTCATTGTTTCTATATATTTTCCTTTTTTACCTAGTTTATGCCTAATTTTCTTAATGTGACTATCTATTGTTCTTGAATCCCCATAATAGTCATAATTCCATACATTATTTAAAATTTTATCTCTGGATAATGCAATATTTTCATTATCTACTAAATATTTTAATAGTTCATATTCTCTTAAGCTCATTTCTACTTGCTTTCCATCTACTTTTACTGTTCTTCCTTCTGGGTCTATTGTAATTCCGCCATAATCTTTTACTTCTGCTTTATCTCCTATTGTTCTTTTTAAAATGGCCTCAACTCTTGCAACTAGTATTTTAGGGCTAAATGGTTTACTAATATATTCATCTACTCCTAGTTCAAAGCCAAATAATTCGTCTTGTTCTTCTCCTCTTGCAGTAAGCATTATGATTGGTACTTTTGAATTTTGCCTAATTTGGCGAAGCACAGACCAGCCATCTAATTTTGGCATCATAACATCTAATAAAATTAATTTAATTTTATTTTGATTTGCTTCAAATACTTTTAAGGCTTCTTCGCCATCTCCTGCTTCTAAAATAGAATAACCTTTTTGCACTAAAAAGTCTTTTATTAGTTTTCTCATTCTTGATTCATCATCTACTATTAAAATTGTAATATCTTCCATTTTTTATCTCCTTAAGTGTGCTAAATACACATTTCTTTTAATATTATACATTATATTCTTTCATTATGTCTAGAGTGTGAACAAAAAACGGAAATTTAAATTTTACACAATATATTTAATTTCATTATTGGGGAAGTATTTTTTCATAAGATCTCTTAAAAAGATTTCTGCTTCAGCTCTTACCTCTTTTCTATAAGTATATTTTCCTTTTCCTCTACCTGTCATAATATCTGGGTTATATAGGTTAATTAATTTTGGAAATGCTTCAGAATTTATCATTCTATGAACATAGCTATATGTCATAAAAATTATTTCAAAGAATGCTTTTTGCTTTACTTTAGCGCTTAAATTTTCGCTTAAATATTTTACTAATTCTTCGTATTTTTCTCTCCAATTTTCTACTAAAATTACTGGTGCAATTAAAATTCCTATTTTGTAGTTTGCATCACATAGCTTATTAATTGCCTCTACTCTTTTTTCTAAGGGTGAAGTTCCTATTTCTATTGTTCTAATTATCTCTTTTGGATTTACACTCATTCTAACTATTATTTTTCCATTATGATTAAGTGGCAAAATTGAATCTACCATGTCAAATTTAGTTGGAAAAGTTAAGAATCCTTTTTCGTTTTTAGAAAAGTTTTCAATAGTCCAATTCAAATTTCCTGTAATAGTGTTTTCTAAAATTAAATCGCTATTACTGCCTATTTCAAAGGTTAAGTTTTTTTCTGATTTATTTGCTACTCTTATTATTTTATCTAGCATTTGCTCTCTATTTACAAATAGCCTTAAATATGCACATTTGTTATAATTGCAAACTAAATAGCAATAAAGGCACATGGCAATGCACCCTGAAGAAGTGTATGGCACCAAAAAATCTGACGTTTTATGGTTTGGCACAAAATTATGTGTTTTTCTAATTCCAATAATTAAATTTTGTTTCATATTTGGAAATTCACTATTTTGCTTTTTTCGCATTTCTTCTATATTGTTATGATTTTCTATTTCTATACATGGAATATTTTTTTCTCTATATTCCTGTAATAGCTTTTTTCCAAGCTCATAATTTTCACTATTTTTTTCGTAATATATAGCTTTAGGCAAGAACATAAGTATTTTCTCCTATCTCAATTTACTTAATATTCTTGCCTATTTAAATTTTATTATTCAATTTGTTTTTTTACGATACAAGCTTTTATTTTTATACCTTTTTCTTTAAACATTTTTTCATGTTCTGTTTCTATGTTTTCCCAGAAATCTGGCTCTGCTTCTAGGTCTCTAGTTAGCTTTTCTATTTGGAAATTTGCTTCTTTAAAATAGTTTAGACTTTCTTCAAACAGGTTATCATCATCTGTTTTAAAATATATTTTTCCATTATCTTTTAAAAATTCTTTATATTGTTCTAACTGTTTTGTATGTGTAAGCCTTCTTTTATGATGTTTTCCTCGTGGCCATGGATTACAAAAATTTATATAAATTCCTTCTATTTCATCTTCTTTATTTAATATTTTTAATATACATTCAATATCATATCTTGTTAAAATTACGTTATTTACTTCTTTTTTTGCTTCGTTATATATGGCATCTATTGTTCTTTTTGCAACACCAAGCATTGGGTCTACTAAGTCTATTGCTATGTAATTATTTTCTGGATGTAGTATTCCGAATTTTTCCTACAAACACGCCTTTACCACAACCGAAGCTCTAAATAAATTGGATTATTTGGTTTCCTAAATTCATTTTTCCACATGCCAATTATTTTTTCTGGATATTCTCTGTAATATGAACATTCTTCGAGCTCTTTTCTTGCCCAAGGCTTATACCTTATTCTCATAACTAAAATTTCCTTATTTAATCATTACTACATATATGTTTTCTTGTCATTTCTAAAAGGTCTAGTGGAGTAAAGCCAACTATTTGTGTTTTAGAACGATCTTTTTTTAATTCTTCTTCTAGTGTTTTTAATATTTTTTGTTTAGTTTCTTCTTTTTCCATATCTATATAGTCTATTATAATAATTCCGCCAATATCACGAAGCCTTAATTGTTTTGCAATTTCAATACTTGCTTCTTTATTAACAGTATATACTGTTTGCTCTAAGTTTTTAGTTCCTACATATTTGCCAGAGTTTACATCTATTGCAGTTAATGCCTCTGTTTTATCTATTGTAATAAATCCTCCGCATTTCAGCCAAATTTTACGACTGCTTGCCTTTTCTAGTTGATTTTCTATATCATATATTTGAAGTACATTTTCATTTTTATATTCTAATTTTACCTTTTGCTCTAAACCTGTTTCAATTAAGAATTTTTTAACATGATTTTCTACTTCTTTGTTATTTGTAATTATTCTAGATAAGTCTTGGTCTACTAAATCTGTTAGTATTTTGCCTATTATTCCATCGTTTTTGTATAATAAACATGGTTTAAAGTCTTTTTCTGTTTGTAAAGTTTTAAATTTGTTTAATATGTTTTCATACTCTTTATTTAATGTTTCAATGTCCTTTTTTATTAGCTCTTCTGACTTACCATTTGCTGATGTTCTAACAATTATTCCGCTTTTTTTTGATATTTGCTTACTTACTATATTATTAAGTCTTTGTTTTTCAATAGGGTCTTCTATTTTTTTTGAAATAGTTACAAACTCTGTGTCTGGCATTAGTACAACAAATCTTCCTGGAAGGCTTATATGTGTAGAAACTCTTGCTCCTTTTTTAGAAGTAGCATCTCTTTTTACTTGTACTAGAATAGGCATTCCGGTTTTTATATAGTTTTTTATATCATATTTGCTAAGTTCTTCGTTTTTATTACCAGTTTCGTTACTTATTTTAGGAATAATATCTTTTATATGTATAAATGTATTTTTTCCTATGCCAATATCAACAAAAGCTGCCTGCATGCCTGCTAATACGTTTTCTACTTTGCCTAAATAGATATTTCCTTCTAGCCTTTTGCTTTCTTCTTTTTCTTCGTATTTTTCTACTAGTTTTCCGTTTTCTACTAAAGCAACTATTTTATTATTTTCCTTGTCTTGACTGATAATAATTTCTTGCATACATAAAAGCCCTTTCTAATTATACTTATTCATTGCACTATCAATTCCATTATTTAAAAATTCTATTACTGCCTCAGATGCTTTTTCTATGCCCTGCTCTAGTGCTTTATACTTTTCATCATCTAAAGGTCCTATTACATAATCTATTGCGTCATATTCATCTACTGGCTTTCCAATACCAACTCTAATTCTTGGAAAGTTCTCATTTGCAAGCTCATGTACAACTGATTTTGCTCCATTATGAGTTCCGGGTCCACCACTTTTTCTTACTTTAATTTTTCCTATTTCTACATCCATGTCATCATAAATAACTAAAACATTTTCTATAGGAATTTTATAAAAACTTACAAATGCTTGGATACTTTGACCACTTAAATTCATAAATGTTTGTGGTTTTAAAAGTATTACTTTTTGGTTTTCTATTACAGCATTTGCATATATTCCATTAAATTTAGTTCTTGTTAGTTCTATTTCATATTTTTTAGCTATTTTATTAATTACATCAAATCCCATATTATGCCTAGTTTTGCTATACTCAGGCTCTGGATTTCCTAAACCTACTATTAAATACATTTTTTTCCTCTACAATAAATTAGTTTATTTTAAGCTCATAAAATTTTGCTATTTTTCCATTTTCAGTCTTTTCTTTTACTTGTGTAAATCCATTTTTTATATAAAATCCAATTGCTCTTTCTAAGTGATTATATGTTCCTAATATTAATTTTTCTAAATTCATATTCTTGCAAAATATAATCACTTCGTTTAATAAATTTTGTGCTAAATTATTACCTCTATATTCGGGTTCACAGCATACCCCTTGTAATTCTCCTATTTTTCCATCAATTTCAAGTAACATACTAGCAATAATATTTTTATCTTGATTCTCTATATACCAAATATGCAAATTTTGTGCGTTATAATCTTTTTGCATGTAATCGTTTTTAAATTCTTCAAGTCCATGTTCATTTACTAATACTTTTACAATTAGCTCTTTTATTTTTTTTGATATATTTATATCATTTTCATATTTTTTTATTGTAAATGTTTGCATTACAATATTTCCTTCCATCTTTTTTCTATATTGCCTATATCATACGTAAAATCAGCTACTTGTTCTTTAAGCTTACTCTTGTTTTGTATTATTTCGGATATTCTATTTTCCCAATTTTCAATATTATTTCTTTCTAAAATAATACCATCCTTTAAATCTGTAATTTGTTCAAAAGCAGCTTCAAAATCAGTTACAATGCATGGAGTACCAACTATTTTAGATTCTGTTATTACTAGACCTGAAGTTTCTCTTTCACTAAGTAATACAGTATAATCGCTATTTTTCATATAACAATATGGGTTATCTTTATGTCCTAACATAATAATATTATTAGAGTATGGCTCTAACATATTAACGACTTCATTGTGTTCTTTTTCATTACTACCTTTTCCTAGTACATACCATTTAAAGTCAATATTATTTTTCAATAATCGCTCTGCTAAATATTTAACTCTGTTATAGCCTTTTACCGGAGCAAATCTAGCTACTGTTACTAAGGTTAAATCTTTTCCTTTTTCTATTGAAATATGTTCTTTAGATTTTTCTTTAATCTGTTTTTCATCCAATATATTAGATATAATCTCTATTATATTTTTAGATTTTGGATATATTGATATTAACTTATTTTTTGCATAATTACTTACTGTTATTATTTTTTTAATATAATTTTTTTCAATTCCATCTATCATAAACTCTTCTTGTCCACAACCAAAATAATGAAACCAAAAATATGCATTTTTATAATGCACATTTTTCATAATTATTTCTATTTCTGAACTTGCCTCTGTACAATAGATTAAAGTATCTATTTGCGTTGGTAAATAAATATCTTCATATTTTGCCACTTCATTAAATTTGTCTAGCATATTAGAATACGAATTTTCTTTATCTTGATAATAATATAAAAGTTGGTATTCTTCTTTTTTTAATGACTTCATTAAATTTAAAGTTTCAATTTCTGTTCCACCATTATATATTCCACTAAAATAAAAAAGTATTCTTTTCATTATGTTCTCCTATTTTTCAGATTTTAATTTGTTCCATATTTCATTTGTTTTTAAATATTCTGAATAATGTTTTTTAACATTTTTGTCATATTTATTTAAGTCATCTATTAAAATATTGCAGTCTTCTCCTTCAAATAATTTATTAATTTCAGGAATTCCAGCTTCTAGTTTTCTATGAATTTCAGCCATTTTTGTTTTATAATTTTCCTTATCTGTAACGTATTGGAATAATGGTTTATATTTTATCCAACCTCTAGAGGCTTGTATAAATCTTTTTGCAATTTGCTCATCTTCTACTTTTATTTTTCGTAAATTTTTTGGATATTTCCTTCTTAAAATATTTGTATATTTCAAAAATCCATCATGAAAATGATATACTGGTATTTTTATAACTTTTGCTTTGTCTAATAAAGTTGAAAAGAAAGCATCTTCTCCTCTTGCTCCTTCTGGATTATAAAATGCTGGAATTTTTTCTATATGTTTTAAATTTAAACATAAAGTAGAACCCACTACCCATTTTGCTCCATTTTGTTTTTTTATTTCATAAGCTCCTTCTCCATTTGCAAGCTGTGGATCTGCATACGTAATTCCATTATCTTTTACAAATTTATCACGAATAGAATCCCACGAAACAACCTCATTACTAATTGCTTCTATATAATCTCTAAAAAGCCCTTCATCTACATCTTCATTTAATTCTACATAAGGAATAGGTGAGATATATCCACAATGGTATCCAATAGTTATATCTGCATTTTGAATATATTCATAATGTTTTAAAATATTGTCTTGCTCTTTCCACATAATTTCTTTAGTTTCATTATTTTTTATACATGCTACAGGGTACTCATCATCATCCCAAAACAAAAGATAATCAATGTTTCTAATAAATGCATAATACATTAATGTATTTCTTCCTTTAGCATGTCCATGTCCAAAAAATAATTCTGCTTCATCTTTTGTAAGTTTTCCTCTTCCAACAAGCCTTTTTTTCATTTCTTCAATATCTTCTGGTGTAATATATTTTATTTTAATGTCTTTATAAACATTTGGCATTAAGCCATAAAAATCTACTCTTGTTGTATATTGATATCCTAAATCAAAAAGAATAAATATTGTTAATTCTACTTTATCTTCTATATTTTTAAATTGATTTAATAATTGTTCATAAGTATTATTTATAATTTTACATACATTAGGTCTTCCTGCTACAAACCCCAATCCAAATTGAACTGTTTTGCTCATAGTTATCTCCTTTGCATTTATAATCTGTCAAATAATAACATTTAACTACTAGATTATATCATATACTTAATTTTGTGTCAAACTTTTAAAATGCTTATATGTCAGGCAGTATGCTTATTCCAGCTTATATTCTTTCTCTAATTTTTCGTTTAAGTATAGTTTACTTATCATTTTTAGTTCTTGCAAGTTTTCATCTGAAATTTGAAATGAAAATATTTTTTTTGCATCTGCTAATATAATGTACCTAATTGCGGTCATTGTAGAGTTTGAAATTTGAACTGCACTTTTATCTACTTTGCCACAATTTTCGCATTTAAAGCCATTATCTTTTAAACTAAAATATGTTAAATTATTTTCATTTTTACAGCTTGTACACCTATTTATTTGAGGAGTAAAGCCTAGTATACTTAATAGTCTTAACTTAAATACAGATAAAATAAACTCTAAATCTTTAGCATCTTGTGAAATCATGTATAAGGTGTTTAAATAAAGCTGCAAAATTTTATATGTATTTTGATTTTCGTAAGTTACGTCATTTATTATTTTTGTAATATGTGATGCATATTTTAATTTATCTAAATCTGTTCTAATTGAGTAAAATACTTCTATTGTTTCGCAGGAATTTATATGATAACTACTTGCGCTTTCATAAATTAAATATTCTCCAAAACACAAAAATTGAGTGCCTGCCATTAAGAGGCTTTTCGGTCTCCTAGCCCCTTTTGCGCTACACCCAATTTTTCCATTTGGAGTAAGTATTGTTACCATTTTATCAAAATCGTTCATGTTACTTTCTGAAATTATTATTCCCTTGGTTTTTATAATTCCCATTTTGTATATCCTCTATATTTTTTAGTTCAATTTCCTGCATTTGTTTTAGTTCCATAAAAGTATTTATATTTCCTGTTTTTTTAAAAGTATTCCAAGCTAAGTTTTTTAAGCTATTTTCAATCATATGTGTTTTAATTCCTCTAATCTAGAAGTTTATTAAATAGCAAATTCTATTTTCTTCTTTTATTATGTTTTACTTTTTTGAAATTTTTATTCTTGTTTTTTATTTCCAATTTATACTAATCTGTTTTTTTAAATTTTTTAACAAATAGATCGTTATTTATCCAGTCTTCTTTTACTTTTACCCATAATTTTAAATTTACTTTAGTTTCTAGCTCTTTTTCTAGGTCTTCTCTGGCATAAGTTCCAATTCTTTTAAGCATTTGACCGCCCTTTCCTATGATAATGCCTTTATGAGAATCTTTAACACAATATATAACTGCCTCAATATTAAATATTGGCTCATTTTCTCTAGTTTTGGATTTTTTCATTTTTTGAATTTCTACAAAAATTCCATGTGGTACTTCGTCTTGCAAAAGTTTTAGTGCTTTTTCGCGAATTACCTCTGATACTATATCTCTTAAAGTTTGATCTGTATATTCTTCTTCACTATAATATGCAGGACCTTCTTTTAGATTTTTTTCTATTTCTTCTAAAATAACTTCTATTTCTGGCTTTTTTAGAGCAGAAATTGGAATTATTGCCTTAAAATGATATTCGTCTTTAAAACTTTCAATAAGCTTAAACACCTGCTCTTTTGTACTTAGGTCTATTTTGTTTATAATTAGAATTGTTGGTTTGTTTGCCTGTTTTATTTTTTCTAAAATCATTTGGTCGCCTTTGCCAATTTCATTTGATACACCTTCTACAACAAATAAAATAACATCTGCATCTGGAATAGACTCCCAAGCTGTGTCATTCATAGTAGTTCCTAATTTTGATTTTGGTTTATGAATGCCTGGAGTATCTATAAAAATAATTTGTGAATTTTTTCTATTTACAATTGCTTTAATTGTAGTTCTTGTAGTTTGTGGCTTGTTTACAACAACTGCTATTTTTTGGCCTACTAGTTCATTTAATATACTTGATTTTCCTACATTTGTTCTACCTACAAGTGCTACAAATCCAGATTTAAAATTTTCCATTTGCACCTCTTTTATTTTTATATTTTGGGAAATTTTATGGTTAAATTTGACATTTTTAAAAAGTATGTTATAATAATAATAGAAATTAGGAACCACAAAGTGTGGTTGCCAGGGTTTAATTAGTAGCACATTCCCCTGCCAAGCAGAATGTGCTATTGTTGTTTTTATTTACTCAATATTATTATTAATGTAATAATAAGAGTTAATGTTATGATAGTTATGCCAAAAAAGGCACAAAGTAGTAAGTAAATAATAGTAATATAATATTCTACCATAGACATCACCTCCTTTATGTAAAAGGAGGCAACCACACTCTGCTTTTCCTAACTTCTGAAATTTATTATATGGTAAATTTTAACAAAAGTCAATATTTTTTAAAACATTTGTTCATTTCTTTAATTTAGGTTATCTAAGATTCTGTATTTTGGTTTTGCTTCATAATGTGTATGTAATATTTCATGTGCTAAATGTCCGCCAGGCTCTCCTAAATATTCTTTATATATTTTCTTAAGTACAGGATTTTCGTGTGATTTTCTAATTTTGCTTTTTTCGTCTATTGTATACATTGCATCAGCACGCTTTTTTTGAACATTTACAGTAGCTCTTATTTTAGAGCTTTTTATTGGTTGGCCACCACCCATAATACATCCACCAGGGCAAGCCATAATTTCTACAAATTGATAATCTGCTTTTCCTTGCTTTATTTCTTCCATAATTTCTCTAGCATTACTAAGTCCAGTTGCAACTACTACTTTAATTTCATCTTTTCCTATTTCTATAGTTGCTTTTCTTATTCCTTTTTGCCCTCTTACTTCTTTAAAATCAATTTTTTCTAGTTCTTTTCCAGTTAGTATTTCAGATACACTTCTTAATGCTGCTTCCATAACTCCACCAGTAACACCAAAAATTGCTCCTGCACCCGTTGCCTCACCCATAGGATCATCAAAACTACTATCTTCTAAATTAGTAAAATCAATATTTGCTTGTTTTATCATACGAGCAAGTTCTCTGGTTGTAATTACACAGTCAACGTCATATAAACCATTTTCTTTCATTTCTTCTCTTTGTCTTTCATATTTTTTAGCAATACATGGCATTACAGATACTACATATATTTTTTCTGGATTTATTTTATTTTTAGCTGCGTAATATGTTTTTATAAGTGCCCCAAACATTTCGTGAGGAGATTTACAGCTTGATAAATGTGGTAAATTTTCTGGATAGTTTGCTTCAATAAATTTTACCCATCCTGGACTACAAGATGTAATCATTGGCAAATTATCTTTTTCCTTTAGACGTTTTATAAATTCTGTTCCTTCCTCCATTATAGTAAAGTCTGCTCCAGTATTTGTATCAAATACTTTATCAAATCCTAAATTTTTTAAGGCTGTTACCATTTTACCTGTAACATTTGTACCTATTTCCATTCCAAATTCTTCGCCCAAAGCTACTCTAACAGCAGGTGCTGTTTGAACTACTACATAAGCATTTTCATCTCTTAATTTTTCCCATACTTCATTTATAGAATATTTTTCATGAAGTGCTCCTGTTGGGCAGCTTTCAATACATTGACCGCAAAATGTGCAATTTACATCATTTAAGCTCTCATTTCCAACTGTAGATACACATGATGCAAAACCTCTTTGACAAGCTGAAATAGCACCAATGTTTTGTACTTTATTACATGTTGCTACACATCTTCTACATAAAATGCATTTATTAAAATCACGAACAATAGAAGGAGATTTATCATCTATTTCATATTCATTTTTTACTCCATCATAGCGTACATCTGTGATGTTTAATTTTTCAGCTAATGCTTGCAATTCGCAGTTTCCGTTTCTAACACAAGTTAGGCAGTCTCTGTGGTGATTTGATAATATTAAATCTAATATTGTTCTTCTTGCAGAAATAACTGCTGGTGAATTTGTATGTACTACCATTCCCTCTTCTACTTTTTGAATACATGAAGCACAAAATCCGCGTCTACCTTCTATTTCTACAATGCACATTCTGCAGTCCCCTACTTCATTTATTTCTTTTAAAAAGCAAAGAGTTGGAATATCTATATTTACTTTTCTTGCCGCTTCTAATACAGTTGTTCCTTCTGGTACAGTTACTTGTTTATTATCTATTACTAAATTTACCATTGTATGCTCTCCTTTATTTATTATTTTTATACTTAGCTTTGTTTTAAATACGAGAAAAATAATTCTCCTCAACGCAAGATGACTATTATTTTGAAAATTAGCCAATGGCGTGGAATGGGCAAACCGATATACACGTACCACATTTAATACATTTTGTTTCATCTATATGATGAATTTTTCCGGGTTCACCACTTATTGCTTCTACTGGGCAATTTCTTTTGCACATTCCGCAACCTTTGCATTTGTCTTCATGTATTTGAATTTTAGCAAGTGCTTTACATTCTCCTGTTTTACATACTTTTTCTTGTACATGTTCTAAATATTCTTCTCTAAAATACTTAAATGTAGAAAGTACAGGGTTTGGAGCAGATTGACCTAGTCCACAAATAGCTGTTTTTGGTATGCTATTTGCTAATTCTTCTAGCTTTTCTACATCTTCTAAAGTACCTTCTCCACCTGATATTTTTTCTAATAATTCTAACATTCTTTTTGTTCCAATTCTACATGGTGTACATTTTCCACAAGATTCATCAACAGTAAAACTTAAATAGAATTTTGCTAAGTTTACCATACATTTTGTGTCGTCCATTATAATTAAACCGCCAGAACCCATCATTGATCCTATTTGTTTTAGTGATTCATAATCTATTGGTGTATCTAAATGCTCTTTTGGAATACAACCACCTGAAGGTCCTCCTGTTTGTGCTGCTTTAAAGTCCCTACCATTTGGAATTCCACCGCCTATATCATAAACAATTTCTCTTAATGTTGTTCCCATTGGAACTTCTACTAATCCTACATTTACAACGTTTCCACCAAGTGCAAATACTTTAGTTCCTTTTGAACCTTCTGTTCCAATACTAGAATACCAGTCGGCTCCGTTTAAAATAATTCTTGTAATATTAGCATAAGTTTCTACATTGTTAATTAAAGTTGGTTTTCCCCATAAGCCAGCATTTGCAGGATATGGAGGCTTTATTCGTGGCTGACCGCGTTTTCCCTCTATTGATTCTAAAAGAGCAGTTTCTTCTCCACATACAAAGGCTCCTGCACCTAAACGAACTTCCACATCAAAGCTAAAGTTTGTTCCAAATATATTTTTGCCAAGAAGTCCATATTCTCTTGCTTGTTTAATTGCAACACTAAATCTTTGTACTGCTATTGGGTATTCTGCTCTAACATATATGTAACCTTGATTTGCACCTATAGCAAATCCTGCAATTATCATAGATTCTAGTACAGAATGTGGGTCTCCTTCTAATATGCTTCTATCCATAAATGCTCCGAGGGTCACCTTCGTCTGCATTACAAACTACATATTTTTGTTTTCCTTCTACATTCTTTGTAAGCCTCCATTTTTTACCTGTAGGGAATCCTGCTCCTCCTCTACCTCTTAAACCTGATTTTTCTATTTCATCTATAACTTCGTCTGGAGTCATTTGAAGTAAAACTTTTTCTAATGCTTTATATCCATCAAAAGCAATATATTCCTCTATTTGTTCTGGATCTATTTTTCCACAATTTTTAAGTGCTATTCTTTTTTGCTTTTTATAAAATGTTAAATCATCTAATTTTTGAGCTTTAGTTCCATCTATATCTTTGCAAAGCAGGCGTTCTACAACCTTTCCTTCTATTATATGTGACTGAATTATTTCTTCACAATCATCAGGAGATACCATTGCATAAAAAGTATCTTCTGGTCTTATAATTACTATTGGACCTTTTGCACATAAGCCAAAACAACCAGTTTGAATAACACGCACATCTTTTAAATTTTTATCTTTTATTATTTTCTTAAAGGTTTCTATTATTTTAGGAGACTTTGAAGAAGTACAACCTGTTCCATGGCATACCAATATATGTTTTTCTTTTGTTCCAACATTATCATTTACTCTTATATCTAGTTCTTTTCTTTTTAATTCTCTTATTTTTCTTATTTTTTCTAGTGTATTTTCCATTTTGGTTTGCTCCCTTCTTAAAAATACTTTTATAAAATTTTATTGTAATGAATCTAATACTTCATCTAATTTTTTCACAGTTGCTTTTCCATATACTTCGCCGTTTACAGTAAATACAGGTGCTATACCGCAAGCTCCAACACAACGTGTTGCATCTATTGAAAATTTTCCGTCAGGTGTAGTTTCGCCTTCTTCTATATTTAACCTCTGCTTTAAACGCTCCATTATTTTTTCTGAACCTTTTACGAAGCAAGCTGTTCCTAAGCATACTGAAATTGCATATTTTCCCTTTGGTTTTAATGTAAAACGAGAATAAAATGTTATTACTCCATAAATTTCTGCCATTGGAATTTGCAAATATTCTGAAATTTTACTTTGAGCAATTTTAGGAATGTATCCATATTTCATTTGTACTTCGTTTAAAATAGTAATTAAATTATCTTTTGAAGTAGTATATTGTTCTAATATTTCTTTCATTTCTTTTTCTAATTTTTTATCCATGCAAGGACAGTTTTTTAAATTTTCTTCTTCCATCTTTTATTTGAATGTTAGGTTTCTTTATAGTTAATATTCACAGCTAAAATTTATAATTAGCCATGAATTAAAACTTATTTTCTAACATGCTCCTTTCTTTAAATTTTAAGCTAAAAAGTGGCAAAATGCCATTGCTAATCCATATATTATTAAAACCATTCCTGTTCCAAAGCAAAAGCTAAATATTATTTCTGAAAGTCTGTGCTCTTTTGCTGCAATTCTGCTTTCTGCAAGTAAAATTGCTGTTACTAATGATAATATTAAAATAATAAAATTATCTGTTAGTAACCATATAATTGTGTTTGCAGCAAATCCAATTGTTGCATGACCACTAGGTACAAATTTTTCATTTAATCCTTTATGCTTATTTGATTTTGCATAAGCAATTACTGCTAAAATTGCAATTATTGTAATAACTATTGCTGAAAATGCTAAATGTGCAGGTGTATTTGTTACATTTCTAATAAAATTAAGTCCGATGTCTGCTATTTTATCAAAGAATAAAAAATATGCTACAATTATTGCATTTATTGTTGTAATAACTACTCCTCCTGCTGCAACGTCTTTTGCTATTTTTGCTTTTGGATGGTATACGTCAATGTATAAGTCTACTACTGTTTCTATGGCTGTATTTACCATTTCTGCAAATATTATTAAAACAATAGTAAATAAAAAGCATAAGAATTCTGCCCTATTTAAATTAAAAAACATACTAATAATTACTACTATTACTGCAATTACTAGTTGTTTCTTTATGTTACTTTGTGTAGTAGTTGCATAAATAATTCCATTAAAAGCATTTTTCCATGGATCTATTAAGCTATGATTTTTTATTCTTGGGTCTTTGTTTGTTTCTTCATTATTTATTTTTTCTTCTTTTTCTTTATTTTTCATAGTTAAATATTCCCTTCTACCCTACTTATTTAGGTTTTAATACAAACTGCATTTTTTAGCATAAGCTTTATCTATTTATATTTAGCTTTGATAAAACATTTTCTTCTTTTTCTCTCATTTTAACTTTTTCTTCTTCTACCATATGGTCATAGCCTCGTAAATGATAAAATCCGTGAACTAACATATATGCAAGTTCTCTTTCAAAACTATGCCCATATTCTTTTGCTTGTTCTTCTACTTTTGGTATAGAAATTATTATATCTCCCAAAATATCTTGTAAAGCGCCGTTTTCTGATGGCTTTTTTAATAATGCTTTTCCTATTAAATTGTCTAATTCTTCTTTTTCAAACATTGGAAATGATAATACGTCTGTTGGCTTATTTATGTTTCTATACTCATTATTTAACTCTTGAATATTGTTAGGGTTTGTGAAAGTAACACATATATAGAAAGAGGTAGGATTTATATTCTCTACCTCAAAACATTTTTGAATAACTTTTTCAGTTAAGTTTTCTATTTTTAAGTTTTTTGCTATATCTTTAAAAATTACTTCTGTTACTGTATACATTTTTATATTATTTTCTCCTTAGAAATATTTTTATTTAGCTTCAACTTTATTTTTGTTTTTTACATATGTACCTGTAGACGTACATGCATTTTTTAAATTTTTCATTGCGCCTAAATCTACTAGTTTATTATAGTAAAATTGAAGTATTTTATAGTATTTATTAGGATCTTTACGTAATTTTTTAAGTTCATTTCTTAAAAATAATATTTGTTTTTGTTTTGTATAATCTATGTAATTTTGTACTTTACTTTTGCTAATTTCTTCATATTCTTTCCAGAAGTTTTTATAATTTTCTCTTTCTTGTGGTTTATCCCAATATATTTTTGTAGATAATAATTTTACATCATATTCTTCTATTAAATTCATTAATAATGAGTATGCTTTTTCTTGTTTACGTGATATTTTAGTATCTACAATAAGACTTCTTGTGTCTTGTAATAATTTTTCATAGCATTGCTCTGCTACTATTAATGGCAAGCTATGTGTAAATAATTTTCTGCTTAAACCTAATAGCACCATATTTTTTTCTATATTATCATTTTGATCTAATTTGCCAATAGTAAATTTTTCAAAGTTTTGATATTCTTCTAGAATTTGCTCATATACTTTGTTACTTCTTTCTTGTTCCATTTTAATTGGTAAAATGTCTTCAATGTAGCCTTCAAGTGCAGTAAAAATTTTGTTATATATTTCTTCTTTTGCACCTAAGCTTAGGTTATCGGCAAGCTTTATAGAATAATGTTTTAGTAAGCCTTTATATAAGCTTTCCATTTCGTAAACATATAATTTTTTATATTTTTCTGTTAAAGCTGGTTTATTTAAAGTTTCTACAGTTTCATTATCTATATTTAATAAATACATTTGCTTTTTGTATTTGTATTCTAGGTACTCTGTTTCTTTTAAATGAGTAATTACATAGTACTGAGATAAAGCATTTCTCTCAAAGTCTGAAGCTGTATCGTTTTTTACTTTTTTATAAATTGAATCTAATATATATTTATCAATTGACTCTAAATATAAAGCATATACGTCTTCAAACTTTTTGTTTAATTGCTCTTGCTTTGCTTGGTCATTTGAATTTTCACTATTAACATATGCTTCATAAGCTTTAATTGCATTGTTTCTTTTTATAGAAATTAATATTCCGTTAATTCCTATTTTAGTTGGGATTAGTAATTTAGTAATAGTTTTGCTTAGCCTTGAGAAAAAGGTTTTCTCTTGATATACTCTTAAACTTCTTTCTTCCATAGCTTTTCTTCCTTTCAAAATACAATTTTTTCTTTCGTCCCGATGTTTTCTAATACTTCATAAATAACTTCAACTTCGACATAGTTTTCGTTTTGTTTTGTATATATTTTTTTATCTACAATTAATTCTTTGTTTTCTACTTTACCTTCTAGCTTTTGCTGAGCCTGTGCAATTCCAATGCTTTTTGCTTCTTCTACTGTGTAATTTATTTCTTTCTCTTGGTACTCACTAAAGGTTTTTTTGTATATTTCAATTGGTAGATAAAAATTAGAAAATAATTTTAATTTTTTTGTCGTTTCTATTGTATCATACTTTTCAAATTTTGAAACCCCTTTTAGCAAATTTATTTTAAAATTATTTATCTTTACGGAATATTTATTTTCCTGTTTGCCTGTTGGCACTTTTTCCAGCTGTTTTAGGGGAATTTTTGTTTTTTCAGAATACCATACTCTTGCCTGAATTTCGCCATTTGCATGCACATATCTCGTTCCTGTAAACTTACCTTCTAGCCATCCGCCTATTAGCACACTACCTTTTGTAACCATATCTCCTTGCTTTGCTACGGGTGTGCCGTTTTGTGCCGTTATTTTTGTTATTATTCCGTCTTTTGTTGCAATAATATTACAAAATTCATCCTCATTTATTATTTCTGGCTTTAAATCTGCCTCTACAATTTCAACTATTGCATTAGTTCCTTTTATATCAATTCCAACCCATGCAATATCATTTCTCTCTAATCTAATTTGCTGAACTATACTATTAGTTTTTAAACCAATTTTACATTTGCCTATTTTTAAATTATTATTTTGCAATATACTTAGTATTTCTTCTTTTGGTATTCTATTATTTCCTGTAACTTCAATATTCCAAATAAAATTAGATAGTAAAATAATTGATAAAATAATTATTAAGAATAATGCAAAAAATATTTTTCTTTTTTGATAACGATGAAGTAAAAAAGGAACGCCTTTCTTTTTATTTATTTTTACTCTGCATTTTGTTTTTTTGATAATTGGTTTTAATCTTTTAAAATCTTTTAACCCTACATTTACTCTTACTTTAGTAGAATGAGACCTTTTTATACCCCATAAGAATATTTTTTCTTTATTGCATAAGTTCATAAAGCGTTCTATAAAATAGCCTTCTACTTCGATGGAAACATAGCCTAAAATAATATTTAGCAATATTTTAAAGTACAATTTTTGTTATCCCCCTTTTGCTTATTCTTCTGAGATACTTTCAAAGTCGATTCCGTCTATTGTTCCTGTAATTAAAAGATCGTCTGTTGTCATTTCATTTAAATTAAGGTTATAACCACTAATATTTAAAATTCCAATGTGTGTGCTTACACGCACAAAATGTTCTTGATATTCTAAAATTGCCTTATAGTTTTCAATAAGCATTTTTTCAAAGCCTACTATTGTAATTTTAGGAAGATTTGTAGATATTTCTTGAGGCAGGTCTAATAACCTACTAACTTTACTTTGTACTTTTCTATTTTTGTTCGGCATTTTAGCATTCTCCTATCTTTGAAATTCATCTAAAGTTTTAAACTCATAGCCCATATTTTTTATTTCTTTTATACAAAAGTCTAATATATTTGTGTTGTCTTTTGAGTTTCCATGAAGAAGAATAACAGCTCCATTATGAATATTATCTAATATTTTCTTTTTGGCATATTCTTCTCTACCTTGGTTATTTTCATTCCAATCATCATAGGCAAAAGACCACATAACAGTTTTATAGCCGAGAGTATTTGTATAATTTATTGTTCTCTCACTAAACTCTCCTTTTGGTGGTCGTATATACTTCATTTCATAGCCAAACTTTGTATAAATAGCTGTATGTAAATCCATAACCTCTTTTTTTATTTGCTCGTTTGATAGATCTGGCATTGATTTATGATTTACTGTATGATTTCCTACAATATGCCCTTCATCAAGCATTTGCTTTACTAACCCTTCCTGTGTATTTAAAAAATGTGCTGTAATAAAAAAGCATGCTTTTACATTGTTATTTTTAAGCGTATTTAATATTTGAGGTGTATAACCTGCTTCGTATCCTTCATCAAAAGTTAAATACACGTATTTTTTATCACTATTTCCTATTGCAATTCCTTCATATTTATTTATAAGTTCTTTGTTTTTACTTCCTAAATCAGGCTGAGCATGGTTTTCTACTCTTTTAATACCCCACCCTATTTTTTGATTACTTAATGCTCCATTAGAGCTTACTTGAAGAGTGTTTTCGCTTTTATTTGCTTTAAATACTGCTAAAGAAAATACAAATATAAAAATTATGCTACAAACAACATTTATTATTTTTCTTTTTTTATTCATAATTCATCAGTTTCCTTCCCAATTTTAAATATATTATTCTTTTTAATTTTATGAGTTAAAATAAATATTATTACTTTGATAATATTATAAAATAAGAATACTTAAATTTAAAAAATTTTGTCGATTTTATTTGTTAATTTTTTCCTTATATTTATTGACTTTTATTTTTTATAAATGTTGTTATGTCTTGATTTTTCAAGGCTTTGCGTTGTTGTAAAATATTTTTTAGAATTACTTGACAATATGTTTATATTAATTATATTATATATACATAGTTGGAAATTTCTGGGTAATATTGACATTTTCTGTCGATTACTCTTTGTACAAAAGATTTTAAAATTACAGGAGATAAAATTATGTTAGATTTTATATTATGCGATGATAATATTAATATTCTTAATAGGTTAGAAAAAATGTTAGAGTCAATTTTCATAAGCAAAAAGTTTGACGCTCAAATTGTTCTTAGTACAACTAAGCCAGAGGAGCTAATAAATTATATTCGTAGTCACAACGTTAATGTTGTGTTTTTAGATATTGATTTGAAATCTAAAATATCTGGTTTAGATTTAGCAAATATGATTCGTAAAAAAGATAAAAACATTTATATTATATTTACTACTGGCCATTTAGAGTATGGTTTAGTAGCATATAAATATAAAACTTTTGATTATCTGCCTAAACCAATAACTGCTGAAAGATTAGAAGAAACTCTAGTTAGGTTATTTGAAGATGCTTCTGGAAGTGAAACTAGTTTTGTTAGATTAGATAATAACAAAACAATTATTAGACAAGATAGTATCCAATATATTCAAAAGGATGGAATGAAAGTAGTATTTCATACAGATACAAGAAATTACGAAACATATAGTTCCTTTAGAAAAATTATGCCACAGCTTTCAGACAATTTTGTTCAATGCCATAAATCATATATTGTTAACACTGAAAAAATTACTGATATAAGCACTAGTAATAATACTATTTTTTTAGATAATAATGAAAATGCTAAATGCTTTATTGGACCTAAATATAAAAATAATTTTATGGAGGTATTTAATGATGGAAATTTTTCAAACTATTTGGACAGCATTAACAACAGAAAATGAGTTTGTAGATGTTATTTGCTTCCCACTTTATTTTATGGAAGCTACTGTAAACATGCTATTATTTACTACACTTTTAAATATTAAATCTTCAAAAAAAGCAAAAATAATATATGTTATTTGCCTCGTTTTAGTTGCTTTTATCACTAGAAATTTTATACCTGATCCTTATGCTACTTTTATAAATTTTATTTCTGTATTCCTTTTAGTAAAGTTTATTTTAAGAGCTAATTTATTTAAATCTTTAATTGCTATATTTATTCCAATTGTAGTAAGTACAATTTTAGATTTATTTATGTTTCAATTTTTTTTAAGTGTTTTAAATATACCTCATGAACTTGCTATGACAGTTCCTTTATATAGAGCTACATTTACTTTTAGTATTTATATATTAATATATTTTATTTATAGAATTGTTCGTTATTTTAAATTTCATATTAATATAAGTAATATGACGAAGAAACATAAGATACTATTTGTTATAAATACTGTACTAGGAATTCTTACAATTTGTGCTCAACTTTATCTAATTTCATTTTATAGTAATACAATGCCAATAATTATAACTATCATTAGTATTGTTGGTTTATTTGCTTATTTCTTTATAAGTCTTTATAGCTTATTTAATACTAATCAATTAGAAACTACAACCCAAGATTTAGAAGAAGCACAATTATATAATAAAACTTTAACTTTGCTACATGATGGTATGAGAGGATTTAAACATGATTTTAATAATATTGTTCAAGGTATTGGTGGATATATTGAAACAAATGATATGGAAGGACTTAAAAAATATTATTCGCAACTTTTAAAAGAATGTAATCGTGTTAATAATTTAACTGCACTAAATCCTAGTATTGTTAATAATCCTGTTATATATAACATAATGGCTTCTAAATATCATAAAGCAGACGAAATAGATGTTCAAATTAATTTGGGTGTTTTTATGGATTTAAACGAAATAGAAAAACATATGAAACTTTATGATTTTACTAGAATACTTGGTATTTTAATGGATAATGCAATAGAAGCTGCTAAAGAATGCAAAAACAAGATAATACATGTAAGTTTTAGAAATGAAGAGAACAGGAAACGTTTAGTAATGGTTATAGAAAATACATATAAAGATAAGGAAATTGATTTAGATCGTATATTTGAAAAAGATTTTTCTACTAAATCTGAAAAGACCAATAGTGGACTAGGGCTTTGGGAAGTAAGGCAAATTCTAAAGAAAAATAATAACTTAAATTTATATACAACTAAAAATGATGAATTTTTTGTACAACAATTTGAAATTTATTATTAAATAATTGTTTTTATATCAGAAAAAAGAGTAGCAATATAAGCTACTCTTCTCTAAAATTTGTCGTTTTTATGTTTTAAGGAAATATTTATATTTTTTACGTTTTTAAACTAATCTTTTTTAATCAATGATGCAGGCATTTTTGGTTGATGTCCAATTGCAAAAATGAAGCATGATGTATTTGTAGATTTTGCGTATTTTTCAGCTACTTTAGCTAATAATTTTAACATTTGTATTCCCCCTTAAAAATAAATTTATAATAAGCATTGCCGGCAAATGCTTTATTACCTTTATTTATACTATTTCTTCTGTATAAACTTCATAACCATGTTTACAATTTGTTATTTTATATGATATTGGTAAAACTGTTAAATTTTGTAAAAACATTCCATATATTAACATATATGCAAACATTTTATTTGGATAAAGCAAAATAATTGCCGTTAAAAATATAAGTGAAATATATGCTTTTATTTTTTTAGATTTTCTTTCTTTTTTAGTTAATATTGGTATGTTTTCAGTATCGGCTGGAGCATATTTGGCAATTATATATATGCTAAATACTGCTACAAATCCTGCCATTATATATAAAATATAGTTTTGCTCTATATCTAAATATTTTGCAAGTAATATTGGACTAAGATATAGAATAACAGTCATAATCATGCAACCTAAATGTGTTTTTAAATGCAAACCACCTGTAAAACTACGATAAGGGCATAATAGTAAAAAGAAGATAAGAGTATACCATCCTATTCCTAGCAAAAATCCAATGGCAAATAATATAATAATTTTAGGTAATTCACCAAAAATAAGTAATACTCCAAATCTAATTACAGCTTCTTTTTCTTCGTCTATATTTTCAACATTTTGCTTAATTTTATTTGTTATAAAATCACACATTTTATCAATCATATTTTACCTCGAAACTTTTTCTATAATTATTTTAATAGTAAAATATTTTTTATAACATTTTTCTTTATGAATTTATAAATTTCATTCGCGAAAAATGTTGAAATTTGTTTTATATAATTTCGTGATATTTTTGTAAATTTATGCGTTAAAGGACTTGAAATTTTTAAATTTCAAGTCCTTCTAGTATTTTCCAACTTCCAATGTATTCTGGTATGGAGTGAAAAGTTAAAAGCTCATTTGTAATTGGATGATAAAATTTTAGCTCGTATGCCCAAAGAGCAATTTGTTTTCCATGTCCTCTTCCACCATATTTTTGGTCTCCATAAATACTATGATTTCTGCTAGCTAACTGCACTCTTATTTGATGATGCCTTCCAGTATGCAAATTAACTTTTAAAACAGATAAATCTATTTCTGGTTCATATTTTATTACCTCATAATCAAGTATAGCAAGCTTACTATTTTTAGTTCCACTTTCTACTACTTTGCTCATATTGGTCTTTTCATTTTTTAATAAGTAATCTTCTAAAGTATCTTTTGACTTTTCCATTTTACCATTTGCAATTACCAAATATGTTTTTTGAAATTGCTTTTCTCTTACCTGACTACTTAACCTTGCTGCAGCTTTTGAAGTTTTAGCAAAAACTATTACACCTCCAACAGGTCTATCTAACCTATGAACTAGCCCTAAATATACATTACCTGGCTTTTGGTATTTTTCTTTTATATATTTTTTTATTAAAAATAGCATGTCAATATCCCCTGTTTTATCTGCTTGTGATGGAATATTAACAGGCTTTTGTACTACTATTACATGGTTATCTTCATAAATTACTTTTATTTGCTCCATTTTATCTCCTACTTATAGTTTTATCCTTCCACGTGCCCAAAGTTAATATCTATTAATAAACAAGTGTCTACTATACAAATAGTAATATACACTTAGATATTAGCTCTCCCATCTGCCATAAATGCCACATGGAAGTACTAAGCTAGAACTTGTCATTGGAAGTCCTATTTCTCCACTTGTAACTTTTCCAATATGTGTTTTATTTATAGTTAAACTTAAAATATTTTCTAAAACTTTGCTTGAGATCCCAGTTGTATATGAGTTTATTAAGAAAAATAGTGGATTATCTGATAAAACCTTAGAACATAGCTCCACTAATTCTTCTAGGTTTTCTTCAAATTTCCATACCTCTCCATTTGTGCCTCTACCATAAGAAGGTGGATCCATAATAATTGCATCATATTTGTTACCCCTTCTTATTTCGCGATTTACAAATTTGAAAACATCGTCAACAATAAATCTAACAGGATTATTTTCTAAACCTGATGCTTTTAAGTTTTCTTTTGCCCATGTTACCATACCTTTAGAGCTATCTACATGGCATACTTCTGCTCCTGCATAACTACAAGCTACTGTTGCACCACCTGTATATGCAAATAAGTTTAATACTTTAATAGGTCTTTTTGCATTTTTAATTTTTTCAATCATCCAGTCCCAGTTAACAGCTTGCTCTGGAAATAAGCCAGTGTGTTTAAATCCCATTGGTTTAATTTTAAATTTTAAATCTTTATATGATATTTCCCAATTCTCTGGCATTTTTTTAGCATATTTCCAGCCGCCACCTCCTGATGAACTTCTGTGATATGTGGCATTAACATTTTTCCATTTTTCTGGGAAAGATTTTTCTTTCCATATAATTTGTGGGTCTGGTCTAGATAATATGACGTTTTTCCATCTTTCTAATTTTACACCATCTGCCATATCTAATATTTCGTAATCTTTCCAATTTTTTGCTATTTCCAATTTTAAATATTCCTTTCATTTTTTTACACATTATATTTTAGCACAAATTACATGTTTTTACAATGATGCCAATTTAAAAGAGATGCAATTTAATTGCACCTCTTTTAAATAATTCCTCCTAATAATTCTATAAAATTCATTATTAGCACTATATCTATGCAAATAAATAAAATAGTACTTGTTAAAGCAATAAATGCTATTTTGTGCCTAAGAATAGCCTTTTTAATACTTTTGTGCCTTTTAATTTCTTGGTAATTTACATTTAAAATTAAATCTTTTGTATACTCCATAAAATCCCCCTAAATATATATTCTTTTAAAAATATATGCTTAAGCCTAAAATTTTATGATAAAAATCGTATACAAAATTTTCTACTTTTTCGACAATTCTTCTTTTATAGTTTTAGCTAGCTTTTCATTTATGCCATTTACTTTTGTTATTTCTTCTATTGATGCTTCTTTTATTTTTGCTACACTTCCAAAAGCTTTAAGCAAAGCTTTCTTTTTTGTAGGTCCTACTCCTAAAATGCCATCTAATTCTGATTTTGTTATTTGCTTTCCTCTTAATTTTCTATGGTAACCTATTGCTTTTTCGTGAACACAGTCTTGAAAATATGTTACTACATTCATTAACCTTTCAGATAATTTTATTTCTTTTCTGTTTTCATCTATTAAAGCCCTAGTTCTATGTTTATCGTCTTTTACCATTCCGAAAATAGGAATTTTCAAATTATATTCATCTACCGCTTCTCTTGCTGCTCTCATTTGTGTAATGCCACCATCTACAAAAATTGCATCTGGCAGGCTTCCAAAGGCTCCATTTGGGTTTTCTATAGAATGTTTTAATCTTCTTGAAATTACTTCATTTATGCATTTAGGGTCATCTTGTCCTAAAACTGTTTTTATTTTAAAAGTTTTAGATAAATTCTTTTTAACTTCCCCATCTAAAAGTACGCACATTCCGGCAACTACATATTCACCTGAAATATTTGAAATATCATAGCTTTCAATTTTTCTTGGAAGAATCTCCATATTAAGTACTTTTTTAAGTTCATTTACCACACTGTATTTTTCTCTTTCAGTATTTTCCAATGTGTTTTTTGCATTATTTTCTGCCATTTCTACTAATTTTAGTTTTTCTCCTTTTTTAGGAAATTTTATTTCTACATTTCTTCCTACTTTTTCAGATAAAGAGTTTTCTAATAATTCTTTATCTTCTATTTCTTCTTTAAGCATAATTTTGCTTGGAATATTTAAATTATTTAAATAATATTGCTTCATAAAATTAGATAAAATTTCTTTATCTGTTTCATCAGCTAGGTCTTCAAAAAAGAAATGCTCTCTTCCCACCATTTTGCTATTTCTAACAAAAAATACTTCTATGCAAACACGAAGTTCGTTTCTAGCTAGGCCTATAACATCAATATCATTTTCTGATAAATTTGAAACTTTCTGCCTTTCATAGCTTATTTTTTCAATAGCTAGCTTTTTATCTCGCAGGTATGCTGCTTTTTCATATTCTTGTTTTTGCGATGCCTCATTCATTTCTTTTTCTAAATTTTTTATAACTAATTCTGTTTTCCCTGAAAGTAAATTTATAATTTGATCTATTTGATTTTTGTACTCTTCTTCTGAAATATACCCCATGCATGGACCACTACATTTTTTAATGTGATAATTTAGGCAAGGTCTATCTTTAAATTTAAAGTTTTTACATTGCCTTATTTTAAATTTTGATTTTATAAAATCTACCATTTCTTTTGCACTACTTGCGCTTGCATATGGTCCAAAATACTTTGCTCCATCATTTAATATTCTTCTTGTTATATACACATCTGGGTATTTTTCTTTTACATTTACTTTTATATATGGATAAGTTTTATCATCTTTTAAAAGCACATTAAATTTAGGCATATTTTTTTTAATTAAATTACACTCTAAAATTAAAGCTTCTGATTCATTATCTGTTAAAATATATTCAAAATGGTCAATTAGAGCTACCATATTTTCTATTCTTTTTGTTTTGTTATTTTTTCTAAAATATTGCCTAACTCTATTTTTTAAAGAAATTGCTTTTCCAACGTATATTATCTTGTCATTTTTATCATGCATAATATACACTCCTGGTCTATCAGGCAATTTTTTTAGTTCTTGCTCTATGTCAAACATTTATATAGATAGCCCCCTTTCTTTTAATTATTACCATACCCAAGTTTTTAGCCATTTTAGGTCTTGAATATATACAGGATTTACTGGAAGCCCTGAATATATTGGATAAAATACTATAAATCCTAAAATTGCTAATTCTGCAAGCACCCAAATTGGTATATTGTTTTTAATTTTTTCGCATAACCATTCCATAGCAGCTACAATTGAAAGTATTGCAAATGGTAATACCGAAAAATAGTGGTATAAAAACATAATTCTTGGTATTAGTATATATGGTGTAATTAAACATATAATACTAGCAATTAAAAACCAATACTTAAATTTACGTTTCCAAATACTTAATACAACCGTATATATCATACATGGTACCGAAACCCAAAAGACTATTGGATTTCCTAATAATACAATTCTGCTTACTTTTCCGTCAATGGTAGTTGATGACCAATATAAAATATCTTTAGCTGTTACAGGCCATGTGTACCATTTTGATGAATA
This sequence comes from uncultured Clostridia bacterium, assembly GCA_947626335.1. GTDB lineage: Bacteria > Bacillota > Clostridia > TANB77 > CAG-508 > CAG-273. The sequence goes on along the minus strand of CANQRY010000002.1, from coordinate 11,055 downwards.
TGTATGTGTTGCCTCTAAATCATGATGATAATCATACATTTTTTGCTGAAGTATAATAAGGCTTTTAAAATCCTTAACTTTAGAATTTCCTATAAAAAATTCAGGCAAATACGATAATCCATATATAAGCATTGGTATTATTATAAAAAATAATATGCAAGATAAAAATATAATTTCATAGTCTTTATTCCATTTTCTCTTTTTAATAAATATTTCTACAAATACACTTGAAAAGAATATAACTGCAAGTCCTGCTCCAGCAAATAATCCTATCCATTTAACTGCTATTGCTAAGCCTATAAATAGTCCTGACCAAAATAGTGCCCATAACCTTTTATTTAAGGTTTTATCATAACTTATAACATATTTATACATAAATAAGTATGCAAGCATTATAAACAATATTAAAAAACTATCCACTGTTCCAATTCTAGTTTGAACAAAATGCATTCCATCTGCAGCAAGAAGAATACCAGCTAAAGCAGCATATTTTGTTTTTTTGAACATCATTTTTGCAATTACATATATGATTAAAATCATTAGTATTCCTGCAATATTTCCAAATAATCTATATGCAAAAGGAGTTAGGCCTAAAATAAATATTGGAATTGTTAGTATTAATTTTCCTAGAGGTGGATGTGTCCATTCATAAATTTGCAAACCTTGTAAATACTCAGATGCAGTTCTTGGAAAATATATTTCATCAAAATAACTTGAGTTCATATAACTTATTTCTCTTGGAACAATACCTTGCTCGTCTAAAATAAGTTTTGCATTGTCATTTAATGGAATTGCGTCAATTTGTTCATAATTTTCATTATATAATCCTATTTCTCCTAAGTGTGCGTCTTGTGCATATGGCACAAATTTTATATATTCAAAGGTTTTTCCAATGCCTAGTTCACTCCAAGCATATACTTTACCTTTATCAAATTCTAGAGGACCTTCAAAATTTTTATTGTCATTTGAAATATATATCTTATAATTACCTTTGTGAGTTCCTGAATAAAGTTTAATACTTATCACATAAGTTGGCTCTTGCAATTTTAGAACCGCTTCATCGCTTGCTCCTTTACTTACCCAAAAAGTTCCGAGGGTTTGTAAAACTTCCTAAATTTATAAAAGATATTATTGCATATATTACTGTAATTATAGTCATTGCAATAATATCTTTTTTAGTAAATAATTTGCTATCTTTATTTTCTACTACTTGTATTTCATTTTTTTGCATTATTTTTACTCCCCCTCACACCATTTTCATTCTATATGAGTTATTTATTAAAGTCAAGTATTAAATTTTGACACATTTATTTTTTTGTAGTAATATAATAATATTGAAAATTCAAAACTAACAAAGGAGGATACCTATGTGTGGAATTGTAGGTTACATAGGAGATAAAAAGGCTACTCCTATTTTAATAAATGGATTACTTAGTTTAGAGTATAGAGGATATGACTCAGCTGGAATTGCTGTAATTCAAAATAACGAAATTTGTACTTTTAAAGATAAAGGTAGAGTTGCAAATTTACAAAAGGCTCCAGAATTAAATAATTTAACTTCAAATATTGGTATTGCACACACTAGATGGGCAACTCATGGAAAACCTTCTAAAGAAAACTCTCACCCACATTTAGATAATAGCAATAACTTTGCTGTAGTACATAATGGCATTATTGAAAATTACAACGAATTAAAAGAATTTTTAAGTAGTAAAGGTTACAAATTTTTATCTGAAACAGATACAGAGGTTATTCCTAACCTAATTCATTATTATTATACAAATGAAATTTTTGAGGGTGATAAATTCTTACAAGCTGTTAAAGTAGCCACTAACAAATTAAAAGGCAGTTACGCAATAGAAGTAATATCAAAATTACACCCAGATAGAATAATAGTAGTTAGAAAAGATAGTCCTCTAGTTATTGGAACTAAAGCAACCGAAAACTTTATTGCTTCTGATATTCCTGCTATTCTTTCATACACAAAAGATTTTTATCTTTTAGATGATTATGAATATGCTGTGGTTTATAAAGACCATGTTCAATTTTTTGACAACACTCTATCTGAACATAGTAAACCTGTTAAAAATATTGAATGGGATGCTACTAGCGCTGAAAAGAATGGCTATGAAGACTATATGTTAAAAGAAATTTATGAACAACCTAATGCAATACTTGAAACAATTGGCACTAGACTTAAACTAGGTGAAAATTGCTGTTTTGATGATATAGGCATTACAAAAGAATATTTACAAAAAATTAATAAAATATATATAGTGGCTTGTGGCACGGCTATGCATGCAGGCCTTGTAGGGAAAGTTGCTTTAGAAAAACTTACACATATTCCTACTGAAGTAGATATAGCTTCTGAATTTAGATATAGAGACCCTATATTAAATGAAAAAACGCTTTGTATATTTATTAGTCAGTCTGGCGAAACAGCTGATACTATAGCAGCATTAAAGCTTTCAAAAAGTAAAGGCGCTAAAACCTTAGCAATTTCTAATGTTGTTGGTAGCTCAATTACTCGTGAAGCAGACTATAGTATATATACACATGCTGGTCCTGAAATAGCAGTTGCTTCTACTAAGGCATACACTTCACAAATAGTGTTACTTATAATTTTAGCTATATATTTTGCTGAAAATTTGCAAAGTACTAATAGTAGTGTACTTAATAATTTAAAAAATGATATTTTAGACCTTCCTACTAAATTAGAAACCGTTCTAACTGAAACTGAAAATATTAAAGATTTTGCTAAAAAAGTTTATAATGAAACTGATATGTACTTTTTAGGAAGAGGTACTGATTATGCAGTTTCAATGGAGGGCTCTTTAAAACTAAAAGAAATTTCATATATTCACTCTGAATCTTATGCTGCAGGAGAGCTTAAGCATGGTCCTATTGCACTTATTGAAAATGGCGTTACTGTTATTGGAATACTTACAAATCCTGATCTAGTTGAAAAAACTATAAGCAATATTCAAGAAGTAGTTTCAAGAGGAGCTAAAACTTTAATAATTACAAATCAGAATATAACAAATAATAATTTCGATTTTGTTATAGATATACCAGAAACTAATAATTTAATATCACCTATTCTTTCAATAGTTCCGCTTCAGCTTTTAGCTTACTATATTTCTAAATATAAGGGATTAGATGTTGATAAGCCTAGAAATTTAGCAAAATCTGTTACTGTTGAATAATTTTAAAAGACCACCTAAAGCATTGCCTTAGGTGGTTTTTAAATAGATGCTCTTACCTCACAATAGTCTTTTCGTTATCGGGACCGGTGCCAATGTATACAACGGTAACACCAGTATACTCCTCGATAAAGTCGATATACCTTTTTGCCTTCTCCGGAAGATGATCAAACTTAGTTATTCCATCTGCAGACCAATTTCCACAAAAAGTTTTATAGATTGGCTCACAGTTTTCATGATCAACTGGCACATAGTTAATTACTTTGCCATGGTATTTGTAACCAATGCAAACTTTGATTTCACTTAGCTTACCAATGGTATCTAAGTGGTTAAGTGCCAGACAGGTGCAGGAATTAATTTTCACTGCATCTTTAATCATAACCAAATCCAGCCAGCCACACCTCCTAGGACGTCCAGTGGTGGTACCGTATTCGTGACCGAGCTTCATTATTTTGTTGCCGATTTCGTTCTTTTGCTCTGTGGGGAATGGTCCTTCACCCACTCTTGAAGTATAGGCTTTCATTACGCCAATTACTTCATTCACGAACAAAGGGCCGAGCCCAGCGCCTGTACAAGATCCGCTTGCAGTAGGGTGGCTAGCGGTCGAAAATGGCGGTCTTCCCTGCTCAACATCAAGGAAGGCAGCTTGAGCACCTTCTAGCACGATGCTGCTTTCTTTGTCCAAGTGGTCATAGAAGAAAGGCTTGGTATCCGAAATAAAAGCTTTAAGATATTCGCCGTATTCCAAATACTCTCTTGCGATTTGTTCACACTCTTTATCGGGGTAATGATTCATATTCGCCAGCCCCAGAATAAAGTTATTCATGTAAGCAACGAACTTGATTTTTTTGCTCAAGGTCTCGAAATCGCCCAAAAGGTCGTACATATGAATACCATAGCGAGAAGCTACGTCTTCATAAGCAGGGCCAATTCCTCTTCCTGTGGTTCCAACTTTGCTCAAGCCAAATTTTACCTTAAGGACTTCTTCGGCCTTATCTTTAGATACATGAATGGGCAAAATTACGTGAGCACGATTGCTGATGAGAAGGTTCTTAGGGGTAATTTCTACCCCTCTCTCGCTTAAGAGACGGATTTCAGAAATCAGACTTTCGGGGTTAATAACAACCCCTGTTCCGATTACTGACATCACGCTGGGGTTTATGATGGAAGACGGAAGCAAATGAAGTGCATATTTTTGTCCGTTAGAAACAACCGTATGACCTGCGTTGTTTCCTCCAGTACACCGTACCACAACATTAGCATTTCGAGTTTCAAAGTACGAAACTCTGCCTTTTCCTTCATCACCCCATTGTGTTCCAACAATTGCTGTTACCATTTTGTAAATCCTCCTTTAGTTTTGTTTGCCAAAATACGTAGGAACATCTATTTTAAACCATATATGAAATAACATACATGGATAACAAAAAGTTATATACTATATTATAAGCTCTTTTTATGTAAAATTCAAGTTTTATATGAGTAACTTAAGCACAATTAGTAGTATTGCACCAGGTAACCCTAAAATACCCACTAATAATGAGGTTCCAATATTAAGTCCTATATGAAAAGAAAATGCTCCTCCAATTATGTTTATAAAAAATATTAAAAGTCCTCCTAAAACTGAATTTAGAACTAATTTTAATATTGATTTAATAGGAATTGAAAAAACTTTTCCAAATACTAGTAGTGCTATTATACAACCTAAAATTACAAAACCATTAGAAAAATCCAAATTTTATCACCTGCATTCTTATTATAAATACTTATGATAAAATTTGGACAAATATTACTAAATAACTTACAATTAATAGTTAGCTATAAAATTAGCTCACTTGATTTTTTCTAAAGTAGATTTCTTCTATCATATTTAGAGAAATTCCTTTTTGTTTAGCTTTGTTTACTAAAAAATCCAATTTACTTTTAGATGCTTTTATTTGATAAACATAGTAATCAATTAAGCCACTTTCTGCAGTTTCAAAGTTTTTATTTGCTAAGTCTAGTTCTCTTTTGGCTTTTAAAACACTTACTATAAGCTCAATCTTTTTTTCTTCAGGTGTTTTTTCTATAATTATATTTTCTTTTTGAAAATCATCCATTTTTAGCTTATCTCCCATAATTAAACTGTTAATATTATATTCAATTTCTTTAGTTTCTATACAACTACAATTTAGTAAATTCGTAAATTATAATTCCGAGTGACTGAATAATAAATAAGTTTACAATATTAGATGTTAATAAATTATTAGTTGCTTCTATTACGCCATCTTCAGAATTTTCTTTCTTAAATTTATAATGTTTTTGTGATTCAATAAATGTAATTAGCTCTGGAATACTTGTAATAAAGCCTAATAGTATTCCAATTACCCATTCTGATATTTTAAATAGATGGCACAAAGTTTTTAAATTGTTACCTAGTAAATTGCCTGTAAAATATAGCATAACTGATATTATAACTAAAAATATGCTATTTTTTATAATTACACTTTTTTTACCTTTTACCCATTTTTGCTCATCACTAATTTTGTTTTCAAATGAAGTTTTTTTGTTTAAATATAGCTTATGTGAGTTTGCATTTATATAGTAAAAAAGCAAAAATAATAAAACAAATGCTGGCACAATTGAAACTGAAAAATTTATTTTAAATATAAATAGTAATATTGGAATAATTATTGTAAATATAACCATTGTAAGGTCAATTTTTATTGCCCTATTTTGTAAATTTTTTTGATTTTTGTTTAGGTATACTGCAAACAAATATTGTACAAGGTTAATTATATTTGAGCTAATAATATTATAAGTGCTTGTAGAAGTTAAGCCTGTAACAGATGAAAAGCAAACTGTTAAAAGCTCTGGCGCCGAGGTTGCTAAACCTGTAATATTTCCCACTGTTTTTGGTTTTAGCTTTAATGCTTCTGCTAGTTTTCTAAGTACAGGCACTAAAAAATATTTTGAAATTAGTACAATAACTAGTGTATATATAATAAATTTTAAGAATTCTAAAATTAATCTCATATTTCCTCCAATATCATATTACCCAATAAAATTAAATTTAGATGGAATTATTTTAAAAACAATTGAAAAATGTTATATAAAGTGTTAAAATATGGCTATATTACTAATAATTTAAAAATAACTAGGAGGAATGTAAATGATTGATATTAAGTTTTTAAGAGAAAATCCAGATTTGGTAAAAGAAAATATCAAAAAGAAATTTCAAGACCACAAATTAGCTTTAGTAGATGAGGTAATAGAGCTTGACACTAAAAATCGTGAGGCTAAATTAAATGGTGATGAATTGAGAAGCAAAAGGAATTCCTTAAGTAGTGAAATTGGTAATTTAATGAGACAGGGAAAATCTGAAGAAGCTCAAAAGGTAAAGGCTGAAGTAAATGAAATAAACGAAAAACTTACTGAAAACGAAAAACTAGAAGAAGAATATGGAAAACAAATTACCGAAAGAATGATGAAAATTCCAAATATTATAGACACTTCGGTTCCAATAGGTAAAGATGATACTGAAAATGTAGAAAATCAAAGATTTGGCGAGCCTACAGTTCCTGATTATGAAATTCCTTATCATACAGATATTATGGAAGCATTAGAAGGAATTGACCTAGACAGTGCTCGTAGAGTTGCAGGAAATGGCTTTTATTATTTAATAGGAGACATTGCAAGACTTCATTCTGCAGTTATTTCTTACGCTAGAGATTTTATGATTAACAAAGGCTTTACTTATTGCGTTCCACCTTTTATGATTCGTAGCAATGTTGTAACAGGTGTTATGAGTTTTGAAGAAATGGATGCTATGATGTATAAAATTGAAGGCGAGGACTTATATTTAATTGGTACTAGCGAGCATTCTATGATAGGAAAATTTAAAGATCAAATACTATCTAAAGATAAGCTTCCATATACTATGACTTCTTATTCTCCTTGCTTTAGAAAAGAAAAAGGTGCTCATGGCATAGAAGAACGTGGTGTTTACCGTATTCACCAATTTGAAAAACAAGAAATGATAGTTGTTTGCGAGCCAGAAGATAGTTATAAATGGTATGAAAAATTATGGTCATATACAGTAGAATTATTTAGAAGTATGGAAATTCCAGTTCGTACATTAGAATGTTGCAGTGGTGATTTAGCAGATTTAAAGGCTAAAAGCTGTGATGTAGAAGCTTGGAGCCCTAGACAACAAAAATATTTTGAGGTTGGTAGCTGCTCTAACTTAACAGATGCACAAGCAAGACGCCTTGGAATTCGTATTAAAGGCGAAAAAGGAAATTATTATGCACATACTTTAAATAACACTGTTGTTGCCCCACCTCGTATGCTAATTGCATTTTTAGAAAATCATTATCAGCCAGATGGAAGCATTACTATTCCTGAAGTTTTATGGCCATATATGGGTGGCACGAAAATTTTAAAACCTAAAAAGTAAGAGGTATTTAAATTATGATAATTAAAAATCCAGAGTTTAAAATTTCAGCGGTGAGCCCTAAACAATATCCACAAGATGATTTGCCACAAGTTGTTTTAGTTGGAAAATCTAATGTTGGGAAATCTTCGTTTGTAAATACATTAGTTAATCGCAAAAATTTAGCAAGAACTAGTAGCGAACCTGGAAAAACAAGACAAATTAACTTTTACAATATGGATAACAAATTTTATTTTGTTGATTTACCTGGTTATGGATTTAGTAAAATGTCTAAACAAGAGCAAGAAAAAGTAGGAAAATTTATTGAAGAATACTTGCAAAAAAGCAAAAGTATTTCGTTAATAATTTTTTTAATTGATATTAGACATGACCCTACTGAAAATGATAAACTAATGTATAACTACATTTTTAAAACTAATCTTCCATGTATTATAATTGCAAATAAAGCAGATAAAATAGCTGTTACAAAGGTTGATGAATATGTTAAATCTTTGCAAGAAATTTTAAACCCTTTAAAAGATTTAAGTTTTTTACCTTTTTCTTCTGAAAGAAAAATATATACAAAAAAAGTTTGGGAAGTAATTGAAAAATATCTTCAGGTAAACATAAATTGACTTCTTGATGGAATTATAGTATAATAATTATAATTCCAAACGGAATAAATATAATTTAGGGGGTTTTAATTATGCCTAAGCGGAAGGAAGACTTCGCATCAGTGACGTATGACAACTTTACTTATGCATGTTCTGCGTTGGATGCTACCGCGCACAAATTCAGCGCTTTCAGGAACGCAAACGTCAAAGACCGTAGTTATGTCTATAAAAGAACCGCCTATTTGGATCTTAAGGCATATTCTGTGGATCGGCATGTGGCATTAAGTTACATGCGAGACTGCGTCGGGGCCTTGCACTACAGGCAGTAAACCTCAAGCGTAGAAGCTAGTAAATGCTAGCTTCTACGTTTTTTTATAAAACATGATTATTAAAATATTATCGTTAATTTATATAATTATTTTATTTGTAAATTTTACACTAAAACTATTCAAAAATTTAAAAATTCTCAAGTAAAATTTTTAAATTTATTGACTTTTTAGCATTTTAGAAGTATAATTAGTACTATGTTCAATGGAACTATAGCAAATATCAATTTGTTCTATTTGAGCAAATAATCTCAGAGGTGATTTTATGTCAAGGACTAGCGCAGACGTTCGGTTAACATTCTCAAAGGGTCCCGAGAGGGAAAGTTTTGTTTCTGCTTTAAGGAACAAATTCAGTGACATTAAGTGTGTCCCCGTTGGCGAAACGGCGGTGGACATTTGGTCTTCTTCGAAGGAGACTTTGCGTGAAATCCGTGAGATGTCTGCGATGGGCAAGTACCATCGTCAGGCCATTTCTGTGTATACGGCCTTCTAAGCATAGTAACCTCAAAAGGCAGTGCCAATTTTGGCACTGCCTCTTTTAATTTACAATATATTTTAGTTTTCTTCAACTTTTTTAGTAATTGCCTTTAATGCTTTTTGCCTTTCCATTGTAACTATGTGCCCACAACCTAAACATTTGAGCTTAAAGTCTACGCCTACTCTAGCTATTTCCCATAGTTTACTTCCACAAGGATGCTGTTTTTTTGTTTTTACAATATCACCTATTTTGTAATCCATAGAAAATAACTCCCCTTTCTATTTTTTTAAGATTCTATAATTCTATTTAATCTTTTTTGTATGCTTTCTTTTCCTAAAACTTGCATTATTTCGTAAAGGTCTGGCGTATTTTGTCTACCTGTTAAGCTTACTCTTAAAACTGTACTAATATCTCCAACATGTCCTGGCCATTTTTCTGGGTTTTGTTTGTATTCTTTTACTTCTCTTGCATAGCCTAGGCTTTCTGATAAATCTTTCATTTTATCAAACCATGTTTGTTTATCATCATTTATATCAAAATATTTTTCTAGATATGTACTTAATATTCTTTTAATTTCTTCTTTATTATTTATTTTGCCATATTCAAAATTTATACCCTGTTTTTCAAACTCTTCATCATACATATAAATAATGGCATCTTTAACATCTGACCACTTAGAAATATCTTTTCTTGGTTTAGCATTTCCTCTTTCAATTCCAAATATTTTAAGTGAGTATTCTTTATTTTTTAGTAAGTTTTCAAGCTCACTATCATACCTTTTTGCCCACTCTAAAACCTCGTCATACATTTTTTCTTTAGTGTATTTTGAAATAACATTTTTAGAAACATCCAACAATTTTACTAGGTCAAAAATTGCACCACTTACGCTCATTTTGTTTATTTCAAATTTAAAGTTTGACATGTCTAAATTTGGATTAGCTCTTCTCCAACTTTCAAAATTAGAATTTCCAATATTCATTAAATACTCGCAAACAGCAGGAGCTGGAATACCTTCTTCATGATAAAAACTTACTGCTGCTTCTGGGTCTTTTCTTTTACTAATTTTACGTTTTTTGCCATCTTCTTCTTTTAAAATTGGTGCATAGTGGCAATATTTAGGTGTTTTAAATCCTAAAGTTTTAAATAACTCTAAATGTAATGGAATAGATGATACCCATTCATCTGAACGAATTACATGCGTTACTCTCATTAAATGGTCATCTACTGCATGTGCAAAGTGATATGTAGGAAGTCCATCTGCTTTAATAATAACTATGTCTTGGTCGTTTTCAGGGAAGTCTATATTGCCTTTTATGACGTCATGATGTCTTATTTTTTTGTCCTCACTTCCCATTGATTTAAAACGAACAATATATGGAACTCCTGCTTTTATTTTTTCTGCCGCCTCATCTACTGGTAAATTACGGTATGTAGCCCAAACTCCATAATAACCTGTTCTAATTTTAGCCGCTTCTTGCTTTTTTCTCATTTCTTCTAATTCTTCTGGTGTTGCAAAGCAAGGATAAGCTCTTCCTTGCTCAATTAAGTATTTAGCATAGGCTCTATAAATTTCACCTCTGTCACTTTGTTTGTATGGACCATAATCACCTTTTGATTCAGTTTCATTTATCATGCCTTCATCAAATTCTATTCCAAAATCTCTAATAGCATTTACAATTTGTGCTACTCCATTTTCTATTTCACGTTTTTGGTCTGTATCTTCTATTCTTAGTATAAACACGCCTTTTGTTTGATTAGTAAGCTGTCTATTTATAACGCATTGCATTAATCCACCTACATGTACAAAACCTGTTGGGCTTGGTGCAAATCTTGTAACAATTGCTCCTTCTTCTAAATTTCTTTCTGGATATTTTTCCTCATAATATGATATATTTTTTACATTTGGAAAAATCAAGTCTGCAAGTTCTTTATAATTCATAATGCTTTTCTCCTTGTATAATATATTTAGGTTTTTTAAAGGTTACCTATAAACCTTTATATAACAGTTATTTCATGATATAAT
>CANQRY010000001.1 GCA_947626335.1 uncultured Clostridia bacterium | reverse complement strand
TTATATCATGAAATAACTGTTATATAAAGGTTTATAGGTAACCTTTAAAAAACCTAAATATATTATACAAGGAGAAATAGGTTTAAATGAAAATAGACCCAATTTTTTAAGCACTGCAAAATACGCTAAAGGTATAACATTAATTGCTTTAGTAGTAACAATAGTAGTGCTTTTAATATTGGCAGGTGTAACAATAACCTTTGTACTAGGTGAAGGCGGAATACTAGATATGGCGAAAAAGGCAGCAGAAAAAACAAACCAATCAATAGTAAATGAACAGGGAGACATGGCAAATTTAGTAGGAGACATACAAAATTTATTAGGTGAAGGAACAAGTGTAGACCGAACTGGAATAAACATTGGAGATTATATAGACTATAAACCAGATGGATTTGATGCTGAAGGAGTACCAACATATTTTGAAAGTGAATTAGGTCCAACATATACAGGTTCAGTCCAAAATACAAATATACAACAAGATAGAAATATGAAATGGCAAGTATTAAAAATATATGATAATGGCGAAATTGATATAATAGGAACACAAACAAGCCAAGAAGTATATTTTCAAGGAGCAACAGGATATAATAACGGAGTATATATATTAAATGATATATGTAAAACATTGTATAGTAGAGAAGCAGATGGAATATATGCAAGAAGTGTAAATAGTAAAGATTTTGAAGATGCGGAAACACCAACTGGAAAAACAGCAAGAGAGAAATATATAAGTGATGAAGTAGGAAAATTAACAGAGGATGGAACATATATTACAAAAGTAGATAAGACAAATAAAACAGTAACATGGCAACATGGTTATTCATATTATCTAAACTTATATGCAGAAGAAAATGGTTCGGGGACAAAAGACAATGGCGTAATAAAATCTGATGGACTAAAAGAGTATGAATCAAAGCAAGATGAAAATGGAACTCCGGTTATAACTAGTACTGAACCCGAAACTAGTCAAAAAACACAAGCTGACAGTTTAACAACAACATATACTTATTATTTTATTTCAATAAATGAGAATAATTATGGAGAAGCATCAAAAGTTTTATCAAATAATAGTTATTATTGGTTAGCTTCACGATTTGTTGCCTGCATTTCTGACTGTGCAACCTTTGGGCTTTGTGGTGCAAACGTGGACTTCGGCGGTGTCCATGTGTTTGATTCCAAAGATACCTCGCGTAACAATCTCAACGGCGGTTTGCGCCCTATAGTTCATCTAGGGTCTAATGTCCAAATCACACCAAGCGAATCAGCAACAAATCCAGATACACCGCACACAATAACAGAATATAAATAAGAAAAAGCCTTCCTAAGTGCCTAAGGTCTCTTGGAGAGCGGAAAAGAGAGAGTGTATAATTTGAAAAATATTAAAAAAATACTTCCTTATGAGTAAGCGCTCAATAAAAAGGCGTACTTTAAAACCTCAAGCATTATCTATAAATAGATTATTGCTTGAGGTCTTTTTATCATTTGTTATTTGGAACTTTTAAATTTCATATAATATTTATTCATTCTCTTCATTTTTTCCGAAAGAAAACAAAAGTCTTAAGGCTTTAAATAGATTAGCAAGTTTAGATTCTTTAACAACAGTTAAAGAAACATTGTTAATAATTGAATCGTATTTATCTTCTAATGCAGCCATTTTATCAACATAGTAATTATTAAAATCAAAATAGTTATCTGTAATGCCTAAATAGTTTTGATAATTATATAATTTTGCTCTATATACTTCAATCTCTTGTGTTGTAGATAAATTGTTAAATTCTTTATTAAAGTAAGAAGAAAATATTAAATCTTGTGTTTGAATGAAAGTTTTTCTTAAAAGTGTTTTATAATCTTCAATTTTAGTAGTAATTTTTTGAAGTTTGCTACCTTCTAGATTATCTTCCATTAAGCGGTTATTTAATTTAATAATTTTTTCTTCTGTATATAAAATTTTATCTAAATTATCTTGAATTTTTAGAAATTCTTTTCTACCTAAAACCCTAATTGCCTCTAATTTGAATGCATCTGTACTAAAAAATGTACTTTCAAATAAATTTTGTTCCCCTATTAAATATGTAAGCTGTTTTACTAAATTACAAAGAATAGGGTAGTAATTTGGGCTTGTGGTTGGAAGTGAAATTCCATAATATTTTACTATATCTTCTTTATATTCTAATGCTTTAGCAGTGGCAAGTTGAACAGCACCTTCATTTAATGCCATTCCATAAATTTTAAACTCACCATATTCGCAAAGACCTAAACGATATAAATTTCCAGATTTATCTTTTACTTCTTGAATGTGATGAATAAACTCATGAATAGCAAACTTTTCAAGCTCATCTAAAGGAACTCCCTGTTTAAAATAAATAGAAGAGTTTTTATAAAAATAATTTGCTTCAGCAAAGCCTTCAGGCATTTCTGCTAAAAACATAGGAAGCCTAGAAAATGCAATAAATAGTTCGTTTGGGTTAAATCTTGCCTTAGGAAAAGCCTTACATATTTTTTCGGCTACATTTTTAGCAAGAGAGTTAACACTTAATGTATCTAACCTTCCAACTACTTCAATTCCATCTTTTTTTAATTCTGCTTCAATATTCATTTATTTCTCCTTAGTATTTTCTAGCAAATATTATACAACATAATATGACAAAATTGTATGACAGAACGTTTACAGTTATATTACAAATATGTAACATTAAAAATATAGAGTGTTTTGACTAGTCAAAACACTCTGCATTTCTATTTTACAACAATGTTATAAATCTTGTTCTTAATGTAAATTTCTTTAACAATAGTTTTGTCAGCTACTGCATTTTGAACAGATGCAACATTATGTACTTTTTCTTTAACTGAAGCTTCGTCTTCATCTACTAAAATTGCTATAGTACCTTTAACTTTGCCATTTACTTGAATTGGAATTTCTATTTCATTATCTACTGTTTTAGCTTCGTCATAAGTAGGCCAAGGAGTATTTGCTATTGTATTAGACTCTCCAATTATTTCAAATAATTCTTCTGTCATGTGTGGTACAAATGGATTTAATAATTGAAGTAATGTTTTAAATTCAGCTTTGTTAACTCTTTTTACTCTATAAAATTCATTTACCATTGTCATTAAAGTACTTACAGCTGTATTAAACTTCATTTCTTCAATATCAGAAGAAACTTTTTTAATAGCCTTATGCATCATTTTTTCAAACTCTGGAGAATATGAATCTCCATCTACTAAAAACTCTTGCATATTCCATACACGGTCTAAGAACTTATTGCATCCACGAATACTTTCCATAGACCAAGGTGCTGTTTGATCAAATGGTCCCATAAACATTTCATAAATACGGAATGTATCTGCTCCAAATTCGTTTATAATATCATCTGGGTTAATTACATTTCCTTTAGATTTTGACATTTTTTCACCATTAGCACCTAAAATCATTCCATGAGAAGTACGTTTTGCATAAGGTTCTTTTGTAGGAACAACGCCAATGTCATATAAAAATTTATGCCAGAATCTAGAATATAGTAAGTGTAGAGTTGTATGTTCCATACCACCATTATACCAGTCAACAGGTCCCCAGTATTCCAAAGCCTTTTTAGATGCAAGTTCATTTTTGTTATGTGGGTCCATATAACGTAAGTAATACCAAGAAGAACCAGCCCATTGAGGCATTGTATCTGTTTCACGTTTAGCAGGCTTTCCGCAATGTGGACATGTTGTATTTACCCATTCTGTATGCTTTGAAAGTGGAGATTCTCCATTTTCTCCAGGTTCATAATCTTCAATATTAGGTAATTCTAATGGAAGTTCTTCTTCTTTAATAGGAACCCATCCACATTCTTCGCAGTAAACCATAGGAATTGGCTCGCCCCAATAACGTTGTCTTGAGAATACCCAGTCACGAAGTTTGTAATTTACTTTTCTAGTTCCAATACCTTTTTCTTCTAAGTAATCAATAACTTTTTTCTTAGCATCTTCTACAGATAGTCCTGTTAAAAATCCTGAATTGATTAATTTTCCAGTTTCAACATCTGTAAATGCCTCTTTTTCTATGTCGCAAACAACATCAGGAGAATTTGACTCTATAACTTGAATCATTGGCAAATTAAACTTTTTAGCAAATTCCCAGTCTCTTGTATCATGTGAAGGAACAGCCATAATAGCACCTGTACCATAAGTAATTAGAACATAGTCTGAAACCCAAATAGGAATTTCTGTATTTGTTAATGGGTTAACAGCTTTAATTCCTTTAATTTCAACACCAGTTTTTTCTTTATTAAGTTCAGCACGTTCAAAGTCAGACTTCATAGCGGCTTTAGATTGATAATCTTTTACTTCATTTAAGTTTGTAATTTCACTTGATAATTCTGAAATAATAGGGTGCTCTGGGGCTACTACCATATATGTTGCACCAAATAAGGTGTCAGGTCTTGTAGTATAAACAACAAGTTCTTTATCATGTCCACTTATTTTGAATTTAACTTCAGCACCTTCACTTCTTCCAATCCAATTTTTTTGTTGAGTTTTAATTTTTTCTAAATAATCAACATCGTTTAAGTCATCAATTAGTCTTTGAGCATATTCTGTAATTTTAAGCATCCATTGACTTTTTTCTTTTTGAACAACAGGACTTCCACATCTTTCGCAAACGCCATTTACAACTTCCTCGTTTGCTAAGCCTACTTTACAACCTGTACAAAAGTTAATAGGCATTGTAGTTTTATATGCTAAGCCATGTTTAAATAATTGAATAAAAATCCATTGTGTCCATTTATAATATTCTGGGTCTGTTGTATTAACTACTCTAGACCAATCAAATGAAAAACCTAAAGCTTTTAATTGCTCTGTAAAATGTGCAACATTTTTTTCAGTTGTAATTTTAGGGTGAACATGATTTTTAATTGCATAGTTTTCAGCAGGTAAGCCAAATGCATCAAAGCCTATAGGGTATAATACATTGTAACCTTCCATTCTTTTCTTTCTTGCAATAATATCTAGTGCAGTATAGCTACGTGGATGTCCAACATGTAAGCCTTGTCCAGAAGGGTAAGGGAACTCAATTAAACCATACCATTTCTTTTTAGAAGGATCATCTTTTGCATAAAAAGTACCTTCGCTATACCACTTATTTTGCCATTTTTTCTCGATTTCTTTAAAATTATATGCCATATTTATTCGCTCCTTTTTAATAGCATTATTATAAAGCATATTATATAACAGATTATGTTTAAAATAAAGGGGAAAGACTAAAAAAGTTGAATTTAATTAAATTTAAAAAACATATAATAATTGACATGAAATAAAAAAGGTAATATAATGGAATTTATGAATTAGTTAAAAGTCCTCTCCAAAAAATTTTAACTAATTCTAAAATAGATTTTAGGTGGTGGAAGTATGGCTTCTAGAGAATTCTTGGAACATGAACGGGAGCAAATTGAACAGCTAAAAGAGCTGGATGTGCCTGAACTCATGCGAAAAGCTTGCAATAGGATTGATGTAGAAAAAACTATTGCTAAATTGGAAAAAATTGCAGAGTCCGTTGATTTTGCGCAGGAAATTGAAGACCAAGGCGT
This sequence comes from uncultured Clostridia bacterium, assembly GCA_947626335.1. Classification (GTDB taxonomy): domain Bacteria; phylum Bacillota; class Clostridia; order TANB77; family CAG-508; genus CAG-273. The sequence goes on along the minus strand of CANQRY010000001.1, from coordinate 98,946 downwards.
TAACTTCGATGAGCTTAATTTAAGCGATGAAGATGATGCTTTGGCTATGCTCTTTTATATTTGGGCAAATCCCTACCTTGAAGAAGGGGACGCAGAGTACTTTGCAGATACAGGCGAGGAGTTTACTTATTTTTTGAAAAAGAAATGCGGAGAACTTGGCAAAATTGCAGCTTCTCTTGTTGACGATGAAGCCGAATATCTTTCCTGCAATTGCATTACTCTTAAGCAGCTTCTGGGATTAGAAAAAATCCAAAGAGAAGAAGACAACTAAATACCATTGGAGAGGACAAAAGCTGGCTTGCATATTTGCAGCCAGCTTATTTTAGTTAATAAAAAACACAGGGTAAAGAGTTACTTATACATTTGACATAAAATTAAAAAGGTAATATAATGAAGCTTATGAGATAGTTAAAAGTTCTCTCCAAAAAATTTTAACTAATTCTAAAATAGATTTTAGGTGGTGAAAGTATGGTCTCTACTGAGCTCTTGAAGCATGAGCGGGAGCAAATTGAGCTTGTTAAAGAAATGGGTATACCTGAACTCATGCGGAAAGCATGTACAAAAGACTATGCAAGTGAAAGCATCCGATATCTTTATGAAATCATGGAGAGCTTTGACTTCCCAGAGCTTGAGAAACCTGCAGTCAAATTCGAGGAACTTAAGCTTACTGGTCAAGATGATGCTCTGGCGTCTCTTTTCTACATTTGGGCAAACTTCAATCTTGAAGCCGGTGATGGAAGCTATTTTGAGGATGAGGGCGACGATTTCATTGAATTTCTTAAAAAAGAAGGCGGTGTAATCGGTAAGAGTGCAGCGTATCTTGCAGAAGAAGAGAATGAGTTTTTATCTTGTAATAGCATTACACTCGAAAAAATTTTTGGATGGGAATAACAACTAAATATCAATGGAGAGAACTAAAGCTGGTTTGCATATTTGCAGCCAGCTTATTTTAGGTTAATAACAAAAAAATTACTTTACAATAAAAACTCATTAGTATATAATAACAAAAAATGGGAAATACTAAAGAAAAAGCAAAACTTAAAATCGAGCACAGTTATATAAAATTAAATTAATAAATTTTAGGATTTAGCTTTATATATTTAAGAAAAAAGAAAGAGAGGAACAAAAAATGACAAAAGAGTTAAGTGAAGAAGAAAAAGCTAAAGTAAATCAAATGATAGATGACTTAGTACAAAAGGCAAAGCAAGCATCTAAAGAATATATGAATTTAAATCAAGAGCAAATTGATTATATTGTAAAGCAAATGGCAATGGCAGGTTTAGAACATCACATGGAACTTGCAAAAATGGCTGTAGAAGAAACACGGTCGTGGCATTTATGAAGATAAAATTACTAAGAATATGTTTGCAACAGAATATATTTATCATAGTATTAAATATGATAAAACAGTAGGAGTAATTTCAGAAAATGAAGAAGAAGGTTATGAAGAAATAGCAGAACCAATTGGAATTATTGCGGGTGTAACACCAGTAACAAACCCAACTTCTACAACAATGTTTAAATCATTAATCGCAGCAAAAACAAGAAATGTTATAATATTTGGTTTCCATCCAAATTCACAAAAATGCAGCGTCGCAGCAGCAAGCATTTTAAGAGATGCAGCTATAAAAGCAGGTGCACCAGAAAACTGTATTTTATGGATAGAAGAACCATCAATAGAAGCAACAAGAGCACTTATGAATCATCCAGACGTTAACCTTATTTTAGCAACTGGTGGAGCAGGAATGGTAAGGTCAGCATATTCTTGTGGAAAACCTGCATTAGGCGTAGGTCCAGGAAATGTACCTTGCTATATAGATAAAACAGCTAATTTAAAAACCTCTGTAAATGATTTAGTTTTGTCAAAAGCTTTTGACAATGGTATGATTTGTGCTTCAGAACAATCAGTTATTGTAGATAAAGAAATTTCAAAAGAATTTGAAAAACTTATGAAAGAAGCAGGTTGCTATTTTTTAAGCGCAGAAGAAACAAAGAAATTAAGAGATAGTATGTTTATTGCAGAAAAAGGTTGTTCTTTAAATGCAGATATTGTAGGAAAAAGCCCATATAATATTGCAAAAGGTGCTGGAATAGAAGTGCCACAAGATACAAAAGTGTTAGTATTAAAAGAAAATGGTGTTGGAATAGAATACCCATTTTCAAAGGAAAAATTAAGCCCTGTACTTGCATATTATGTTGTAAAAAATGAAGATGAAGGAATTGACCTAGCAGAAAAACTAATAGAATTCGGTGGGCTTGGACACTCTGCAGTTATTCACTCTGAGAACGAGGAAACAATACAAAAATTTTCAGAAAGAGTTAAAGTAGGAAGAATTATTGTAAATTCTCCTTCTACACATGGAGCAATAGGCGATATATACAATACTAATATGCCATCATTAACATTAGGCTGTGGCACTTTTGGAGGAAATTCAACAACAGCAAACGTATCATCAGTTAATTTAATAAATATAAAAAGAGTTGCAAAAAGAAGAGTTAATATGCAATGGTTTAAAGTTCCAGAAAAAATATATTTTGAAGCAGGCTCTATTGGATACTTAGAAAAAATGCCAGATATTACAAGAGCATATATAGTAACAGACGAATCAATGGTAAATTTAGGATATGTTGATAAAATATTATACCATTTAAGAAAAAGAATGCAGCATGTACATTGTGAAATTTTCTCAGAAGTAGAATCAGATCCTTCATTTGACACAATTTATAAAGGTGTTGAAATGATGAGGGAGTTTAAGCCAGATGTAATTATAGCACTTGGTGGAGGAAGTCCAATAGATGCTGCAAAAGGAATGTGGCTATTTTATGAACACCCTGAAGCAGATGCAGAGGGAATGAAGCTAAAATTTATGGATATTCGTAAACGTACCTATAAATTTCCAAAGCTTGGTACAAAGGCAAAATTAGTAGCTATTCCAACAACTTCTGGAACTGGATCTGAAGTAACTTCATTTGCAGTTATAACAGACAAAAAGCAAAATAAAAAATATCCTTTAGCAGATTATGAGCTAACTCCAGATGTAGCAATTATAGACCCAGACTTAGTTATGAGCCTTCCAAAAACAATTACAGCAGATACTGGTATGGATGTTCTAACACATGCAATAGAAGCTTATGTATCAAATATGGCATCAGACTATACGGATGGCTTAGCAGAAAAAGCAGTTGAATTAGTATTTAAAAATATACGAGAAGCATATAATAATGGTTCAAATAAAGTAGCAAGAGAAAAAATGCATAATGCAAGTACAATTGCAGGAATGGCATTTACAAATGCATTTTTAGGAGTAAATCACTCTCTTGCACACAAAATAGGGGCAGAATTTCACTTGCCACATGGTAGAATTAACGCTATTTTGCTTCCTTATGTTATAAGATACAATAGCCAAAAACCAACAAAATTTGTATCATTCCCAAAATATGAATATTTTATAGCAGACCAAAAATATGCAGATTTATCTAGAAGAATGAACTTTCCAGCTTACGGAAATGAAGAGGGAGTAAATTCACTAATACAAGAAATTAAAAAACTAAACAATGACTTAAATATTCCAAAATCATTTAAAGAAGCAGGAATAAATGAACAAGAATTTTTAAGCAAGGTAGATATGTTAGCAGATAGAGCCTTTGAAGACCAATGTACAACATCAAACCCAAGGCTTCCATTAGTGGAAGAATTAAAGCAAATTCTACTAGATAGCTATTATGGAAAAGAATAAAAGATAGTATAAATTTAACTGTGTAAATTCAGAAAATAAAATTTTTTGAATTGCACAGTTTTTTTGTGAGGAAAGAGTTATAAAATGTATGAAAGCCTATCTAGTAGTGTTTAATGGGGAAGTTAGTACTTAAGTTTTGATCCAAACATAAAAAATATACATAATTTGACATAAAACCTACGAAATGATATAATAAGTAATGTAATCAACCCAATAGGTTGAAATAAATTTAAAGGAGATTTACTTATTATGACCAATGCACACAAGGAAAATGCATTGAATATTCTTCGGAGTATGAACGATGCAGGAATGACCATTGAAGATCTGATTTTAGCAATAGAGGCCTTGGACTTAGAAAGACTTAAAGAACTAACCATTCAGGAGAGAATTATGGATATTCTCAATGATATGCAAATGCGAGTGAACTCATTGGGATATTACTATGTCAGATCAGCTATTCAACTGGTCTACCAAAATCCTAAAATGATGAAAAAAATCATGAATGTGTATTCTGCGGTAGCAGAAGAACATGGTACTACTACAATACGTGTCGAACGTTCAATTCGGCGTGCAATTGAAACAACGTGGAACTATGGAGATGTTGATGCTTTAAAAAAGTATTTCGCAAGTGCCATTAACTCTGACAGCAATAAACCTACAAACAGTGAGTTTATTGCTACAATTGTTTATTATCTTCGGCGCGAGGATATGAGGTAAGTCTCAAAAAAAGTGTTCAAAATGAACACCTTTTTTAAAACTAAGGCCAAATATTCGTCAAGTGAAAAGTTAAATGCAACTCTGTAAAGTAAATGCAATTTGTAAAAAAAATTTTGTATAAATCTTGACAGATTTTAATATAATAAAGTATAATAGTTGCATTATTAGTTAATGAAATTGTTTATTATGTTGAATATGACGACGAGTTAAAGGTTGATAACAGAGAATAAAGGTTAACCTAAGCTGAGAGCCTTTTGTAGAAAAACGTAACTTCGCCAACACATAGGAGTAATAAGCTTTTTATTATATAAGTGGAAATAAAGCTTTTAGTTTTATTTCAAGCAGGGTGGTACCGCGGAAAAGAATATTTCGTCCCTACACTATAAAATAGTGTTAGGGACTTTTTGTAGTATATATTAAAATTTCCCTACACTAAAAAATGCTCTAGAGCAATACTAAAAATATTTTAGAAAGGGGAGATGTTATTATGAGTTATTATCGCACACATAACTGCAATGAAATTAGCTTAGACGATATTGGTAAAAAGGTAAAAATTGCAGGCTTTGTAGAAACAATTAGAGATTTGGGAGGGTTAGTATTTTTAGACATACGAGATATGTATGGAATTACACAAGTAGTAACCTCTGGAAAAACAGAAGATGTTGATTTTGCATCACACATTCCAATTGAATCATCAGTATCAGTAGAAGGAGTTGTAAAGAAAAGAGATCCAGAAACTATAAATAAAAAATTAAAAACAGGTTTAGTAGAAATTAAAATTGAGAAAATTGAAATATTAGGTAAAAGAACAAAAGATTTACCTTTTGAAATAAATAGTAATCAAATAGTAAGAGAAGATTTAAGGTTAAAATATAGATTTTTAGATTTAAGAAATGAAAAACTAAAAAATAATTTGGTGCTTCGTGCTAATGTAATTCAGTATTTAAGAACCCAAATGATTGAGCAAGGTTTTTTAGAAGTACAAACACCAATATTAACTAGTTCTTCACCAGAAGGTGCAAGAGATTATTTAGTACCTAGTAGACTTCATGCTGGCAAATTTTATGCGCTTCCACAAGCGCCACAGCAGTTTAAACAACTTTTAATGGTATCTGGAATAGACAAATATTTTCAAATAGCACCATGTTTTAGAGATGAAGATGCAAGAGCAGATAGATGCCCAGGAGAATTTTATCAATTAGATATGGAAATGTCATATGCTACTCAAGAAGATGTATTTGAAGCAATAGAACCAGTTATATATAATACATTTAAAAAGTTTTCAAATAAAAAAGTAGCAGCTTATCCATTTCCACGTATCTCATATAAAGATTCAATGCTTAAATATGGAACAGATAAGCCTGATTTAAGAAATCCATTAGTAATAATAGATGCAACAAGCTTTTTCCAAAAGTGTACTTTTAAGCCATTTATTGAAAGAACAGTAAGAGCAATTAAAGTAGAAGGTCATTTATCAAAAGGATTTCATGAAAAAATGCTAGAATATGCTTTAAGTATTGGAATGCCAGGACTTGGATATTTAGAAGTACAAGCAGATGAAACTCTAAAAGGACCAATTGATAAATTTATTCCAGAAAATTTAAAACAAGAATTTTTAAAACTAACAAATGCAAAATCAGATGATACAATATTTTTAATTGCAGATAGTGAAAAAAGAGCATCAGATTTAGCAGGTCAAATAAGAACAGAGCTTGGAAAGAGATTGAACTTAATTGACGAAAATAGCTTTAGTTTTGCTTGGATTATAGATTTTCCAATGTATGAATTAAATGAACACGGAGAACTTGACTTTTGCCACAATCCATTTTCAATGCCACAAGGTGGAATAGAAGCATTAAATACCAAAAAACCATTAGATATTTTAGCATATCAATATGACATAGTATGTAATGGAATAGAACTTTCTTCAGGAGCAGTTAGAAACCACAATCCAGAAATTATGGTTAAGGCATTTGAAATAGCAGGTTACACAAAGGACGATATTGAAGAAAAATTTTCAGCCCTATTTAATGCTTTTAAGTTTGGAGCACCACCACACGCAGGAATAGCACCAGGAGTAGATAGAATGATAATGCTTTTAGCAGAAGCTGAAACAATAAGAGAAGTAATAGCATTTCCAATGAATAGCAAAGCAGAAGACTTAATGATGGGAGCACCTGGAAAAGTTACTAAAGAACAATTACAAGATATTCATATTCGTGTGGTAGAATAATAAACTTTAAAAATATTTATATAAGGAAACTTGTATTTATTGGTAAAAGTAGATATAATAAAATAGATAAAAGTTAAAAAATATAAGGAGGCAAATATTTATGAAAGTATCTAGAGAAGAACTTTTACACATTGCAAAACTTGCAAACTTAAATTTAAAAGAAGAAGAAATTGATACTTATCTTTTGCATTTACAAGATATTTTGAATTTTGCTAATATTGTAGGAAATGCCAAAGTAGAAGGATTACAGGAAACAATTGGTGCAAATGATAATTATAATGTATTTAGAAAAGATGAAGTAAAAATATTTGAAAATAATGAAGGATTGCTTCAAAATGCACCAGAAAAAGAAAGAAATATGTTCAAAATTCCAAAAGTAATTCAATAAAATTAGCATTGATAGATAAGTAAAATGATTTTAGAAGGGAAGGTTATAAATGGATATTACAAAATTAACGGTACACGAATTACAAGAAAAACTATCTAAAAAAGAAATTAGTATAACAAATATTACTAAGGCTTATGTAGAAAATATAGAAAAGCATGAAAAAGATGTACAAGCATTTATTACTCCATTATCAAAAGAAGCATTAGAAAAAGCAAAAGAGCTTGAAGCAAAAGTAGAATCAGGAGAAATAAGTGGCAGTTTAGCAGGAATTCCAATAGGAATTAAAGATAATATTTGTACTAAAGGAATAAGAACAACATGTGCATCTAAAATGCTAGAAAACTTTATATCACCATATGATGCAACAGTTATGGAAAAAGTAAATAGTGAAAATATGATAAACCTAGGAAAACTTAATATGGATGAATTCGCAATGGGTGCTTCTACAGAATATTCATATTTTCAAAAAACTAGAAATCCTTGGAACTTAAAGTCAGTACCAGGTGGATCATCAGGTGGTAGCGCAGCAGCAGTTGCAGCAAATATGGTTCCTTGGGCATTAGGTTCAGATACAGGTGGATCTATTCGTCAGCCAGCATCTTTTTGCGGAGTAGTAGGACTAAAACCAACTTATGGCTTAGTTTCTAGATATGGTTTAGTTGCTTTTGCATCATCACTAGATCAAATAGGTCCAATTACAAAAGATGTAAAAGATTCTGCCATATTGTTAAATGTAATTACAGGACATGATGAAAAAGATACAACATCTATAAATACAGAAAAAATAGATTATACAAAAGCACTAAAAAATGACGTTAAAGGATTAAAAATAGGAATTCCAAAAGAATATTTTGGAGAGGGAATTAAGCCGGAAGTAAAACAGAGTTTAGAAAAAGCAATAGAAACTTACAAAAAACTTGGAGCTACAGTAGAAGAATTTTCTTTAGATATTGCAGATTATGCTTTAGCTACTTACTATATTATAGCTTGTGCAGAAGCAAGTTCAAACTTAGGTAGATTTGATGGAATTCGTTATGGTTACAGAACAGAAAATTACACAAATTTAAAAGATATTTATCGCAATAGTAGAAGTGAAGGATTTGGCGCAGAAGTTAAAAGGAGAATTATACTAGGCACATACGTACTTTCATCTGGATATTATGATGCTTATTACAAAAAGGCTCAACAAGTAAGAACACTTGTAAAAAAAGAATTTGACAAAGCATTTGAAAAATATGATGTACTTTTAACCCCAACATCACCAACAGTTGCATTTGAATTAGGAACAAGGTCAAATAACCCGCTTGAAATGTATTTAGCAGATATTTGTACAGTTTCTGTAAATATTGCAGGGTTACCTGGAATTTCTATTCCATGTGGAGTAGATAGTAATGGTATGCCAATAGGAATGCAACTCATAGGGAATAAGTTTAAAGAAGAAACAATTTTAAATGCAGCATATACTTATGAACAAGAAACAAAATTTAGAGAAAATTATGAACCAACTTTTAAAGGAGGTGCATGCTAATGTCAAAAGAAGATTATGAAATAGTAATAGGACTTGAAGTACATGCCGAGCTTTCTACAAAAACAAAAATATTTTGTAGTTGTCCTACAGAATTTGGCGCAGAGCCAAATACACATACATGTCCTGTTTGTATGGCAATGCCTGGAGCACTTCCTGTTTTAAATGAAAAAGTAGTTGAATATGCAGTAAAAGCAGGCTTAGCAACAAATTGCACAATTTCAAGAGAAAGTAAAAATGATAGAAAAAATTATTTCTATCCAGACCTTCCAAAATCTTATCAAATATCACAATTTGATAAACCATTATGCACAAACGGAAAAATAGATATTGAAGAAGATGGAAACGTTAAAACAATTGGAATTACCAGAATTCATATCGAAGAAGACGCAGGAAAGCTAAATCATAATGAATTTGGAAGCGGAAGTTTAGTAGATTTAAATAGAGCAGGAGTTCCACTAATTGAAATTGTATCTGAGCCAGATATGCGTTCAAGCAAAGATGCAGAAAATTATTTAAGAAAAATAAAATCTATATTAGAATATATAGAAGTATCAGATTGCAAAATGCAAGAAGGTTCTTTAAGAGCAGATGTTAACGTTTCTGTTAGAAAAAAAGGAGCAAAAGAATTTGGAACACGTACAGAAATGAAAAATATGAACTCTTTTAGGTCAATTGTAAGAGCAATTGACTATGAAGCTGAAAGGCAAATAGAAGTGCTAGAAGAAGGAGGAAAAATAGATCAAGAAACATTAAGATGGGATGATGTATCAGGAAGAACTTTCTCAATGAGAGATAAAGAAGATGCACAAGACTACAGATATTTTCCAGAGCCAGATTTAGTAGCGATTAGATTATCTGAAGAATATATAGAAAACATCCGCAAAAACTTACCAGAACTACCTGAAAGCAGAAAGAAGAGATACTTAGAAGAATATAACCTTACAGAAAAAGAAGCCAAAATGCTAACTGCTTCAAAATACATGTCAAATTTATTTGAACAAGCTCTAAAAATTTGTGGAAATGCAAAAGCCGTAGCTAACTGGCTACTTTCAGATATTTCTAGAATATTAAATGAAAAAGAACTAGAACCTGACCAAATACCATTTACAGCAGAAGAATTAGCCAAAATGATTATGCTAATTGAAAAAGGAACAATTAGTTCAGCAATTGGTAAAAAGGTGTTAGAAGAATTATTTGAAAATCCAAAAGATCCAGAAAAAATAATAGAAGAAAAGGGTTGGATTCAAATTTCAGACGAAGGAGCTATTAAAGAAGTGGTAATGAAAATACTACAAAACAATCCACAATCAATTGCAGATTTTAAAGCAGGAAAAGATAGAGCATTAGGATTTTTAGTTGGTCAAGCCATGAAAGAAACAAAAGGAAAAGCAAACCCTAAAATGCTAAACGAAATGTTTTTAGCTGAATTAAATAAGTAGATTTTTATTAAAGACACAAAAACTAAAATTTTAATTTAAAGTTTTTGTGCCTTTACTATTATATAATTCATTTGGACAAATATCAATGTCAAGAAAAATCGTGTGACAAAATTCGACTAATTTCTTAAATCTAGCTTGATTTTGTTAAAAGAAAGGCCACAGATAATAAAAAAACAAATAAAAAACAAACTAGTTCTAAATAAAGATATTCCAATATGGTATGTAATAGGGGCAGAATATAAAAAGTCATATGTAAGTAGAATTAAGCAAGATAGAATACTAATTCCAAAAGAAAATTTAATTCCAGCTTTTATAATATTAACAATTTTAGCATCTAATTTTTTAAACTCTAGTAATATTTTTTTCATAGGCAAAACCTCACAATCTTAAAATATATCAACTAATATAATGTTAACATAAAATAAAACCAAAAGCAAATGCAATTTATGGAATAAAATAAATAATAGAAGCATAAAAAAAAGATGCTATTTCTAGCATCTATATTTTAAAAAACTGTGCACAATTTTTTAAAACTTACGCATTCATTGCATTTAATTTTTTAGCCATATTAGATTTTTTTCTAGCAGCTGTGTTTTTTACAATAACACCTTTAGTACAAGCTTGATCTACTTTTTTTGTTGCTGCAGAAAATAATTTAGTAGCTTCTTCTTTATTTCCGGCTTGGACAGCTTGTTCAAATTTTTTAACAGCTGATTTATAACCAGATTTAATCATATTATTTCTTGCTGTTTTTGTTTCAATAACTTTAACACGTTTAATAGCTGATTTAATGTTTGGCATTTTATTTTTGCACCTCCTCTTTGAAGTATGTTCATTAAAATTAACAGATATATTTTAGCATGTTTTTTATTAAATAGCAAGTAGTTTGCCAAATTTTTGTAATCTCAGTTAATTTTAAATAGCAAAGACTAAAATCAAAAAAAGTAACTTTTTTGTAATCTATATGTAAACATTTGCAAAATACCTTGAAAAAATAAATAAAAACATATATAATAAAGCTAACCTAAAGAAATTACTTAAAAAATTGGAAGGAGAGATTTTTATGAATATAAAAATAGTAGGGAAAGAATTAAAAGCAACAGAAGCAATTAAAGATTATATCAATAAAAAATCAGAAAGACTTATAAAATATTTTGGAGATGACTTTGACGTAACAGCAACAATTAAAACAGAAGGTGGTATGCAAGTTGCAGAGATGGAAGTAAAAACTGTATCAGACAGATTTAGAGCAGTAACTGCACATAGAGACTTATATGCTTCTATTGATAAAGATATAGACATTTTAGAAGGTCAAGTAAGAAAAATGAAAACTAAAAAAGATCAACAAAACATGACAGAATCTATCAGGAACAAGGAAGTTTCAAGAGAAATAGAAGACCATCCAGTAGAAGATGAAATTATAAAAACACTTTACTATGAAATTAAACCTTTAGCACCAGAAGATGCTAAATTAAAACTAGAAGAAAAACCACAAGATAGATTTTTAACATTTATAAACATAGAAACAGGAAAAGTAAATGTAATTTATCGTTTAAAAGATAATAAAAATTATGGATTAGTAGAGCCAGAAGCTTAAAACAAAGAGACTTCAAAGAAATTTGAAGTCTTTTTTAAAATAATTATAATAGGAGCAATTTAAAAGAATGTATGAATTAAAAAAACTAGGAGAAAAAACATATTATATAGATAGCCCAAACAATGTGGGCGTATATAAAATAAATGAAAATGAAGTATATTTAATAGATGCCGGAAGCGATAAAGACAATGGCAAAAAAATATTAAAAATATTAGAAGCAAATGGGCTAAAAGTAAAGGGCATCATAAATACTCATTCCAATGCAGATCATATTGGAGGAGATAAAGTAATTGAAGAAAGAACAAACTGCGAAGTTTTAGCAAATGGCATTGAAAAAGTAATAACTGAATATCCAATTTTAGAACCATCATTTTTGTATGGAGCATGTCCATTTGAAGAATTAAAAAATAAGTTCTTACTTGCAAAAGCACCTCAAAAAGTTAAAGAATTAAAAAACAATTTACCGGAAGGACTTGAAATTATAAATCTTCCAGGGCATTTCTTTGATATGGTTGGAATAAAAACAGATGATAATATTTATTTTTTAGCAGACTGCCTATTTAGTAAAGAAACAATTGAAAAATATCACATATTTTTTATTTATGATGTAAAAGCATTTTTAGAAACGCTAAATATGCTAGAAACATTGCAAGGAAAAGCTTATGTACCATCACACAATGAACTTATAACAGATTTAAAAGATTTAATTGAAATAAATAGAAATAAAATAAATGAAATTTGTGATTCTATATTAGAAATATTAAAAGAGCCAATGACATTTGAAAAACTTTTAAAAGAAATATTTTATAAATATTCACTTACAATGAACCTAAATCAATATGTTTTAGTAGGTTCAACACTGCGTTCTTATTTAGCATATTTAAAAGACAGTGGTAAGGTAACATTTGAAATAACAAATAACGAAATGATATGGAAAAGCCTATAAAAGCAAAAAAAGATTATCTTTAATTAGATAATCTTTTTTTTGTACTGACCTATCAGTATAATGATTTTTTTTAAAATAAGTAATATAAAATTATATGAAGAAAAGGCAGGCAAATTTAGATGGAACTAAAAAAATTAAATACCAAGTTCTTAGGAAGAAATGTAATTTATAAAGCAAAAATAGATTCTACTCAAAGTGAAATTTGGCAAATGATAGAAAAAAACTCTGAAAATGGTAGTTTAGTAATTGCAGATATTCAAACCTGTGGCAAAGGAACTCATGGAAGAACATGGTATACAGATGAATCAAACAATATAGCATTTTCCTTTTTTATAAAAACTAATTGTGAAATTAGTAAGTTAGAGGGAATAACAATTGAAATTTCAAAAATAATAGTAGATATTTTAAAAAAAAAATATGGAATAAATTTAAGTATTAAAAGTCCAAATGATATTGTAATAAAAAATAAAAAAATAGGTGGAATTTTAACAGAAACAAAAATATATAAGCAAAAAGTAAAATATTTGGTAGTTGGAATTGGCATAAATACAAATAAAATGCATTTTACAGATGATATAAAAGAAATAGCAACTTCTATAAAAAAGGAATTTAATATAAATGTAGATAATTTTTTGTTTATATCAGAGTTTTGTAACATATTTGAAAAAGAAATATTAAGAAGAATTGGAGAAAATTAAAATGAAAATAGCATTTTTATTTCCAGGTCAAGGATCACAAACAATAGGTATGGGAAAAGATATTTATGAAAAGTATGAAAAGGCAAGAAATGTGTATGAAAAAGTAAAACAAATAACAGGCACAGATATTGCTCAAATATCTTTTAATGGACCTGAGGAGCTTTTAAATGAAACAAAATATACACAACTTGCAATACTTACTATGAGTTTAAGCATATTAGAAATTTTAAATGATAATAAAATTTTTTCAGATGTATCAGCAGGATTAAGCCTAGGAGAATATTCTGCCTTAATAAATAGTAAGGCATTATCTTTTTTAGATGGAGTAAAAATAGTGCAAAAAAGAGGAGAATACATGCAAAACCTTGCTCCAAAAGGAAATTTTAAAATGGCTGCAATAATTGGAATGACTGATGAACAAGTAGAAGAAATTTGCAAAAAAGTAACAAATGGTTTTGCTGTTCCTGCAAACTATAATGCTAAAGGTCAAGTGGTAGTAACAGGTGATGAAACTGGAATACAAGAAGTAGAAACAATTGCAAAAGAAATGGCAGCAGAAAAAGTAATGATTTTAAAAACTGCAGGTCCATTTCATACTGAAAAATTATTAAATAGTGCAAATGCATTAAAAAAAGAACTGGAAAAAGTAACAATAAATGATTTTAAATCAAAAGTTATTAAAAATTTAGATGGCAAGCCATATTCAAAAGATGATGATGTAAAAGATATTTTGGTAAAACATATAATAAGCCCGGTTAGGTTTTCAAAAACAATAGAAAACATGCTAAAAGATGGAATAGATACTTTTATTGAAATAGGACCAGGAAAAACTTTATCAGGATTTGTAAAAAGAACAAATACAAATGAAAAAATAAATATATTAAATATAAATGATGTAAATAGCTTACAACAAGCCATAAATTTTATTAAGGAGGAGAGAATAAAATGAATAAAACAGCGTTAATTACAGGAGCTACACGAGGAATAGGAAAACAAATAGCAATAACACTTGCAGAAAAAGGATATAACATAGCAGTTAATTATAGAACCGAAAACGAAGATTTAAAAATTGTAGAGCAAGAAATAAGAAAAAAAAATGTTGAGTTTATGGCTGTTAAAGGTGATGTATCAATATTTGAAGATACAGAAAAATTTGTAAAAGAGGTTATAGAAAAGTTTGGAAAAATAGATGTATTAGTAAATAATGCAGGAATTACCAAAGACACTTTAATAATGAGAATGAAAAAAGAAGATTTTGAAAATGTAATAAATGTTAATCTAACAGGAACATTTAATGTAACAAAAAATGTAATTCCATATATGATGAAAGAGCGTTCTGGCAGAATAATAAATATTTCTTCAGTAGTTGGAATTGCCGGAAATGCGGGGCAAACCAATTATTCTGCATCAAAAGCAGGAATAATTGGTTTTACTAAAAGCTTAGCAAAAGAAGTAGCTTCAAGAAATATACTAGTAAATGCAGTAGCACCAGGATTTATTGAAACTGCAATGACAAATGTATTAAAAGATAATATAAAAGAAGAAATAGCAAAAACAATACCATTAAAAAGAATGGGATCGCCAACAGATGTTGCAAATGTTGTGAAATTTTTAGCATCAGAAGAAGCAAGCTATATTACAGGTCAAGTTATAAATGTAGATGGCGGAATGTTAATGTAAATATACTTAAAAGAAAGGAATAAAAAATGGAAAGAAGAGTTGTAATAACAGGTATAGGAGCAATTACTCCAATTGGTAAAAATGCTAATGAAACTTGGGAAGGAATAAAAAACAAAAAATGTGGAATTGATAAAATTTCTGCATTTGATACTTTAGGTTATAAAACAACCTTAGCAGCAGAAGTGAAAAATTATAATCCTGAAGAATATTTTGATGTAAAGCAAGCCAAAAGGCTAGATCGTTCATCACAATTTGCAATTATTTCAGCAAGAGAAGCTTTTAAAGATAGTGGTATTACAAAAGAAAATACCGATTTTAATAGAGTAGGAATTTTTGTAAGTTCTGGAATAGGCGGACTTATTACAATTCAAAATCAATGTAAAATATATTTTGAAAAAGGTCATTCAAGAGTATCTCCAATGTTTATACCAATGTCAATTGTTAATATGCCTGCTGGAAATATTGCAATTGAACTAGGTTTAAAGGGAGAATCTATGTCAATAGTAACAGCATGTGCTTCATCAACTCATTCAATAGGTGAAGCATATAAAACAATAAAACACGGATATGAGGATGTAATTTTGGCAGGTGGGGCAGAAGCATGTATTTGCGAAATTGGAATAACTGGATTTGAAAATATGAAAACATTGTCAAACTCTAATGATATTAGTAGAGCAAGTATTCCATTTGACAAAGAACGTAATGGTTTTGTTATGGGAGAAGGAGCAGGAATATTAGTATTAGAAGAATTAGAACATGCCAAAAAAAGAAAAGCAAAAATATATGGCGAAATAATAGGATTTGGAGCAACATCAGATGCATATCATATAACTTCACCATCACCAGATGGAGAAGGTGGAGCAAGAGCTATAACAAGAGCAATAGAAGATGCAAAAATAAAACCAGAAGATATTAACTATATAAATGCACATGGAACTTCAACTACTTTAAATGATTTAACAGAAACATTAGCAATAAAAAAGGCTTTAGGTAAAGCAAGCAAAAATGTTTTAGTAAGTTCTACAAAAGGAAATACAGGTCACCTTTTAGGAGCAGCTGGGGCAGTAGAAGCAATATTTAGTATAAAAGCAATTCAAAGTCAATTAGTTCCACCAACTATAAATTATAAGGTAAAAGATGAAGAATGTGACTTAAATCTTGTTACAAATGAACTAAAAGAAGCAAAAATAAACATTGTAATGTCAAATTCATTAGGCTTTGGAGGACACAATAGTAGCATTATATTAAAAAAATATGAGGAGGAATAAGTAAAAATGGATTTTGAAAAAATTAAAGAGCTAATTGATGATATGGGAAATTCTAAATTAACATCAATTGATATTGACTTTCCAGATGGAACAAAAATTAGTATGAAAAAAGATAGAGAAATTTTAGATAATATAAAGCTTAATAACAAAGATAATGTAGAAGTTAAATCAGAAGAAAAGGAAAACTTAGAAAAAAGTATAGAAGAAAAAGGTTATATTGTAAAATCTCCAATGATTGGAACATTTTATACTAAATCTTCTCCAACTGCTAATCCTTATGTAGAAATAGGTAAAGAAGTAAAAAAAGGAGATACACTTTGTATTATAGAGGCAATGAAACTTATGAATGAAATACAATCTGACTATTCTGGAAAAATAACAGAAATTTTTATAGAAGATGGAAGTAACGTAGAATATGGAACGAAATTATTTAGAATAGAATAGGAGAAAAATATGTTAAATAAAGAAGAAATAAAAAAAATAATACCTCAAAGAGAACCATTTTTAATGATAGATGAAGTAGAAGAATGTATTTTGGGGCAAAGTGCAATAGCATATAAAAATGTAGATGAAAATGAATGGTATTTTAAAGGACATTTTCCAGGAAATCCTATTATGCCAGGTGTTTTAATTTGTGAAGCTTTAGCTCAAACAGGAGCAGTTGCAATTTTATCAATGGAAGAAAACAAAGGAAAAAATGCATTATTTGGTGGAATTGATAAAATGAAATTTAAAAAAATGGTAGTTCCAAAAGATAGACTAAAGCTAGAAGTAAAAATAATAAAAAGAAAAGGACCAATAGGAGTAGGTGAAGCCATAGCAAGTGTAAATGGCATAGTTGTGGCTAAAGGCGAGCTTACTTTTGCTTTAGTATAAAAATATATTAGTATTTAAGGAAGGAATTTAAAATGAACAAAATATTAGTTGCAAATCGTGGAGAAATAGCAGTTCGCATAATTAGGGCATGTAAAGAAATGAATATAAAAACAGTAGCAATATATTCAGAGACTGATAAAGATGCTCTTCATACTAAACTTGCAGATGAAGCTATTTGTATTGGACCTGCAGAAGCATCAAAAAGTTATTTAAATATGAAAAATATAATAGAGGCAGCTTATATTACTAGAGCAGATACAATACATCCAGGTTTTGGCTTTTTATCAGAAAATGCGCAATTTGCAAAAATATGTGAAGAATCTAATATAAAGTTTATAGGACCAACATCTAAGGTAATAGATTTACTAGGAAATAAATCTAATGCAAAAGAAATTATTAGAAAAGCAGATATTCCTGTAATACTAGGCTCAGATGGAAGCATAAAAGGATTAAAAGAAGCACAAGAAATTTCGAAAAAAATAGGATATCCAGTAATGCTTAAAGCTGCTGCTGGAGGTGGAGGAAAAGGAATTAGAATAGTTAATTCAGAAGAAGAATTAGAAAAAAACTATAATATTGTAAAGCAAGAAGCAAAACTATCTTTTAATGATGACGAAATTTATATAGAAAAATACATAACAAAACCAAGACATGTAGAAATTCAAATTCTAGCAGATGAACATGGAAATGTAGTTCATTTAGGAGAAAGGGATTGTTCTATACAGCGAAGACATCAAAAAATGATAGAAGAAACTCCATCTACAATAATAGATGATAAGCTAAGAAACAAAATGGGAGAAACTGCTATTAAAGTAGCTAAAACAGTAGGTTATACAAGTTGTGGTACTGTAGAATTTTTAGTAGATAATGATAAGAATTTTTATTTTATGGAAATGAATACAAGAATACAAGTAGAACATCCTATTACAGAAATGCGAACAGGAATAGACATTGTAAAAGAACAAATAAAAATAGCAGCAGGAGAAAAATTAAAACTTAAACAAAAAGAAATTGAATTTAGAGGTAATTCAATAGAGTGTAGAATAAATGCAGAAGACCCAAGCAATAACTTTATGCCATGCCCAGGAAAAATTACAGGCTTAAACCTTCCAGGAGGTAATGGAATAAGAGTAGATACTGCAATATATGAAGGATACACAGTGCCACCTAATTATGATTCAATGCTTGCAAAAATAATAGTTCATGGAGCAAATAGAAATGAAGCAATAAGCAAAATGAAAAGAGCCTTAGAAGAACTGGTAATAGAAGGAGTAAACACAAATATAGACTTTTTACTTAGAATTATAAAAAATCCAAATTATATTAGAGGATGTTTTGATACTTCTTTTATAGAAGAAATGGGGAATAAATAATGATTGTAGATAAAATAAAAAAAAGAGAGCCATCAATAAAAAAGAAAAAAGTAAATATAGATATACCAGTTGGAAAATGGATAAAATGTGAAAAATGCAATGAAATAATATATAAAGATGAATTAAGAAAAAATTTAAGTATTTGTCCAAATTGTGGACATTATTTTAGAATGCACATAAATAAAAGACTTGAACTAATTATTGACGAGGGTACATACAAAAATTTTAATATAAATATTGAAACTTTGAATCCTTTGGGCTTAGAAGATTATACTAAAAGATTAAAAACATTAAGAGAAAAAACTGGAATTAAAGAAGCGGTAAGTTGTGGAACAGGCAAAATAAATGGAGAAAATGTTGTAATATGTATAATGGACAGTGGATTTTTAATGGGAAGCATGGGAATTGTAGTAGGTGAAAAAATTACTTATGCAATAGAACAAGCAATAAAAAAAAGACTTCCACTAATTATTTTTTCTGCTTCAGGTGGGGCAAGAATGCAAGAGGGAATTATATCTTTAATGCAAATGGCTAAAACTACATCAGCTTTAACAAAATTAAATGAAGCTGGGCTTTTATATATTTCTGTATTAACAGATCCTACTTATGGTGGGGTTACTGCTTCTTTTGCAAGTTTAGGAGATATTATACTAGCAGAGCCTAAAGCAATGATTGGATTTGCTGGTCAAAGAGTAATTGAGCAAACCATAGGAGAAAAATTGCCAGAAGGTTTTCAAACAGCAGAATTTTTATTAGAACATGGATTTATTGATAAAATAGTTGAAAGAAAAGACCTAAAAAATACTATATATAAATTACTTTTATTTCATAAAGGAGGTAAAAAAAGTGCCAACTAATAAGGTAAGTGCATGGAAAAGAGTTGAAATAGCAAGAGATCCGAAAAGAAAAACAGCTATTGATTATATAGAAGCAATTTTTGATGAATTTATGGAATTACATGGCGATAGATGTTTTAAAGATGATAAAGCAATTGTATGTGGTTTGGGAAGAATAAAAGAGCAAAATTTTACAATTATTGCAGAACAAAAAGGAAGAACAACCAAAGAAAATATTGAAAGAAATTTTGGAATGCCAAATCCAGAAAGTTATAGAAAAGCAATAAGATTTATGAAACAAGCTGAAAAATTTAAAAGGCCAGTAATTACATTTATTGATACAAAAGGAGCTTATCCTCGGAATTGGAGCAGAAGAAAGAGGGCAGCGGAGAAGCTATTGCAAAATCTATGTTTGAAATGGCAAAATTAAAAGTTCCAATAATTGCAGTTATTATAGGAGAAGGCTCAAGTGGTGGAGCATTAGCCTTAGGTGTAGCAAATAAAGTATTTATGTTAGAAAATGCAATTTATTCTATTTTATCTCCAGAGGGATTTAGTAGTATTTTATGGAAAGATTCTTCTAAATACAAAGAAGCAGCAGAAAAAATGAAATTAACTGCAAAAGACTTATATGAGCTAAATGTAATAGATAAAATAATAAAAGAGCCTACAAAAGTATCGGAAGAAGCCTTTAATAAAACTTGTAAAAATTTAAAAAAAGAAATACAATCTTCCATTTTAGAAATGTCTAGCAAAACTCGGAAAACAAATTGTAGAAGAACGATATTTAAAATTTAGAAACATGGGAGAATTTATAAAATTATAAGGAGGTAAAAAATGTTACTTGAAAACAAAAAAATACTAATAATGGGAATTAGAAATAAATGGAGTATTGCTTACGGAATTGCAAAGTCTGCCTATGAAAACGGAGCAGAACTTATATTTACATATATGGGAGAAGAAAACAAAGAAAAAATAGATGAACTAACAAAAGAATTTAAAAATAGTAAATCTTATGTATTAAATGCAGCATCTGAAGATGATGAAGTAAAAAAAGTTTTAACTAAAATAAAAGAAGAAAATGGAAAAATAGATGGAATAGTTCATGCTATTGCACATGCAAATACAGAAGACTTACACAATGACTTTATTTATACAAGTAAGGAAGGATTTAGTCATGCAAATGACGTAAGTGCATATTCATTTGTACTAATATCAAGAACAGCAAACGAATTAGATATGCTAAATGAAAATGCAAGTTTAGTAACTTTAACATATCATGGATCAACCAAAGTGTTAGAAGGCTACAATGTAATGGGAGTTGCAAAAGCAGCATTAGAAGCAAGTGTTAGATATTTAGCATACAATTTAGGAAGAGCTACTTTAAGAGTAAATGCAATATCTGCAGGTCCAATTAAAACTTTATCTGCAAAAGGAATTAAAGATTTTAGCTCGATATTAACAGTAGTTGAAGAAAAATCACCACTTCATAGAAATGTAACAACAACACAAGTTGGAAATGTTGCCACATTTTTATTAAGCAATATGTCAGATGCAATTACAGGTCAAGTAATATATGCCGATAGTGGCTATAGTATAATGGGCGTTTAAAGTTTAAATTCATATTGATAATTTCATTCTTTTATGCTAATATGAAATCAAATAAAATATTAGCATAATTTTTTTCGCTAGAAAGGATGAAAAATATGAAAAAACCAGTAAAAATACTATTAGTTATTTTATTTATTATTTTGGTAATAGCATTATGCATATTATCATATTTATATTTTACAGGCAAAATAGTAGAAAAAGAAACTAGTCAAAATATAGGAAATACAAATAATACACAAAATACAATTGAAACAGAGCCAATATTTACAGTAGAAAATTATCCTAGAGTAGATGCTTCACTTGCTACACAACCTTTAACAAATGCATTTATAAAAAATTTTACTAATCAAAATATAGATGTAAGCAAATTAAATTATACAAACACTCATCCTGGGTATGTAAAGCTAATAAATGGAGAAGTAGATTTAATTGTAGTAACAGAACCATCAGAAGAAGAACTAGCATTAGCAAAAGAAAAAAATGTTGAATTAGAAGTAATTCCAGTAGTAAAAGAAGGTTTTGTATTCTATGTAAATGGAGAAAACAGTGTAAATAACTTAAGCTTAGAACAAATTCAAAAAATTTACACAGGCGAAATTACAAATTGGTCACAAGTAGGTGGAGAAAACTTAGAAATTAAAGCTTTTCAAAGACCAGAAAATTCAGGTAGCCAAACTGGAATGCTATCATTAGTAATGAAGGGCTTGAACCTAGTAGAACCTCCAAAAGAAAATTTAATACAAAGTATGTCACAAATTATTAACTTAGTATCTAATTATGATAATGGAAAAAATGCAATTGGTTATTCTTATTACTATTATGCAAAAACTATGTATGCAGGTATTGATGAAAAAGTAGCAAATGGAATTAAACTATTATCTGTAAATGGTGTAGAGCCAAATAATGAAAATATTAGAAGCGGAAAATATCCATTAAATACTGCATATTATATTGTAATAAATAAAAATGAGCCAGAGGGGAGCAATGTAAGAAAATTAGTAGAAGCTATGCTTTCTGAAAGAGGACAAGCAGTGGCAGAAAGTGTGGGTTATGTCGGAGTTAAATAGTAATGAAGAAAATACTTACAAAATACAAAAGAAATCATCAAATAAAACATTATTTTTGAGTTTGTTTATTTTTACTTTCATAATGATAATAATAACAGTAGCACTTATTTATTTAGAAAATCAAAATAAAGTAGCAAATAGTAATAATGAAGCTCAAAAAGATATATATAATAAAGAAGAAAAGCCAGATTTAACAGTAAAATTAACAGACACATATCATAAAAACCCACTAAATACAACTGCATATTATTATTTAGATGGAGTTACAAAAACAGAAGAAGAATATTATAAAGAAGGATATAACTTAAAAGAATATAATAAAAAATATAGGTATGTACAAATAAAAGGATTAAAAAATAAAGAAATAGAAAACAAAATAAATAGTGAAATTATGCAGAAAGTGCTATCATTAGATAGCAATAATTACAAAGCAATAGCAGCATATGTATATGCAAATTTTGCAAATATACTTTCTGTTTATATTTCAGGATCTAAAGATGAAGAGGTATTTCAAGAAGAACTTAATTATCGTTTAGATACTGGAGAAAACATTAAATTTGAAGATTTATTTACTAGCAAAGAAGATGCAAAAATGGTGCTAAATCAAGCAATTTACAGCCAGTTAGTTAAAGATTATGCTTCAAAAGAGGAACATAGCTATTTTGATATTTCTAAAGAAGATTATTCAGTAATTGAAGTTCAAGCATTTGAAATAATGAATAATTATAGCAATAATGCAAAAATAGATTTTTGTGTAACATCAGAAAAAATTCTTGCACAAATTAACAATACAAATATTGAAATAAATATGATTGATTTTTATCAATATATTGCAATTTATAAAAGGTATTTAACTAAACAAAATTTATACGAGAGTAATAATCAAAATTATGAAATGTTTGTATTTTCTGAAAAGGATTTTGAAGATTGCTTTTATAGTAAATTAGAAGAAGTAGATGAAAACTTATTTGTAGAAATAGATTTATACAATTATGTAGAAAATGGAAAAGAAGAAATAGAAAAAATAATGAAAGAAAATATGGAAAAAGTGCTAGAAGAAGTAAAACAAAAGGCAAAAGTAAGTAAAAACGAAGCTTATTATTTGTATTATAGTGATACAACAAATTATAGTGTAGATGAAATAGATGCAGCTAATCCAGATGATGTAAGCTTAATAATTATGGATAAAAATTATTATAAGCAGTACGGAAAAGAAGCTATATCTTTTAAAAATAGAAATAATACAAATGCAAATATAGAACCACCATATGAAGCAGCAAATTCACAAGTATACTTTTATGTGGATGGAGAATTTGTATTACAAGAAGTTTAATTTTAAAGGAAGTTATTAGTTATGGAGAATAGACAAGAGTCAAATTTAGATATTCTTGAAACAATGCAAGATAGCAAAATAATAGGTAGTGAAAAAAAGATAAAAGATAGTTTCATTATTAAATATATAATTATATTTTTAATACCATGGACAATTTATAGACTAAGTGTAAATTTCGCACAAGATAAATATTTTAAAGATATATTTAATTTTCAATTTTCGCTATCTAGTATAGAACAATTTAAAGAAACTATAATCAATTTTTCGTATAAGCTTTTGGCATTTTCTATTATAGTAATATTACTAAATTTTTTAATTGTGTTTATAAGTTCTAGTAGTATTTTTAAAAAGTATAAAATAAAAAAAGAACATATAAAAAATATAATGAAAGTTATTATTGTTATACAACTAGTTTTCTTTGGCATTCATGCATTTTTCTTTACTGTAAATTATATTAACAATACAGATACAAATGAAAATTATAAAGTAATATATGAAAGATTGCAAAAGGAACAAAATAATAGTAAATCAAATAAAAATAATACTTATATTGAATATAATGTTAATGATGATATAAATGAAGCAAGGCAGAATATAAAAGTGCATTTAGCAATAGCAATTATTTTAGATATAATTTGCACTACTTTATGTGTTTTACTCCAGAAAAAAATTTTAGAAGCAAATTCTGTGTAAAGTAATAAGTGTTAAATAAAAAAGAAACCTACTTAAATATTTATCTAAATAGGTTTCTTTTTTGGTATCTATACAACAAATTCTATTTTAACTTTGCAACAATCTTAAAAATATGTTATAGTAAAAACAAAATATCAAAAAGAGAGGTATTTATATGTTAGAAAACATAGAAGTTCTTTGCCATAGTAGCATAAAAATGAATAAAGAAAAAGTAATTTACATAGATCCATTTAGAATAAATAAAAACTATAATGATGCAGATATTATATTTATAACACATGACCATTATGACCACTATTCAGAAGAAGATATAGATAAAGTAAAGAAAATGGACACTGTAATAGTAGCACCAAAAGAATTATTAACAAAATTATTAAAAAAAGGATTTAAACAAAATTATATAATTACAGTAATGCCAAATCAAAAATATACAGTTCAAGGTATTGAATTTACAACAATAATAGCCTATAACATAAATAAACAATTTCATCCAAAAGAAAACAACTGGGTAGGATATATAATAGAATTACAGGGGAATAAATACTATATTGCAGGAGATACAGATGTAACAGAAGAAAACAAAAGAGTAGAATGTGATGTTGCATTTGTACCAGTAGGCGGAACCTATACAATGAATTATAAAGAGGCAGCAAATTTAATAAACGAAATAAAACCTAAAATAGCAGTTCCTATACATTATGGAAGTATTGTAGGAACAAAACAAGATGCATTAGATTTCATAAAGCTTTTGCATTCAGAAATAAAAGGTGTAATTTTAATGAAATAATATTAGAAAAAATTACTTTAACTAATTTGCAATGAAATCTTTGGAAGAATTTTTAATAAAAAAGAAACCTACTTAAATATGTATCTAAATAGGTTTCTTTTTTGTTGTCTGTACAACAAATTCTATTTTTAACTTTGAGCCAAAACTTATTTCATGTTGTTTTCAGCTTGTTGGATCATTTTTTTAACCATTTGACCACCGATTCTACCAGCGTCTCTTGAAGATAAATCTCCGTTATAACCTTGTTTTAAATTAACACCAACTTCGCTTGCTACTTCATATTTGAATTTGTTAAGAGCTTCTTTAGCTTCTGGAACTACAGAATAATTGCTGTTGTTGCTTGCCATATTTTTCACCTCCTAGAATGTGATTGTTTTTTTATTTCTTGAAAAAACTATCTTGCTTTTTCAGTATTTAGAATGTACAATAAAAAAAATTTTAAACTGGAAAAATATGATAAATTTTGTTGTAAATAAAATAAAGAAAATGGTATAATACTAAAAGTAAGAAGAATTTTTCTAGGAGGAGGAAATCGTGATATTTTAATATATCATGAAAAATTTTATGTATAAACTAATTGCAATAGATTTAGATGGTACACTTTTAGATTCTTATGGACATATTTCTGAAAAAAATAAAAATGTAATTAAAAAAGCAATTGAAAAAAACTCAGAAATTGTACTTGCATCAGGCAGAGGCGGAACATCTGTTAAAAATTTATCTTTAGAAATAGGTGCAAATAATTATATGATTTGTGGAAATGGTGCTATGATATATAATCTCCAAAAAGAAGAACTTATATACAATAATTTTTTAAGTCAAAGCAAAATTTTGAGCCTAATAGAAATATGTGAAGAAAACAGTATATATTATAGCATTTATACAATAGATGGAATTATTACAAAAAGCTTAAACTACAATGTGCTTTTTTATCATCAAGAAAATGCAAATAAGCCAGATGATAAAAAAACAAATATACATATAGTTCAAAACGTATATGATTATATACTTTCTAGAAAAGAAAATGATTACATAAAATTAACAATATGTGATGATAATAACATTATTTTTAACAGCATAATAAAAAAACTAAAAAAAGTAAAAGGAATAGATGTATTAGATGTAGGTCATATGTCTAGAAAAATAATTAAATCAGGAACTGAAGAATTTAGCATAGAATATTTTTATACAGAAGTTAGTAGTCAAAATGTAGATAAATGGACGGCAATTTCATATTTAATAAATAAGCTTGGAATAAAAAAAGAAGAGGTAATAGCAATAGGCGATAATATAAACGATAAAACTATGATAGAAAATGCAGGCTTAGGTGTTGCTATGGAAAACAGTGCTCCATATATAAAAAAAGTTGCAGATATAATTACAACTACTAATAATGAAGATGGTGTCGCAAAAGTTATTGAAGAAAATGTTTTAAACGAATAATTTAATAAAACACAAAATCTTGAATAGAAATTTAAAAAAATGCACATAACTATTAAAGAATAGGAGTGTGCATTTTTTATGAACAAAAAAGATGAAATTTCTTCTGGAAATATGGTATCAAATAAAGAAACAGAAATTAAAAATAACAAAAAGGCAATGGCTAATAAAACAAAAGAAGAAATAGGGAAAATAGAAGATTCTACAAAATATGGCGAATTTGTATCATCATATTTTGCATGGCT
The DNA here is from genome assembly GCA_947626335.1 of uncultured Clostridia bacterium. GTDB lineage: Bacteria > Bacillota > Clostridia > TANB77 > CAG-508 > CAG-273. The sequence goes on along the minus strand of CANQRY010000001.1, from coordinate 72,454 downwards.
CACTTTAGAAGGTCAAAAAAGAAGAGCTAAAGATATGGAAAACATGACAGATGATAAATAATATAAAGTAATTTAAGGTTATTCACAAAATATTCACAAAGAAAGTATTGACAAAATAAAAAAAGGTAGTATAATAATATTGAAAGTCAAAGAAAGTCAAAGTCTAAAATAAATAATAAGGAAGTGATGAATAATGAGAATGTCTGATATGATAGAAGATTTTATAAAAGACCTATTTTCAGATGAAGAAGACTTTATAGAAATTCAAAGAAATGATTTAGCTCAATATTTTAATTGTGTACCTTCACAAATTAATTATGTTATATCAACACGTTTTAATCCATCACAAGGTTATTATGTAGAAAGCAAGCGTGGCGGGCGGAGGACATATTAAAATAAAAAAAGTAAACATTACAAAAAGCAATTACCTAATGCATGCTATAAGTAGCATTGGAGATAAAATAACTTCACAGGAAGTAGATATTTTCATTAGTAATTTTCTATCAGAAAACATTATATCTAAAACAGAAGCAAAATTATTAAAAGTAGCTACTAGTGATAATGTACTTACAGTATCACAAGATAGCAGAGATTTACTAAGAGCAAATATTTTCAAAAACATGTTAATAAATTTAGTAGAAGATTAGGAGGTAAAAATTATGTTATGTCAAAATTGTGGAAAAAATGAAGTTAATTTTCATTATACTCAAATAATAAACGGAGTAAAAAAGGAGATGGCACTTTGTGATAAATGTGCCAAAAGCTTAGGGTTAGAAAGCCTAGATTTCAATATGCCAATAAACTTTTCAAGCTTTTTAGGAGACTTTTTCGAAACAGCCGAAGAAAACTTTTTGCCAAGCTTTACAAAAACTAAGGTTCTAAAATGTGATAATTGCGGAATGACTTATGATGAATTTACAAAAACCGGAAAGTTTGGATGCAAAAATTGTTATGATGTTTTTTCAAATGGATTAAACAATGTACTAAAAAAGATTCATGGGTCTGATACACATGTAGGAAGAAAAAGTAGACTAAAAAATAGCAAAGTTAAAAAATATGAAACTCCAACTGATGTGGGTGTTAACTTAAAATCACAAAATACTAAACCAAAACTAAGCAAAGAAGAAAAGCTAAATAATTTAAATGCCGAGCTAAAACAAGCAATAAAAGAAGAAAGATATGAAGACGCAGCAACAATTAGAGATAAAATAAAAAAATTAAATGATAAATAAAATGGAGGTATAATATGAATTGGTATTTACAAAGTGGAAAAGAATCAGATATAGTAATAAGTTCAAGAGTTAGGCTTGCTAGAAATTTAGCTGAGTACCCATTTATGACTAAAATTTCAAGTTCAAAAGCAAATGAATTATTAAATAAAATAAAAGATATAACTCCAAGTATTGGTTATGGTCTAAAGTTTATAAAGTTAAGTGATATGGATGATATTACAAAAGTAAGTTTAGTAGAAAAACATATTATTAGTCCAGAATTTGCAGCAGATAAAAATTCAAATGGAGCAATTTTAATAAATGATGAAGAAAATATTTGTATAATGATAAATGAAGAAGACCATATTCGTATGCAAGTATTTTCATCAGGATTAGATTTAGAAAATTTAAACAACTTATCTACTGAAATAGACGAAAAATTAGATAGCATATTAAATTATGCAACACATGAAAAATATGGCTATTTAACAGCATGTCCAACTAATGTTGGTACAGGAATGAGAGCATCTGTAATGGTACATTTACCAGCATTAACTATGACAGGAAATATAAATAAAATACTAAACATAGTAAATAGCTTTGGAATGAATATACGTGGCATTTATGGAGAAGGAACGTTAAGCCAAGGTGATATTTATCAGATTTCAAATAATCAAACATTAGGCTTAACAGAAAATGATATTATTAAGAACTTAAATACAATTACAGAAAAAGTAATTCAGCAAGAAAGAATGGCAAGAAAGTATTTAGCTAAAAATTCTATTGATTTAGAAGATAGAGTTTATCGTGCATATGGCGTACTTTCATATGCTGCAAAATTATCATCTGATGAAACCAAAAAATTACTTTCATATGTAAAATTAGGAACAGATTTGGGAATAATTAAAGAATTAACAGATGCTAAAGTTTTAAAACTATACTTATATAATAATCCTGCAAACTTGCAAAAGTATGTAGGAAAACAGCTAGATGGTTATGAAAGAGATATAAAAAGACCAGAGGTTATTAAGGAAATTATAAAAAGTAAAAATTAAAAAATTATTACAAGCAAAAAAATAAAACCTCCCACTTAAGGGAGGAATGAGCTATTTCTTATTGTTCTTATTGTTTTGTTCCAGCTGAGATGCTATAATGTAGCAACCCATTAGGATATCATAGCCAAGTGCTTGTTGCCAACCCCAAAAGTGTGACACTAAGAGATGAACAACGCCACAAACAAGAAATAAGAGTTCTAACAAAATGCATTCCTCCTAAAAGTGTTTGTACTGCAATTATGCAGGGTGGTGTTATAGGCCAAAAGCCTATTTATATGTACATAATATAATTATACCATAAAAAAAATTATAAATCAAATTATAAAAGATAAAGGAAGTGTGTAAAAATGATGTATAAATTCACAAATAGTGCAGAAAAAGCATTAGAATATGCAAGTGATTTAGCAATAGAATTCGGGCATAACTATATTGGAACAGAGCATATTTTATATGGCTTAGCAAAAGAAACAAGCGGAGTTGCAAGCCAAGTATTAAGTCTTCAAGAAGTAACTCCAGAAAAAATTGCAGAAGAAATAGAAAGTTTAATAGGCAGAGGAGAAGAATTGCAAGATGAAAGCAGTGTAGGATTTACTCCTAGAAGCAAAAGAGTAATTGAAAATGCATTCATAGAGGCAAGAAAATTAGGTTCAGAATTTATAGGAACAGAGCATTTACTAATTGGAATAATGCGCGAAGGAGATAGCGTTGCAGTTCGTATTATGATGGACTTAAATGTAAATCCACAAAAACTATATAATGAGATTATAAAAGTAATTAACGAAGATGAAAATGCAGGAACAAATGAGAAAAATACTTCTAACAAGCCAAGAGGAAGCTACAACCAAACAACTACATTAAATCAATTTGGAACAGATTTAACTAAAAAAGCAGTAGAAGGAAAGTTAGATCCAGTAATAGGAAGAAAAGATGAAATTGAAAGAGTAATTCAAATTTTATCTAGAAGAACAAAAAACAACCCATGTTTAATTGGTGAACCAGGTGTTGGAAAAACAGCAGTAGCAGAAGGTTTAGCAGAAAAAATAGTTTCAGAAGATGTACCTCAAATGTTAAAAAACAAAAGAGTTGTAAGCCTAGATATAGCAAGCATGGTAGCAGGTGCTAAATACAGGGGTGACTTTGAAGAAAGAATAAAAAAATGCTTAGAAGAAGTTAAAAAAGCAGGAGATGTAATTTTATTCATAGATGAAGTTCATACTATTGTAGGTGCTGGCTCAGCAGAAGGTGCAGTAGATGCAGCAAATATTTTAAAACCACTATTAGCAAGGGGAGAAGTCCAAGTAATTGGTGCAACTACTTTAAACGAATATCGTAAATATATTGAAAAAGATAGTGCTTTAGAAAGACGTTTTAGCCCTGTAACAGTAGGAGAGCCTACAACTGAAGAAACCATAAATATTTTGCAAGGAATAAGAGATAAATATGAGGCTCATCATAATGTAAAAATTACAGATGAAGCAATTAAAGCAGCGGTTGAGCTTTCTACTAGATATATAAATGATAGATTTTTACCAGATAAAGCAATAGATTTAGTAGATGAAGCGGCATCAAGAGTAAAAATGAAAACATATACGCAACCAGATACTCTAAAAAAACTAGAAGAAAAAATAGCAAGCCTAGATAAAGAAAAAGAAGATGCTATTCGTATGCAAGATTTTGAAAAGGCAGCAAGTATTCGTGATAAAGAAAAAGAAGCAAAAGAAAAATTAGAAAAAGAAAATGAAAAATGGGAAAGCAAAAATACAAAAAGTGTAACTACTTTAACAGAAGAAGATATTGCAGACGTAGTATCTAAATGGACAGGCATACCTGTAAAAAAACTAACACAAAGTGAAAACGAAAAACTTAAAAATTTAGAAGCATCTTTGCATCAAAGAGTTGTTGGACAGAATGAGGCAGTTGAAGCAGTAGCAAAAGCAATTAGAAGAGGAAGAGTTGGATTAAAAGACCCTAACCGCCCAATTGGTTCATTTTTATTCTTAGGACCAACAGGTGTTGGAAAAACAGAGCTTTCTAAGGCCTTAGCAGAAAGCCTATTTGGAAATGAAGATGCAATGATTAGAATTGATATGTCTGAATATATGGAACCACATTCTGTTGCAAAACTAATTGGTTCACCTCCAGGTTATGTAGGCTTTGATGAAGGAGGTCAACTAACAGAAAAAATTAGAAGAAAACCATATTCAGTAATTTTGTTAGATGAAATTGAAAAAGCTCATCCTGATGTAATGAATATGTTACTTCAAATTTTAGATGATGGAAGATTAACAGACAGCCAAGGAAGAACAGTAAACTTTAGAAATACAGTAATTATTATGACATCAAATATTGGAGCAAGAATGATTACAGATAAAAATACATTAGGCTTTACTGTAACTATAAATCAAAAAGAAGAAGCAAAAAAAGAATATGAAAGCATTAAAAAGGATGTTATGGGAGAACTAAAAAAGGAGTTTAGACCAGAGTTTATAAACCGTATTGATGAAATAATAGTATTCCATAAATTAAATGATGACGATATAAAACAAATTATAGATATTATGCTAAAACAAGTGGAAGAAAGACTACAAAAACAAAATATAAATGTAGAAATAGATGATAGTGTTAAAGAGCTAATTACTAAAAAAGGTGTTGATACAAACTATGGTGCAAGACCACTTAAAAGAGCAATACAAAATATATTAGAAGATAAAATAGCAGAAGAAATTCTAGATGGAAATATTAAGCCATCTAAAAAAGTAAAACTATCAGCAGAAGAAGAAAAAATAGTAGTATCATAATAAAAAACGGGGCTTTTGCTTACAAGCAAAGCCTCGTTTTTTGTACTAAATTGGATTTACATGCACCACAGCCTTATAAACCTTTTCTAGTCCAGAAACGTCCATTTCTAGCCTATCTGCTAAATTGTGGCTATCAAAAGTAGTCATATTACCATCTACATAAATTGTTAAAAAAACAACATATTGATGCCCAACAGGAGTAGAAGAAATTTTATCTACTTTTTTAATTTCTTTATAGCCATGAGCTAAGTCTAAAATCAAATCTTCAGTAAAGCTATCTATTGAAATGTCCATTAAAACATTATAACTTTCAGTAAAAATTTTAACTCCAGTTAAGCAAATCCATACAGAAATTCCAAAACCAACTACCCCATCAAACCAATAAATATTAGCCAAAGTAAGTAAAGTAGAAATTAGAGTAAATGTAGTTACTATGCAATCATTCCTGTGGTCTTGTTTATTAGCTTCTAATAAAATATTTTCATATTTTTTGCAAAGCATTCGAGTATATAGATAAAGTGCAAGTTTAGTTATAATTGTAACAATACAAACAATTACTAAAAGCCAAGAAAAAGTTAATTTACTTCCGTAAAATAAAGTGCAAATAGAGTCATAAAGTAATTTAAAAGAAATAAGAATCATAGAAATAGCAATTAGCATAGAAAATATATATTCTGCTTTTCCATGACCAAAATTATGACTATTATCTTGTGGCTCGCTTGCAATTTTATTACCTACAAAAGTCATAAGAGAAGCAAAAATATCGCTAGCACTATTAAAACTATCTGCAATCATAGCTTGACTTTTAAATATAAATCCGAGTAGTTCCTTTAATAATTAACAAAAATAAATTACCAATAATCCCAAGCAAACCAGCTGTTTTTGTTTGTTTAAATCTATCCATATTTTTAAATTCCTTTTTTAAAAATGTATAACCCATTATAACATAAATTTATAAAATAAAATAGAAAATATACCAAAAATTATAGTTGCACAAAAAAAATATAAATGGTATAATGAAAAAAGTTAAGGAAGGGTGTATTTTTAATGAATTTTATGGCAATAATCTATTTGCTTGTATTTGCAATATTTGCACTTGTAGCAATGCTTGTTTTGCAAATTAGAATGGCAGGCATTAAAATAAAAGACTTTGCAAGCTTTATACAAGCAAATGAAATGTTGGATAAATTATATAAATTTTCAAAAAGGTATGGAGTAATGTCACCACAAGAACAAATAATATTTTTAAGTGAGGCTGAAAAAGTATTTGCAGCTTATGATAAAATACCTACAATTGTATGGGAAGATGAATATCGTAAATATTCGGAGGTTTTGCAGGCTTACCAAAATATTAGAATGTTAAGATGGAATGAGTCAAAAGATGAAAATAAGGTATAAAAAAGTGTTTGAATTTATATTTCAAGCACTTTTAATTTGTTATTACAAAATATTAAATTTGTTTTGTATAATTTCACCTAAAAAATACATATAATATTATAAAACAAAGCAAAAAGGATTGATAAAATCTTATGAAAATTAGATATTTTGATCATGCAGCAACAACACCAGTAAGTGAAAAAGTATTAAATGAAATGCTTCCATATTTTAATATTCAATATGGAAATGCATCAGCAATGTATAGTTTAGGAAGGCAGGCAAAAAGAAAAGTAGAAGAAGCAAGAAAAAAAGTAGCAGATGCAATAAAAGCTAAGTCAAAAGAAATATATTTTACATCTTGTGGAAGTGAAAGTGATAATCTAGCTATAAAAGGGGTTTGCTATGCAAATAAAGAAAAAGGAAACCATATTATAACAAGCAAAATAGAGCATCATGCAGTATTAAATGCTTGTAAAACTTTAGAAAAACAAGGATTTAGAGTAACATATTTAAATGTTAATGAAAATGGTTTTATAAATTTAGGAGAGCTTGCAAATTCTATTTGCGAAGACACTATTCTTATATCAATTATGTTTGCAAACAATGAAATAGGAACAATACAGCCAATTAAACAAATAGGTGAAATTGCACACAAAAATAATATAATATTTCATACAGATGCAGTTCAAGCAATTGGAAATATAAAAATAAATGTAGATGAATATAATATAGATTTACTTTCAATGTCAGGGCACAAATTTTATGCGCCAAAGGGAATAGGGGCTTTATATGTAAGAGAAGGTATAAACTTTGAAAAAATACAAGATGGAGGCCATCAAGAAAAAGATAAAAGAGCAGGAACCGAAAATGTAGCAGGGATTGTAGGCCTAGGCTGTGCAATAGAAGAAATTTATGATAATTTTGATGAGTATAATAAAAAATTATTAAATTTGAGAGATTACTATATATCAAAATTAGAAGAATCAGGTCTTGATATAAAACTAAATGGAGACAAAGTAAATAGATTAGCAGGCAACAGTAATATTTCATTTAAAGGAGTAAATGCAGGGGAGTTACTACTCGCGTTAGATGAAGCACGGAATTTGTGCATCTGCAGGCTCTGCATGTAGTACGGGAAGCAAAAGCCCATCACATGTATTAACAGCAATTGGTCTTTCTCAAGACTTACTAGAAGGAGCCTTAAGAGTAACTTTTGGAAAAGATAACACAAAAGAAGATGTTAACTTCCTAGTAAATAAAATACAAGAAATTATTCCTAAAATTAAAAAAAATTAAAAAACTACTAGTATTTTACTAGTAGTTTTTGATATAATCATATTAAACTTATTAGTTAATATTTAAAAATAGAATTATTTGCGTTCATCATCTGGAATATATTCTAATAAATCAGAAATTTCACAATTAAATGCATGGCAAATATTATTTAGTTGACTAATGTCAACTCTTTTGGTTTCTTCATAATACATTTTAGAAATAGTAGCAGGTCTAATGTGGGTTAGAGTTGCTAGAGCTTTCTGGGTCATCTTATGTTTGCCTAATAAATCAGATAATTTTATTTTAATCATGTAATCAACCTTCCTATTATGAAAATTTTGCAGAATTTTGTCATATTTTGTCTTATGCTTGTATTTTATCACGAGATGTATTAAAATTACATATTAAGAGATAAACATAACCATAAAAGTAATAAAAATGCGCATAGAAGTAATAAAGCAAAAGGGGTGTGTATTATGATTTTTAAACCAAAACACACAAAAGATAAAAGAGATAAAAGCAAAAATAGTTTAGATTGGAAAGAAAAAAACAAAAAATATCTAAATCAATTGCAAAAATTTCTAGATTCAACTGATTGCATTGAAAAAGAAGAACAAAGAAATAATATAATAGCACAAATGTTAAAATGTGATCAAATTTTAACTCAAATAGCACAAAGTGAAATTCAAAAACATAAGCAAAAAATGAATAATGAATAAAACAATAAAGCATACTAATAAAAAAATTAGTGAGGAATTATGCTAAAAAAATTATTAGTTGGTTTATTTGCTGGAATGATTTGTGGCCTTTTTACAGCAGGAGGAGGACTTATTTTAGTGCCAACATTTATATACACATTAAAAATGGAACCAAAAAAAGCAAGGGCTACATCAATATTTTGTATTTTGCCAATGGTTTGTGTAACTTCCATATTTTATGGGAAAAGCAAATTTATTAATTGGAAAATAGGAATATTATGCGCAATAGGTGGAATTATAGGCGGATTATGTGGATCTAAAGCATTAAATAAAGTGCCAGATAAGTATTTAAAACTTATCTTTGCTGGTTTTCTAATTTACGCAGGGTTCAATATGTTATTTTAAAATAATGCATAATTCATAAAATGGGAAAGTAAAAGATGATTGAATTACTAATAGGTTTTATTTCTGGAATTGTCAGTCGGAATGGGAATGGGAGGAGGAACAATACTGATTCTTCTCCTTTCCATTTTATTAAAATTAGATCAGCACGTAGCTCAAGCTACAAATTTAGTGTTCTACATTCCAACTGCTATTGCTTCTATTATTGTAAGTATAAAAAACAAAAATTTATTGTGGAAAGATGCTATTTTAGTTGTTTTTGCAGGTGTAATTGGTGCAATAATTACTGCTAGTATAAGCACTAAATTAAATGTAAATATACTAAGAAGGCTATTTGGCGGATTTTTAGTTGTTTTAGCAATATATGAGATTTATTCTTGGTATAAAATGTATATAAAAAATAAAAATAGACATACTAATCATAATTAAATTATTTTAAAGGAGGCAAAAAAATGAAATTTATAAAAGGTATGTTAATAGGTGGAATTGTAACTGCAGGTGTTGCAATGGTGTATGCAGAAACTATGGGTCAAAGCAAACGAAGAATGATGAAAAAAGGTAAGCAAATAGCTAAGAAAATGGGAATAATGTAATAAATAATAAAAATCAAAAGAGCGTGAAAAATTCTCACGCTCTTTAAAAATAATAATATAAACTAATTATTTACAGCAAGGTTTTTCACAAGGTTTATTGCAAGGATGTTCTTCGCATTTAGGACACTCAAGCTCAACGCCTTTTAAGCATTTGCCTTCATGTTTGCAAGAAGTACATACTTTACAATGTTTAACTTGGTCAGCCCATACTTCAATTTCATATAAACGGTTAGCACAAAGAGGTCCAAAAACAAATTCTCCATTTTTATCTGTAAAAGTGTGAGAAACTGGTCTTCTTTCTTCTTTGCCACAATCATTAACAACTTCAATTAGTTTTACTACAGCATCACAAACAGGATCTTGATAACAATCTTTAATAATTCCATAAATAACTGTTCTGTTATCTTCTGGTAAAGTAATATCTAAATCAAATTGTTTTCCAGTAGCTAAAACACCATCTACATTTAAAACTGGGCATACATTTTTTTCATAATCCATATTATTTTCCTTCCTTTCTTCATTATCTTATATATCTTATGTGAAAAATCGACAAAATGTGCAAAATATATATGATTAAAAAATGTGTAAAAACTATAGTAAAATAGGAACAAAAATAGTATAATTATAAAAAACAAAAAGTGAGGTAAAAGGTTGAAAAATAATTACAATTTTGGCGTCGTCAAACTTCATTTAAAATTTAATCAACGTACAAAAAGTACGCCTCATAAATTTTAAATTCGTTTTCCTAGCCAAAATTTAATTCTTTTCCAACCAAATTTGTGTCTAAGGAAGGAATGTGAATAAAAATGGATAATAGACCAATAGGAGTATTTGATTCTGGAGTGGGTGGAATGACAGTATTAAAAGAAATAATGAAAAAACTACCACAAGAAAATTTTGTTTATTTAGGAGATACGAAATGCTTTCCTTATGGAAGTAAATCAAAGGAGACCATTATAGATTTAACCAAGGAAGGAATAGAGTTTTTAATAAAAAAGAATGTTAAACTTATTGTAATTGCTTGTGGAACTGCAACAACTCAAAGTTTAGAAACTGTTGAAAAACTATATGATATCCCTATAATAGGAGTAGTAAAGCCAACAATTGAGCATATTATAAAAACTGGTAAAACCAATATTGGAATAATTGCAACAGCAGGAACGATTAGAAGTGGAGGATGGAAAAGAAGTATTTTAAAAGACATTCCAAATGCAAGAACACAAAGTATTGCATGCCCACTACTTGCATCAATGGTAGAAGAAGGGTGGTACAATAATCAAATAGCAAAACTTGTAGTTAAAGAATATTTAAAACCATTAAAAAAAGTAGATACTTTAATTTTAGGCTGTACACATTATCCATTGTTAACAAATGTATTAAGAAAACAAATTGGGAGTAAAACTGAAATCATTAATACAGGAACTTATGTAGCAGAAAATGTAAAAAACATTTTAGAAGAAAAGGATATGCTTTCTAAAACAAAAAATGTAAATTTAGATATTTATTTAACAGAAACAGAGCATAAATTTAATGAAGTGGCTACTGCATTACTTGGAAAAAAAGTAAAAGCCAAACTTGTAGAAGAAAAAACAAAACTTAATGTATAGTTATAGAAATAGAAAACTCCATAGTAGATGGAGTTTTTTTGTCATAAATAAAATAAAAAAGCATATATTCTAATAATAAATTTTACGGAGGCTTTTTTACTTATGTTCATTGTTTTTAATAAAGAAAAAATATATTCATATTTAGTGGCTTTTAGCACCGTGGTAGTGCTATTTGTAATAGCATTTGCAGTAACTCAAAATGGTTCTAATATAATTGCGACCTCTTCACAAGCAAGAGAGCTTCCAATATATAGTGTAGAAACAGAAGAAAATAAAATTGCACTTACAATGAACTGCGCATGGAATGCAGATGATATAGATAGCATTTTAAAAACTTTACAGGAAAATGAAACTAAAATAACCTTTTTTGTGGTGGGAGATTGGGCAGAAAAATACCCAGAAGCATTAAAGAAAATGTCAGATGCAGGCCACGAAATAGCAAATCATTCTAACACTCATCCACATGTAAATAATTTAAGTAGCGAAGAAAATATAAAGCAAATTGAGAATTGTTCATCTAAAATAGAAAAAATAACAGGCAAAAGAACTACTCTTTATAGAGCTCCTTATGGAGAATATAACAATACTGTTATAAAATCAGCAAAAAATGCGGGACAAATACCTATACAATGGAGCCTAGACACCTTAGATTATACAGGCTTAACAGGAGACAAAATGTGGGAAAGACTAAATCGGAAAATTAAAAAATGGTTCTATAATTTTAATGCATAATGGAACAGAACATACAGCAGATAGCCTTGAAATGTTATTAAATAACATTAAAAAAGCAGGTTATAAAATAGTAACAGTATCAGACTTAATTTATAAAGATAATTATACAGTAGATAGTAACGGAACCCAAAAACCAATAAAATAATATAAATTTTTGAATAAACAAACTTTAAAGTTGGTATAATAACTCCATAATAAAAAGGAGTTTCAAAAAAATGCATTTGGTTGGAATTCTAACAGAAAAGAATAATGAAGGTTATATAAAGCAAGAGCTTCATAAGTTAGGAGAAAATGAAATATTCTTTTTAAATGAAGATAGCATAACTAATTTAAAAAATATTAAATTTCAAACCATTCTTATAGGTAAAAAAGTAAAAGAAAATAGCAAAGAGGTGCATGAAATTCTAAGTAAAGCAGAATATTTAATTTTTAATGTAGATATTACAGAAAACTTAGAACTAATAAATAATTTAAACTTACAGCTTATTACCTATGGATTTAATTCAAAAGCAAGTATTACCGCATCTAGCATGGAAGGGGAAGAAGTTATGGTATGTTTGCAGAGAAGTATTAAAAGTGTAAATGGAAAAATAACAGAACCACAAGAAATAACAATAAAAGCTTATAATAATGTAAGCAAATATGGGGTTATGGAGCTACTAGGTATAAACCTAGTATATGCGTAAATAAGCTATTTTTCCTAAGCAGTAAAAAAATAAATGAAAAATTTAACATTTTATGTAGACAAATCCAAAAAAACGTAGTATAATATATATTGTGACTAGAATTAGTCTAAAAAATATATACTATGAATAAACTAAAATAAGAAACAAAAGTAGGGAGGAAACAAAATTGAATACAAATTATGATGATAATAACCATTTAACATTGGTTGGAAAGGTTACAAGTGAAAAAAGATTTAGTCATGAAATTTATGGAGAAAAATTTTACATATTTGATTTAAGTGTACCACGTTTAAGTGGAAATGCAGATATTATTCCAGTAACAATTTCAGAAAGACTATTAACAATTAAAGATATTGCAATAGATAATAACTTAAAAATAGATGGTCAATTTAGATCATACAATAGTTATGATAATGCAAAAAACAAATTAATTTTAACTGTATTTGCTAAAGATATCGAATTTATAGAAAATCAAGATGAAGAAGTTGAAGTTAGAAAAGATCAAGTTTCAAATGAAGTTATTTTAGATGGATTCATTTGCAAAAAACCTATTTATCGTAAAACACCATTTGGTAGAGAAATTTCAGATATTCTTTTAGCAGTAAATAGAGCATATAATAAATCAGACTATATTCCATGTATTGCATGGGGAAGAAATGCTAGATTTTGTGAAAATGTACCAGTTGGAACAGAGGTAAGAATTATAGGTAGAGTTCAATCAAGAGAATACGAAAAGAAATATGAAGACGGAACAGTTGAAAAGAAAGTTGCTTATGAAGTATCTGTTTCTAGCTTAGAAGTTGCAAATCAAGATGGAAATAACGAAGAAAATAAAGAAGAAGCAATAAGCGAAGAAAATCAAGAAGCTATATAAATTTAAAAAAGGGGCTGTAAAGTCCCTTTTTTTAATGGTAAAAATTAAATCTAATTAGATGAATCATTATCTTTAGAAACAGTGTCTTTTACTTCTGGAATAATAATTTCTCTCTCTTCTTTTGGTTTAGGCTTTTCAACTTCTATATATCTAGATACAGGAGAGATGTTTAAATCACCATCACCAGAAACAACTTCAATTTTTTTATTTTCTTTTTTATCTTGTTCTTCTTGATTAGAAACATTCTCATTTTCTTCCATTTGGAAATCAGCTCCTATTCTTTTTAAAGTTTATTTACTTAAATATTATCATAAGCAAAAAACAATGTCAATATTTCTTGACACAGAGCCAAATACGTGGCATAATTATTAAAGAAAAATAGATATAAATTATTTCCCAAGCAAATTAAATAGCTAAGGAAGGAATGATATAAAAAATGGAAATAAGCAAAGCAAAAGGAGTTATAGAGGCAATACTTTTTGCAGCAGGACGTGAAGTAAAAATAGGTGAACTAATGTCATCCTTAGAACTTAGTTCAGAAGAAATAATTACAATAATTGAAAGTATGAAACAAGACTACAAAGAAGAAAATAGAGGGCTTCAAATAATAAATATAGGTGAGGCCTATCAGTTATGCACAAAACAAGACTATTATGAATACTTATATGCTATATTAGATAAAAGAAATAAACCAAATTTATCACAAGCAGCTCTAGAAACCCTAGCCATTATTGCATATAATCCACGTATTACAAGGGCCGAAATAGAATCAATTCGTGGAGTAAACTCAGATGGAACAATATATAAACTATTAGACTATAATTTAATACAAGAAACAGGAAAGCTAGATGCACCAGGAAAACCAGGAACTTATGGAGTTACAGAAGAATTTTTTAGAGTTTTTGGATTTAGTAATTTAGAAGAACTTCCAGAGCTTCCAAGATACAAGTTAGATGAAAACAAACAAATTGTAATTGATGATATAATAGAAGAAAAAAATGAGGCTCCAATGCCCGAAAGGGAAGATACAGAAAATATACAAGAAAACATAAATCAAAAGGAGAATAATAATAATGAGTAATGATAAAGAATTTGTAAAAGAAATTACAAACATAGAAGAAGATATTGCAAAATGGTATACAGATATCGTAAAAAAGGCAGACTTAGCAGATTATACAGACACAAAAGGTTGCATAGCAATAAAACCATATGGATATGCAATATGGGAGAATATTCAAAAATATATGGATAATTTATTTAAAAAAGCAGGAGTAGAAAATGTATATTTTCCTGTTTTAATTCCAGAAGGACTATTACAAAAAGAAAAAGATCATGTTGAAGGATTTGCACCAGAAGTAGCATGGGTAACAGAAGGTGGAGGAGAAACCTTAGAAGAAAAGTTATGTATAAGACCAACATCTGAAACAATGTTTTCAAACCTATACTCAAAATGGTTAAGCTCATGGAGAGATTTACCAATGGTATATAACCAATGGTGCAATGTACTTCGTTGGGAAAAAGAAACAAGACCATTTTTGCGTTCAAGAGAATTTTTATGGCAAGAAGGTCATACAATACATGCTACAAAAGAAGAAGCTGTAGCAAGAACAATACAAATGCTTGAAATATATGAAAGAGTTATAGAAGACCTACTTGCAATTCCAGTTGTAAAAGGAGAAAAAACACCAAGTGAAAAATTTGCAGGAGCTGAAAGTACATATACAATAGAAACAATGATGCATGATGGAAGAGCGCTTCAATCTGCAACTTCACATTATTTTGGACAAAACTTTACAAAACCATTTGAAATAAAATTTCAAAATAAAGAAGGAAAGGAAGAATATGCATACCAAACTTCATGGGGAGCTTCTACAAGATTAATAGGTGGAGTTATTATGGCACATGGAGATAACAGAGGTTTAAAACTTCCACCAAGAGTAGCACCAATTCAAGCAGTAATTATACCAATTGCTGCACATAAAGAAGGAGTAACAGAAAAAGCTAAAGAATTATATAACACACTTATAGAAAATTATAGAGTAAAACTAGACTTAAGAGATAGCTATAGCGCAGGTTACAAATTTAACGATTGGGAAATGAGAGGTGTACCAGTTCGTATTGAAATGGGACCAAGAGATATTGAAAATGGAGTTTGCATTTTAGTAAGAAGAGATACTTTAGAAAAGAAAGAAGTAAAAATAGAAAGCTTATCACAAGAGCTTGGTACATTGTTAGAAGACATACAATCAAATATGTTTGAAGAATGTAAAAAAAGATTAGAAGAAAAAACCACAGTAGCTACAAACATGGAAGAATTTACAAAAATCATGAATGAGCATCAAGGTTTTATTAAAGCAATGTGGTGTGGAGATGAAGCTTGCGAAGACAAAATAAAAGAACTAACAGGAGCAAAATCAAGATGCATTCCATTTAAACAAGAACATATTTCAGATACATGTGTATGTTGTGGTAAAAAAGCAGATAAAATGGTAGTTTGGGGAAGACAATACTAAAAATAAGTTTAATATACCTATATTTACTATGGCAAAGCGAGCAAAAAAAGAGCCGCGAAATTTTGTAAAGCAAAATTTCGTTATGGCTCAATTTTTTTGTTTAACAAATTTAAAATTTCAGGATAAATACTATAAGCATTTTCCTTCCAATTATCTACAATTTTTTTTGCCTCATCACGTGAACCTGCAAAAACACTAATTTCAAAAATAGTGCGGTGTTTTTCAGTTATTTTGCAAGTTACTGTATAATCATTTTCATTTATAGGAGTATATTCAGCAGTAATGGATTCTTCATCAGAAGATTCTTTTAAGTTACTTTCAAAAGAAGTATCAACTTTTAATTTTATAATACCTGGTAAAATATTATTAGTTAAATCTAAAGTGTATTTTCCGTTATCTGTAATTTGATAAACATTTTTGCCATTTTGCTCAAAACAAGAAATATAATTATTTTCTAGCAAATCTAATAAAAATTGTTGAAAATAAAAATAATTCATATCCATTACAGATAAAACAAGCCTAAATAAACTATCATTTGTAATAGGGTTATTTAGTTTATTTAGAATATATAAAATTAAAACTTTATTTTCTGCTAATACTTCGCCATCTTGCGTTAGTTTCAAGATATTCAACTCCTATAACATATTTATTTTAAAATGCAGTTTATATTATAGCATAAACATTTAAAAAATACTATCCCATAAAAAATATTTGTAAAAATACTATTAATTAAAAGCAAAAAATGTTATACTAATCAAAAAGAATCAACATGCATTTGAAGGGAATGAAAAAATGAAAACATTATATGAAATATTAGAAGTTAGTGAAAATGCATCAAAAGAAATAATAGAAAAAGCATATAAAGTATTAGCAAAAAAATATCATCCTGATTTACAGCCAGAAGCGGAAAAGCAAAAAGCAGAAAAAATGATGAAACAACTAAATGAGGCTTATTCTATTTTAATTGATGAACAAAAAAGAAAAGAATATGACAATAAATTAAGAGCAGAAAGATTAGAAGAGCAAGAAAAATTAGCGCAAAATGAATATTCTAATAATTCAAAACAAGAAAATACTGGGTATTCTAATATTAAGTATAATGAAATGGCAGAAAATTTAAATAAAAGGCAACAAGAAATAAAAAAACAATATCAAACAGAAAAGAAAATACAAAAAGACATTCAAAAACAATATGAGCAAAAATATGAGCAGGCTTATGAGGGTTATTTAAGAAGTTTAGGCTATAAAATAAAATACAAATGGACATGGAAAAAGTTTAGGGACTTTTTAATTACAATATTAATAATTTGTGCAATTTGTTTAATTATTTGGTTTTTCCCGTTAACACACAAAATGCTGGTAGATTTTTATAACTCAAATAATGTTATAAGAACAATTGTTGATATTATAGGTAATATATTTGTAGGAATATGGAACGGTATATGTTCTTTATTCAAAAAATAATATAATTATTGTTAGGTGGTACAAATGTCAAGAAATAGAAGAAATAAAAGAACTTTTAAAAAGTTTTCAGACATAATGAGTTTAAAAACTTTTTTAACTTTAGTAACAATTTTAATACTTGTTATTTTATCAAGCATTTCTATAATTTTGTTTAGAAATATGCAAGATAAAAAGCTACTTGCAAAGCAAAAAGAAGAACTAGAAAAGTCAGTAGAGCAAATATTTATATCAACTGAGCAAAATATAGAAAATAGTAATTCAAATAGACCAGATAGTATTTTAAATATATCAGCTGTAGGAGATATTTTATGTGGAGAAGAAATGCTACAAGATGCATACCAAAAGAATTCAAATAGTTATACTTTTGATTATATGTTTAATAACATTACAAGTTTAATGAAATCAAGTGATTTAGTTTTAGGAACCATGGAAAGCAACTTTACAAGCAATTCATATTCAGGTTATGGAAATAGAAACAGTCCAAAAGAATTTGCTATGGCAGTAAAAAAATCAGGTGTAAATTTAGTAAGTATTAGTACAAACCATAGCTTAGATTATGGAACAGAAGGATTAAAAACTACAAAACAATACCTAGAAGAAATAGGTTTTTCTACAGTAGGCGATAGGCTATCAGAAGAAACTGTAAATATTCAAACAATAAAAGGTACAAGACTTGCCTTTTTATCATACACTTATGGAGTTGAAAATCAAAGCTCAAAGTCAAAAAAAGAGTTAGAGGCTTTAAACATTTTTAGTGAAGAAACAGCAAAAGAAGAATTAGAATATGCAAAAGAAAATGCAGACTATATTATAGTAATTATGCATTGGGGAGAGCCATATGCAACAAGCCCAAGTGACGAGCAAAAAAACATTGCTAGCTTTCTAGTTGAAAATGGAGCAGACATAATTTTAGGAAACCACCCAGCAGCTATTCAGCCAATGGAAATAGTTAAAAATAGTGAAGGTGAAAATGTACTTATAGCATATTCACTAGGTAATTACATATCTTCTATAGATTACGAAACATCAAAACTAGAATTAGTGCTTAATATAGAACTTAGAGTAAGTAGTAAAGACGAAAAGGTAACACTAAACAAAGTAGATTATACACCAATATATGTAATGGATAATGGCAGTAGTGCAGAAAATAGATATCAGTTAATTGATATGAAAGGCGTTGCAAAAGAATATGCTGGAGGAAACAAAATAGTAAGCAAAAAAATATATAATGAATTACTAAACGGATTAAAATTATTAGAAAAAGTAATTAAGAATTAATTATTGAGGCAAGAAAGGAAGCAATATATGAAGGTAGGCTTTATTTCACTAGGATGTAACAAAAACCTAGTAGATACAGAAAAAACAATTGCAATATTTAAAGAGCATAATTATGAAATAGTAAATAATCCAGAAGAAGCCCAAATTATTGTAATAAATACTTGTGGATTTATACAAAGTGCCAAAGAAGAAGCAATTAACACAATTTTAGAAATGGCTCAGTACAAAAAGAAAAATTGCAAATATTTAATTGCAATGGGCTGTTTAGTAGAAAGATATAAAGAAGAACTAGAAAAAGAACTTCCAGAAGTAGATTTATATATTAAATACAGTAACTATGATACATTATGGGAGCAAATAGATAGTTTAATTACTAAAAAAGAAGAAAAACTTAAAAATATAAAATTTGATGATTTTACAGATAGAGTTATTTCAACAGGAAAAAATTATGCATATTTAAAAATAGCAGATGGATGCAGTAACTGCTGTTCATATTGTGCTATACCCAAAATTAGAGGTCCATTTAAAAGTAGAAAAATGGAAAGCATTTTAAATGAGGCAAAAGACCTTGCAAATAAAGGATACAAAGAAATTATTTTAACAGCACAAGATACAACAAAATATGGAATAGACCTATATAAAAAACCAATGCTTGCAAAGCTACTTGAAGAAATATGCAAAATAGAAAAAATAAAGTGGGTTAGATTTTTATATGCATACCCAGAAACTATAACAGATGAACTTATTAAAGTTGTAAAGCAAAACCCTAAAATTTGTAATTATTTTGATATTCCAATACAGCATATATCAGATAATGTGCTAAAAAGAATGAACAGAAAAAGTAGTAGTAAAAGCATAAAAGACTTAATTAAAAAACTAAGAAAAGAAATTCCAGACGTAATTTTAAGAACAACTGTAATGGTAGGCTTTCCTGGAGAAACAAATGAAGATTTTGAGGAATTATATAATTTTTTAGAAGATGCTAAATTTGATAAATTAGGGGCATTTTCATATTCTAAAGAAGAAGGAACAGCAGGTGCTTACATGAAAAATCAAATTCATCCTTCTACTAAAAAAAGTAGATATAACAAAATTATGAAACTACAAAATCAAATATCATATAATAATTTACAAAAACATATAGGAAAAACCTTTGAAGTTATGATAGAGTATTTAAGCCCTAACAAAAAGTTTTACATAGGAAGGAGCTATATGGATACTCCTGAAATAGATGGAGTACTTTACATTCAAAATACAAAAAAGCTTGAAGAAGGAGAATTTGTTTTGTGTGAAATAACAGACGTAAAAGATTATGATTTAATTGGAAAAATTGTTTAATAAAATTTAAAAAGTCGCTTGCCTTAAAATTAAAAGCAAACGACTTTTGTTTTTTAATAATTTTCACAATTTACTTCAAAATAAGCTTGTGGGTGGTTGCAAACTGGGCAAACAGCAGGTGCTTCTACACCAACATGAATATGTCCACAGTTTCTGCATTTCCAAACAGTAATACTTCCTTTTTTGAAAACTTCACCATTTCCTAAATTATCTAGTAATTTTCTGTATCTTTCTTCATGGTGTTTTTCTACTTCTCCAATACCTCTAAAAGTAGCTGCAATATCTAAAAATCCTTCTTCTTCAGCAGTTTTTGCAAAATCAGCATACATAGTAGTCCATTCATAGTTTTCGCCAGCTGCAGCATCTGCTAAGTTTGATTTAGTATCACCAATTCCTTTTAAATATTTAAAATGTAATTTAGCATGTTCTTTTTCATTTTCAGCTGTTTCTAAAAATATAGCAGCAATTTGCTCATAACCTTCTTTTTTTGCAACGCTTGCAAAATATGTGTATTTGTTTCTAGCCTCTGATTCGCCAGAAAATGCAGCTCTTAAATTAGCTTCTGTTTTTGAACCTTTTAATTCCATAACTTAAAATTTCTCCTTTCAAAATTAAAATTTTAAAATATAACAAATCTTCTTATTTCAAGCAATAGAATATCTTAATTTACTTCAAAAGTCAAGTGAAAATAAAATGAAATATACAATTAATATTAAAAAACATAAAATTATTGCGTAAAAAATAGTGATATGCTAAAATAAAATAAAGACAACAGCTCTTAGAAAGGGATAATAATGAACATATATAAATCGTTAAATGAAATGGTGTCATACATAGAAAATCATTTAGAAGATAAAATAGAATATAAAGAATTAGCAGCAATATTAGGTGTTAACGAATACACCATGCAAACAATATTTAATCTTCTAACCAATATTAGCATTTCAGATTATATTAGAAAAAGAAGACTATCAAATGCAGGAACAGACCTGTATCAGACAGATGAAAAAATAATAGATATAGCACTTAAATATCAATACGAAAATGCAACATCTTTTTCAAGAGCTTTTGAAAAATTCCACGAAATTAAACCAAGTGAAGTTAGAAAAAATCCAGAAAAGCTAAAAATATATACAAAAATTGTTTTTGATGAACAAAACAAGCTAGAAAATCAAGATATTCCATATAGTATAATAGAGCAAGAAGAATTAGTGCTTTATGGTAAAGGAACAAAAACAACAGAACAGAAAATATCTAAAGTTGCACCTGAATTCTTTAAAAAAATAAGTGAAAAATTTTACGATAGATATGGAAGACATACACCATATGGAATGACAGTGTATGAAGACCGATTTGAAAGTGATAAACTAGAATATTGGGTTTTGTATGATGTACCAATGCCAGGACTCAAGAAATATATAATTCCAAAAAGCAAATGGCTTTTATTTCATATTTCTAATCAAACCGCAAAAGATATACAGGCAGTAACCAATAGAGTATATGAACAATTTATTCCAAGCTGTAAATATAACCTTAGACCAATACCAGAATTAGAACATTATCATAATGATGTTACAGATTTTTTAATACCAATTGAAGATTAAAATACTAAAACTGATTTTTTCCGTAAGAAAAAAGTCAGTTTTTTCTTTTTAAAACTTAGTATAATAAATATATAAACAAAGAAAACTCTATATACACATGAAAATAATAGTTTTAAAAGGAGATATAAAAAATGTCAAAGCAAGTTATATCAGAAATATTTTTAACTTCAAATGAAATAGAAGAAAACGCATGGAATCAATTATTTAACCATATTTCAAATTTGAATGGAAAATTAAGAATATGGAATTTTTGGATACAAATAGAAAACAATGAAGTTAGGTATTATGTAAGAACAAGAAAAGAATTACCTACGGTTATAGGAAATCTGGGTGATTTTTTAATAAAAAAAGTAGGAGAAGGAGAAGAAAAGTTAAAAGCAAAAAAGTCTTTTCCATATATAGTAAAAAGAAAAGAGAAAAACATATTAGATATTTTTGATAGCTTTGAAGTAAAAAAAGAAAAAAACTTAGTATTAACTAAAATTTCAGTATTTGCAATAAAAAGAGATTATTATTTATATCATACATATCTTTACTCATTAAATAAATATGGAAAGCTTTTAAGAAAAAGAGCATTATTTAGCATATCTTACCAGTTATGTACAATAAATTTTTCAGAACATAGTCGTTTTGTGTATAAAAAAGATGCATGTAAATACTTAAATATTGAAAAAAGCCTTCACCTATTTAGAACAAATAAAGAAGATTCAATACTAAAAGTAGATGCATTTCCATATTTAACAGGAGATTATTATTTAAAATTAAATGAATACGATTTTGATAAACACTCTGTTATAGTAGGTGCAAGTGGAACTGGGAAATCAAAGCTTATTTGCTCAATAATAGCAAACTTAAGTAAGAAAAAAGAATATAGAGAAAAATACAAAATAGTAATGATAGATCCACATGCTTCAATTGCAAAAGATATAGATGGAATACCTGCTACAAAAGTAATAAATTTTGAGAATGTAAAAAATAGTATAAACCTATTTAACTCTATTGGAAAAGATGTTACAGCAAGTATAGAGCTAATTTTATCTTTATTAAAAGGGCTTATAAAAGACCAATATAATTCAAAATTAGAGAGAGTATTAAGGCAAACAATTTGTTTATTACTTACAAAAAATGAATTAACATTTCAAAATTTAAGAAAAGTAATTTTAGATATTAATTATAGGAATGAATTGTTAAAAGAGCTAGAAAATGTGCTTCCAGAAAGTACAATAGATTTCTTTGCTTCTGATTTTGGAGAATTAAAAAACCGTTCATATCAAGAAGCTATAGCACCTATAATTTCATTTATTGATGAGATGCAACTACTTCCAGCTTTTAAAAATGAGCAAAAACAAAGCGATTTAAAAGAAACCATTAATGATAATTTTTTAACTATATTTTCACTTGATCAAACTATTTTAGGAGAAAAAGTAACAAGAACAATTTCAGGTTTAGTAATGCAGCAATTATTAGAGCTAGTACAAGCATACACATTTGATGAACATATTATATTTATTATTGATGAGGTAGCAGTAGTTGAAAATGAAATTTTGCATCGATTTCTATCAGAGGCAAGAAAATATAATTTATCTTTAATATTATCACAACAATATTTTAACCAAATAAGTGAAACTCTACAAAAGGCAATTTTTGCCAATGTTTTGAATTACTATATTTTTAGAGTTTCAAAAGAAGATGCTGGCATATTAGAAGGAAACATTTTAATGGAAATTGCAGTTAAAAATTCATATCATGTAAAAAGAGAAATATTGTGTAAATTAAGCAATAGAGAATGTATAGTAAGAGTAAGCAATAACGGAGCTATATTATCTCCATTTAAAGCAAGAACAGTGGACTTTGAGCCAATACATAAACAAGTAGTAAATCAAATTTTAGATGTAGACAAAATATTATTAAAACCTCAAGAAGAAACATACAATATGACAGAAAATATAGTAAATAATAAGACTTATAAATTTAGCATTGATAATACTATGAGCCTATTTGACTTAATGAAGTCACAATCAGAAGGAAGAAAGAGGGAGGTACAAAGTCATGGATAGTAAAACTGCATTAGAAATAGTAAATAATACATTTTTACAAATATTTAATAAACAAAATCCATTTACATTAGATGAAATACTTTCAAAGTTTGCATTTGATGTAAAGTTACCACAAATGGTACTAGATAGCCTAACAGGGGAACAAACATGGACTGTAAGTTTTAATTCACAAAAATACATAACACAAAAAAATATGGAAAAATATGATGAGCAAAAAGGATGGATTATACCTAAAAGAGAAATAAAAACTTTAGGAGAGCTTTTGAAAATTTGGAAATTAACAAATTATACAACAACTGAAAGAACTTTTGAATGTACAAATGTAGCAGAATGTGATCCATTATATAATACAGAAAACGCATATAGGTCAACAGACTGTAGAAAATGCAAAAACATAGTATTTTCGGATGGTTGTGGCGAATGTGAAAATATTATAGCATGTCAAAGAACAGCAGGAAGCAATTTTTGTCTTAGAGTTGACGACTCAGGAAACTGCCAAAATAGCTATAATGTAATATGTTCTGCTAAAATTAGTAATTCTATATTCATTCAAGACTGCAATAATTTACATGAATGTATTTTCTGCTCACATATAGCAAATAAAAAGTACTGTATTGCAAATATGCAATATGAAAAAGAAGAATATATGCAAATAAAAAATATAATAATAGACTGGATTTTAAAGGATAAGTAAACAGTAATTATTGAAAACATTAACATAATATGATATAATATTTTAGCAAGCACTTTGAAAACTAAATTGTAGGAGGTAAAAAATTGTGAAATTGCTTGAAGTACTTCGGATGAAGGATATGCCAGTATTACAGGCAACCTTTAATCCAAGAGGACCAGGTGCTGTAAGAATACACATGGTTCCTCCGCGAGTTTCTCTTTTTAGAGAAATCGCACCGGCTCTTATCTTTATCAACGGAAGCGACATTATTCCTGTGCGCAAATCTCATACCATTTTGCTTGCAAACTTCATGGAGGAGTTAAACAAGTATGATGGTAAAACCCTGCAAGACAAAGACATGGAGCAGATTGTAAAAGCAACAATCCAAAGAACACACAAGGTCTATTACAAAACCCCATATGCAGTTATGGCAAGTGACTTAAGAAACCTCATTGAGGACTTTTGCAGAATTGCCTATGGAAAGCCTCTAGAGTCCAAGTATGACATTATTTCTATTGGTGATTATGCCAGCAATATGCAAGGACCTCATCGAATGGATTTAATGGTAAGCGCAATGACTGACCAAGCAGGAAATTGGCACTGCAATAATAAGTGCCTACATTGCTACGCAGCAGGACAGAAGTTTTCTGGCGAAAAGGAACTTTCCACTGAAGAGTGGAAAAAGGTTTTAGACAAGCTCTATGATGCCTATGTAACTCAAGTAACATTTACTGGTGGCGAGCCCACAATGCGTCAAGATCTGCCTGAACTTATCAAATATGCAAGATATTTCATTAGCAGACTTAACACTAATGGTGTTAGACTCAGCTATGATTTCTGTAAGAAGTTGGTGGAGGCAGAACTCGACAGCATTCAAATTACGCTTTACTCCGCAGATGAAAAAATTCATAACAGACTTGTTGGTGCCAAAACATGGAAGGCTACTATTTCGGGAATTAGAAATGCAGTAAAAGTGGGGCTAAGCGTTAGCATCAACACCCCGCTTTGCAAACTCAACAGCGATTACGTGCAAACCTTAAAGCTAATCAAAGAGTTAGGAGTATCATATGTTTCCTGCTCTAGCATCATCACAACTGGCAATGCACTTAATAAAGATGCTGAGAGTACACAGCTTAACCAAGAAGAGCTAGTTAGTATCTTAGAAAAAGCAACAAGCTATTGCGCGGAGAATGATATGGAAATTTCCTTTACTTCTCCGGGCTGGGTAGAAGGCTCTATCCTTGAAAAGATGAATCTCAGAGTTCCAACATGCGGAGCATGCCTTAGCAATATGGCAATTACTCCAAATGGAAAGGTGGTTCCGTGCCAAAGCTGGCTTGATGGCAAGGAATTAGGGGACATTCTTCATGATAACTGGAAAGACATCTGGAATTCTGAAGGGTGCAAAATCATTCGTGAAAGAAGCGCTAAAATGGAGGGCTTATGCCCACTTAGGAAGGGTTGCTAAAATGAAAAAAGTACTAAGTTTTTTATTAGCGTTGGTGCTGTCGCTATCTATGTTATGTGGAACAGCATCAGCTAAAAAAGAACCTCTTGATGAAATTCAAAACTATGTTATAAGCATTGATATGCTTGAAAATGGTGATGCCAGAATTGTTTACCATTTTGACTGGAAAGTTTTGGATAGTGAATCAGAGGGACCTTTGGAGTATTTGTTCGTAGGTGTCCCAAATAGTCACATAGAAAATGTACAAGCACTTTCGGATAATATTAAAAGCATTAAGTACACATCATCTAGCGACAACGGCTCAGGTCATTTTGTAAGAATTGATTTTTATAGGAAATACTATAAAGATGAAGAATTCTCATTTGACTTTTCTATTGATCAAGGGTATTTGTATACCTTAAATGATGATGGAACCGTTGAATTCGGATTCACACCTGGTTGGTTTCCTGAAATAGAAATCAAAAACTTAGAAGTGAGGTGGAATGGCAGTTACATTGTAAGTAGCAATTGTCAGCATGTTGATAAAAACAACCGCCATATATGGCAAACTAGTTTAGCCATTGGAGAAGACGAAAAAATCTCTATGTCGGTTGTTTATCAGCAAAACCGGTTTACAGAGCTAAATCCAGATAAACAAGCTGCAAATGCAGAAAGTGGAGCAGACGGTGCTATTGTGCTACTTATAGTAGCTGTTGTAACAGTATTAATAGTAGTTGTTTTAGTATTGGCCTTATGCGATGACGGCTATGGTGGTGGAGGTAGCTATCACGGGGGAGGAGTTTTTATTTCCTCTTGTGCACATTCTTCTTGTGCATGTGCTTCTTCTTGCGCTTGCGCATGTGCTTGTGCGGGCGGAGGAAGAGCAGGATGTTCTGCTAAGAATATTAGAGGAGCAGACGTCCAAATGATAGTTAGAGTAACAAAGAAGTATCAAAACAATATCAAAATTTAAATCCTACAACTTTATCTTTTTGGTTAAAAAAGGTAAAGAGCAAAACAAAGGTGGTTCAAACTTGAACCACCTTTGCTTTTTTCTGTGTTATTCTTTTTCACTACTTCTTTTTCGGTAATAAAATACCAAAACTACTAAAAGAACAATGATTAGCAAAATGCGAACAGGATGAGTTTTAATAAAGTTTACAGCATAGTTGAAGTTTAACCAAAACCAGTCCGTATTATTCTCGTCTGCATAATCACTAGGAATAGTGAAATCGTCGATTGTTTCCTCTCCATAAACATAGATAGATAAAACCTTAGAAAGAATGAAGTTTACGCTTTTGGTGTACTGATTTTTATTTGTAGGTGCACTCGAGAACAAAATCTCTAAATCAACATCTCGTATAGTTTTCTGAACAATGCTTCCAGAATACCATGTCATTTGGTAGTCTTCAGAGATAAAGATGATAAAAGCAGAAGAATCTTGCAAATACTCATCTACAATACTCTGGATATTCTCTAACGAACTAACCGAATAAATATGAATGTTGAAATCTAGTTTGTTCCGAATTTCCTTTGCCATGCTAATCATATCGCTAGAGTCATCAAACAAATTGGAATTGTCAATGATGTACTCATACGAAGCAGCAAAAGCAGTAGGAACAATAATAAGTACGGAAAGGACAATTGCGAGACAACACATTACAAATTTTTTCATTTTTCTACCTCCACAAAATTATTTGAACAGAAGTATTTTAAAAGAATAACATATTTATATTATCATAAAATTAACATAAAGTAAAGATAACAGTATAATAAATATCATATAAAAAATAGATTAAATTAAAACTTCTTTGATATAATTTATAAAAAATTGTAACAAAATTAAAAGTAATACGTCATATAAGCAATAAGGAGGTAAAAAATGTTATGCAGGATATTAAAAAAATATATGAAGAATATTTTGAAACAGTAAACAAATACCTATTCTGCTTAACTCATAACAGCGACATCTCCGAAGAACTAACTCAAGAAACATTCTATAGAGCAGTAAAAAAAATACATACTTTTAAAGGTGAATGCAAAATATCTGTATGGTTATGTCAAATTGCTAAAAATGTTTGGTATGACGAATTACGAAAAAGAAAAAAGATATCAAATATAGATGAAGAATACATATTATCACTTGAGTCAAGCGAAGAAACCGAAAACACTGTAATTTCAAATGAAGACAAAATACAGCTATATAAAAAAATGCAAAAGCTAGACGAACAAACAAGAGAAGTTATTTATTTAAGAATAACAGGAGAGCTAAGTTTTAAAGAGATTGCAAATATTTTAAACAAAACAGAAAATTGGGCAAGAGTAACGTTTTATAGAGGAAAGCAAAAGCTAAAGGAGTGTGATTAATATGAAAAATGAAAGAACATGTAAAATTGTACAAGACTTGTTACCGAACTATATTGAAAAACTTACAAATGAAGAAACAAACAAATACATAGAAGAGCATTTAGAAAATTGCGAAGAATGTAAAAAAGTTTTAGAGAATATGAAAAAAGACCTAGAGCTAAATGGAGAAAAAGCAGATAAAAAAGAAGTTAAATACTTAAAAAAATTTAATAACAAAATGAAAATATTAGAAGCAATTTTAATTGTAATTGTGCTAATTGTTATAGCAGTAATAGGAAGAAAAGCTATAATAATAACAAGCTTATACAATAAAGCTAAGCAATATGAAAATAGTACAAATTTTCATGAAACAATATATACATATTCAAAAGATAATTATATTAAAACTGAAACTTACAAATTAGATAATAGAGTAGCATTTATACAAACTAGAATTATAAATGGAGAAAAAGAGATACAAAGAATTTATGGATATGAAACCTCAAATGAAAATCATAGTGCAGTCGCAAATGGAAAAACAAATGAATATATAGAAAATAAAAATTGGAAAAAAGCAGGGCTAAATACTAATATGGCTATTACTGCAAACATACCAAACGAGTTTTTTTACTCATATAATTTATCAGGATTACTTTATTTATCAATATTCACAGATATAAAAACAAAAGAGTATAATGGAGTAGAATATTATTATATTACTGGATTAAATACTAATTGGCTTGAGCTAGAAGGAGGATTATGTATAAATAAAGAAGAAGGAATATATATAAATAAACAAACAGGTTTAGTAGAAAGAGTAATGTCTAGTACGTTTGCAACAGGTAAAGGACAAGAAGGGTTCGAAGGAACATTAGATAAAACTTATGAATTTGGTACAGTAACAGAAGATGACTTTATAGAGCCAGACATTAGCGAATATGAAATAGTAGATGAAATTTGGAAATACTAATAATAAAGATATATACGGGAATGAAGCTTAAAACCTAAGTTTCATTCCTTTAAAATTCATATGAAAATTAGCTAGTCAAATGTTAACATAAAACAAAAGAATAACATACTATATAATATATGGAGGAAAACGCAGTGAATAACATATTATATAGTATATTAGGAATTCTAATTCCTTTTATAGGAACTAGTTTAGGAAGCTTTTTTGTATTTTTTCTAAAAAAGGACATGAACCCTAAGTTTGAAAAAGTAATGGTAGGGTTTGCAGTAGGAGTAATGCTTGCAGCAAGTGTTTGGTCACTAATAATTCCAGCTGTTGAAATGGCAGAAGAACAGGGTAAAATTTCATGGATTCCTGCAACCATTGGTTTAGTTTTAGGAGTTTTGTTTTTAAATATAATAAACAAAGTAGCAACAAATATTGAAAACAAAAAATCTGAAAAAAGCCTAAATATGCTACTATTTTCAGTAACACTTCATAATATTCCGGAGGGAATGGCAGTAGGAGTATGCTTTGCAGGATTTTTACTTGGAAATTCAGGAATAGATCTTCTTCGGTGCAATGACATTGGCAATAGGAATTGCAATTCAAAATATACCAGAAGGTGCAATAATTTCAATGCCACTAAAAATGCAAGGACTAAGTAAACCAAAGGCATTTTTGTATGGAGTGCTATCTGGAATAGTTGAGCCAATAAGTGCTGGTCTAACAGTAGCATTAATAGGCATAGTTGTTCCATTATTACCATATTTGCTATCTTTTGCAGCAGGTGCAATGATATATGTAATAATAGAAGAACTAGTACCACAAATGCACACAGGGCAAAAATCAAATTTAGGAGTAATAAGTGTAACCATAGGATTTGCAATAATGATGATACTAGATATTGCATTAGGTTAAAATACAAAAATAAGAGTTCTAAAAAAAGAACTCTTATTTTAATAAAAAATGATGACTTTTGTAAAAAAATATAATATAATAACTAAAAATAAATTTGTGCATATGAAAGGAATGTGAAAAAAAATGGAAAGAGTTAGAGGATTTGAAATAGCAAAAGGATTTGAAAATAGTAATATTAACATGCCAGTACGTAAAACAAAATATTCAGCAGGCTATGATGTAGAAGCGGCAGAAGACTGCATTGTTCCAGCATTTGAAAAAGGACAAGCACCAACACTAATTAAAACAGGCTTAAAAGCATATATGCCACAAGATGAATATTTAATGTTATGTAATAGAAGCTCAAACCCAAAGAAAAAAGGTTTAGTTTTATCAAATAGTATAGGAATAATAGATGCAGATTACTATGAAAATCCTGATAATGATGGACATTTTATGTTTGCTTTTTATAATATAAAATCAGAACCAGTAGAAATAAAAAAGGGTGATTGCATAGGACAAGCCATTTTCCAAAAATATTATACAGTAGATGGTGATGTTGCCCAAGGTGTTCGCCAAGGTGGATTTGGTTCTACAAATTAAACTACTTAGTATAAAATTTTAATAAAAAACACTATAAAAAAATAACAACGTAAAAATACTGAAATTAAAGTACTTTTTTAAAAAAATATAAAAAAATAAATGGTAAAAGTTTTGACTTTTGCCATTTTTTGTAGTATAATAGAATTGTGTTTAAAGAAGAGCTAAAAACCTTTCTTAAACTAACTAGAAATTGCATAGTTTTGCAAATTTTAGAAAGGAGGACTTACATGTTTAATGTAGGAGATAAAATTGTTTACCCAATGCACGGAGCAGGTACAATTGATAGCATAGAAGAAAAAAATATTTTAGGAGAAAACCAAGCTTATTATGTTATAAAAATGCCAGGAGAAGTTAAAGTAATGGTTCCAACAAGCAAAGCAGAACAAATTGGTGTTAGAAACGTAATAGGTAAAGAAGAAGCAGAAAAAGTAATTTCTATTTTGGGCGAGGACGAAACAGAAATGGCCCAAAATTGGAATAAAAGATATAGAGATAATATGGAAAAAATGAAAAGTGGAAGTATATACGAAGTAGCAGACGTTGTTAGGAACCTAAGCTTTAAACAAAAAGAAAAAGGTCTATCTACAGGCGAAAAGAAAATGCTTTCTAATGCAAAACAAATTCTAGTAAGTGAACTTGTTTTAGCAGAACATGCTACACAAGATGAAGTAGAAGAGTTAATAGAAAACAAAATCAATTTATCATTTGATGAATATAAAGCACCACATGATCAAATTGATTTAAATACAAATGTAGTAAATAAATTCATTCCATTTGATAGTGAAGACAATAATTAATACATAAAAAAACAAAAAAGCGGACAAAAGAGTCCGTTTTTTTATGCACTATTTGTCATATTGTGCAGAAGGATTTATCCATTTTATGTCGAATAATATATATAGTATATAGAAAGGTAGTATAAATTGGCAAGATATAGCGAGGAGTTAATAGAAGAAATTAGATCTAATAATGATATAGTAGATGTCATATCTAGTTATATTACATTAAAAAGAAGTGGGAGAAATTTCTTCGGATTATGTCCGTTCCACAAAGAAAAATCCCCTTCTTTTGCTGTTTCGCCAGATAAGCAAATATTTCATTGCTTCGGTTGCGGAGCAGGAGGAAATGTAATTCACTTTGTTAGCAAAATAGAAGGGCTAGATTTTAAAGACACACTTGAAGTACTAGCAACAAGAGCAGGAATAGAACTTCCAGTATTAGATAACTATGAAGATGAAAAAACAGCAAAACTAAAATCTAAAGTATACGAAATAAACAAAATAGCTGCTGAGTTTTATCATGAAAATTTATATAAACCAACTTCAAAAATAGCGCAAGAATATATAAAAAAAAGAAAGCTAGATAATCGTACATTAAAGGCTTTTTTAATTGGCTATTCTGGTAATTTTGATGAACTATATAAGCTATTAAAACAAAAAGGCTATACAGAAGAAGAAATGCTAGCATCTAGTTTAATAAAAAAAGCTGATGGACGGTAAGTACATAGATAGCTTCAGAAAAAGGCTAATGTTTCCAATTCAAGATATTAGAGAAAGAGTTATTGCATTTGGCGGAAGAGTTTTAGATGATAGCAAGCCAAAATACATAAACTCCCCAGAAAATATAGTATATAGCAAAGGTAGAAATTTATTTGGATTAAATGTTGCAAAAAAACATGACATAAAAAAAATTATTATTGTTGAAGGCTATATGGATGCAATATCACTTTACCAAAGAGGAATTACAAATGTAGTAGCATCACTTGGAACTGCCATGACAGAAGCACAAGGCAGACTTTTAAGAAGAAATAGCGAGCAAGTAATTTTAGGCTATGATGCAGATGGAGCAGGACAAGCAGCCATTTTAAGAGGAATGGAAATTTTGCAAAACTTAGGCTGTGATATTCGAGTTCTACAAATAGAAGGCGCAAAAGACCCTGACGAATATGTTATAAAATATGGTCCAGAAAGATTTCAAAAATGTGTAGAAAACGCCATTTCATTAGTAGAATTTAAAGTAAAAGTATTAAAAAAAGAATTAAACTTAGAAAACACAAACGACAAAATAAAATTCTTAAATGAAATAGCAAAAATACTTGCAAAAATACAAAATCAAATGGAAAGAGAAATTTATTTAGATAAATTATCAAAAGAATATAAAATTTCAAAAGAAGCAATTCAAGCAGAAGTAAACAAATTACAATACAAAAATTCTACAGGTAGCAAAAAACTAGAAAAAAGAGTAACAGATTTAAAACCTGAAACTGCAGAAAAAAAAGAGATTACACCAGAAATATTAAAAAGAGAAAACATGGTAATTTATTTACTTATAAATGAACCAGAAAAAACATACACTAAATTAAAGCAAACAATTACATATAATGACTTTAAATACGAATTAAATAAAGAAATTTTAAAAAAATTGTATGAAGAATTAGAAAAAGGAAATAGTAATACTAATCATATTTTAGATTGGTTTGAAGAAGAAAAAATGATTAGTCATATTACAGAAATTATGGCAGATGATTTTGAAATTACAGATATAAACAAAGCAGTAGAAGACTTAATTAACATATACGAAAAAGATAAATTAATATCAAAAAGAAATGAAATAATACAAATTTTAAATGATACAAATATTTCAAAAGAAGAAGCTAAAAAATATGAAAATGAATTAAACGATATTATTTTAAAGCTAGCAAAAATAAAATAGGAGGTTTCATAAATGAAAAAAGAGCAAGCAGACAAACCATTAGAAGAAAAAAAGAAAAAAGGAAAACTTATGGCAAAAAAAGAAAATGTTAAAGCAGAAAATAATAAAAAAATAAAAGAAACTCCAAAAAAAGAATTGAAAAATGCAAAACCTAAAAAAGTAAATAAACAAGAAGAAAAAGCTAAAACTACTACAAAAGCAAATAAAACAGAAGCAAAAAAAGTAGAAAAAGTAGAAGCTAAAAAAGTAAAAAAAGAGCCAGAAAAAAAATTAGCTAAAAATGAAAAAAGCAAAAAAGAGAAAACGGCTAAAGAAGATAACAAAAAAATAAAAGAAAAAAAATCAAAAAGTAAAGTAGAAGCTTCTGAAGAACTAACAGCAAATTCTGAGGAAAATACTAATTCAGTAAAAGAAAATGAAGCTCAAGAAAAAAAATCAGAATCAAAGTTAGATGATGTTAGCAAAGAAAAAGTAGAAAATATTTTAAAATTAGCAAAGCAAAATGGAAAAATTACTTATGGTGAGCTTGCTAGCGAGTTAGAAGACACAAACCCAGAACAAATAGATAAAGTATTTGATGCATTTGAAGATCTAGGTGTAGACGTTTTAAAAGATGATGAAGATGCAGATATGGAGCCAGACCTAGAAGACTTACAAGATGTAGAAGATATTAAGCTAGAAGAAATTGATTTAAATAACATTGAAGGAGTTAGCATAGATGACCCTGTTAGAATGTATTTAAGAGAAATAGGCAAAATATCACTTTTAACTTATGATCAAGAACTAGAACTAGCAAAACAAATTCTAGAAGGAAACGAAGAAGCAAAGCAAACTTTAACAGAGTCAAACTTAAGATTAGTAGTTAGTATTGCTAAAAAGTATGTTGGTAGAGGAATGCTATTTTTAGACTTAATACAAGAAGGAAACATGGGCTTAATTAAAGCAGTAGAAAAGTTTGATTACACAAAAGGCTATAAATTTAGTACCTATGCAACATGGTGGATAAGACAAGCAATAACAAGAGCAATAGCAGACCAAGCAAGAACAATACGTATACCAGTTCACATGGTAGAAACAATAAATAAATTA
Source organism: uncultured Clostridia bacterium (assembly GCA_947626335.1). Taxonomy (GTDB): domain Bacteria; phylum Bacillota; class Clostridia; order TANB77; family CAG-508; genus CAG-273. Next base: position 38,173 of record CANQRY010000001.1, on the reverse strand, counting down.
ATTAGAACATCAAGACATTTACTTCAACAAAATGGACGTGAGCCAACACCAGAAGAAATAGCAAAAGAAATGGAAATTCCAGTAGAAAAAGTAGCAGAAATACAAAAAATAGCACAAGACCCAGTATCACTAGAAACACCTATTGGAGAAGAAGATGACAGCCACTTAGGAGATTTTATTCAAGATGAAGATAGCCCTGCACCACAAGATTCAGCAGCATATACATTGCTTCGTGAGCAACTAGAAGAAGTTATGGGAACATTAACAGCAAGAGAAGCAAAAGTTTTAAAATTAAGGTTCGGCTTAGATGATGGAAAAGCAAGAACACTTGAAGAAGTTGGAAAAGAATTCATGGTAACACGTGAAAGAATAAGACAAATAGAAGCAAAAGCATTAAGAAAATTAAGACACCCAAGTAGAAGTAAAAAACTAAAAGACTACATGAATTAGCCTAAAAAGCTTGATTTTTCCCAAAAAATATGGTATAATTAACTAGTATTTAAGAAAAATAAACCTATGGAGGTGAAAATTCTTAAAATTAAGCAAGGTTTTAAGAAGCAAAAAATGAGTTTATTAAAAAGTTTAAGTCGTTTCTGGAATGTAACATTAGGTCCAGATTATCCAGACGAAGTTGAAATAAAATCAGACGGAACTATTGAAATGGAAGAACTACAAGAGTCATTAAGAAGAGTAGAAGAAATAGAGAAAAAATTAAATTCTACAAATGGAAACGCAGGCAAAGGTGGAAAATCAAGTAAAAGCAAAGTAGTAGAAACAGTTACAATAGATCCTAAAGCATTAGAGAAAATGGCAGAAAAAGCAGCTCAAAAACAAGAGCAAGAACATGATGACTTAGTAAGATAAAAAATAAATTAAAAGAAAAAAGCTAAAATAGCTTTTTTCTTTTAACCTACTATTGACAAAACCAAAAACAGATAATATAATATAAAACGTGTTAAAAATATGGCGACGTAGCTCAGCTGGCTAGAGCAACCGGTTCATACCCGGTAGGTCGTAGGTTCGAGTCCAACCGTCGCTACCATTAATACCCAAAAAAAGGGTATTTTTTTATTTTCAAAAATATTTAAAAAATTACTTATTTAAGACTTTCTAGCTTTTCTTTATCCTTTTCATATAGGTTATTTAGACCAAATTCTAATAAAGATATTAGAACCTTGTTAAAAGATAAATTTTTAATATTTGCAAGATTTTGTATATCGTTCACAATGTTTTCTGGTAATCTAAGCGTTTTACTAACCCCACTATGGTTTTCAGGTATTTTTAATAAATTCATAATATCAACCCCTTCCTTTGCAAGACATTTTATATTAAAAAAAGAAACAAATATGCACCTAAAAACGCTTGCAAAGAAAAAATATATATGTTAATATAAATATATAAAATCAAAAGAAAAGAAATCAAATATGAAATGTAGAGAGATTGTATTAATATAAGGCTAAAAGCGAAATTTGTGCAGAAAAGTTATGTATAAGAAATAAAAAAAGAGAACATAATACAAAATAAAAGAGAAGAAAAAATAAAATACATAGGAGGAAATAGAAGAATGAAAATGAAAAAAACAAGTACAAGCAATTTATTGCAAAAAATGCAAGAAGAAAGTTTATGCAAAAAGCAAGGCTTAAACTTAAAAGAACAAAAAGGTATAACTTTAATTGCTTTAGTGGTAACCATTGTAGTCTTGCTAATACTAGCAGGAGTAACCATAACCTTTGTGCTAGGTGAAGGCGGAATATTAGATATGGCAAAAGAAGCAGCAGATAAAACAAACCAAGCAATAGCAAATGAGCAGTCAGATATAGCAGAACTAACAAACCAATTAGCTAATATCTTAGGCGGAGACTCAGGCAGCAGTTCAGGAGGAGGAGAAGAAACACCACCAAGTCCAGAACCAAAACTACAAACAGATGGAAGCTTTGATGGTAAAGTAAACAGCCCAAAATTAAAAACAGGAATGAGAGCAATTACATGGAATAAAGATTACGAAAATGAAGATGGAAGTAAAGGAGCATGGTTAGAACCAAAAACAAATGAAGAATGGTATAATTATGAACAAAAAAAATGGGCAAATGCAATAACAGAAGACGGAAGCATGTGGGTATGGATACCAAGGTATGCTTATCAAATAGAAAGTGGTTATCATTCGAATATAGTAGGAAAAATAAATATAGATTTTCTAAAAGGAAAAAGTTATGAGTCAGCAACAGATTCAAATAAAACTAAGAAAGAAGACTGGAATAATAAAAGTGGACAGGGGAACTGGAATGTACATCCTGCATTTACAGATGATATAGCAATTGGAGGTTGGAATACAGAGATAAGTGGAATATGGGTAGCAAAATTTGAGGCAAGTAGGTTAGATGCAGGATTTAATGAAGATAAATCAATAAAAGAAGGCGTATCAAATACATTAAAAATAATACAAGATGTAACAAGCTGGAGAAATGTAAATAATAATGAAATGTATTTAGCATGTTTAAATTACAATACTGCATTAAATAGCCATTTAATGAAAAATAGTGAATGGGGAGCGGTAGCATACTTAACACAAAGTATCTATGGAAAAAATTCAGAGGTAGGAGTAAACCAATGTAGTAGTTATTTAACGGGAATGGGTCCAACAGATAATAATGATGTAAGTGGTGATTCTGGTTATGAATATAATAATGAAGGAATTGATGAATTTAGTAAAGCTCATGGATATTTAAGTGAACAGGGAAAAAAAGCAAGTACAACAGGAAATGAAACAGGAATATATGATATGAGTGGTGGAGTATGGGAAAGAGTTGCAGCATATGTAGATACTGGACATAGTAATTTAATGGAATATGGAGAATCTATAGTGCTAGGAGAATCATATATGAAGAATGTGTATAAAAGTATATCAAGTACAGAAGAAGAGTCTAGCATAACAAGCAATCAAGGAGAAGATTATGAAGCTAATAAAGAAATATATGGAGATGCAGTTTATGAAATATCAGATAAAACCGTAAAACCATGGAAAGATTCATGGTATGGTGATTACTCTAATTTTCCTTATTCAAATGTTATGTTTTTTGGTAGAGGTGGTTACCATAAAGATAAGTCTATGTGTGGAATATTTTCTTTCTATGAAGGACCACGGCTCAGGAAATGTTGGTGTTGGTTTCAGACCTGTGCTCATTACTGACTAATAATTATTCCCCTCATTTTATATAAAAAAATAAGGGGATTTTATTAATTCAATTTATATAAAAACAGAAACTAATAATGCAAACGGCATGTGGCTCGCGTCTCCTTATAGCCGCGACACCGGCGGCTTGGTGGGTGCGGACTGCAATGGCGACGTGAGTGATTTGTGGTATGGGGAGAACGGATTTGGTTTACGTCCGGTAGTTTGTCTAAAGTCTGGAATCCAATTGGAAAAATCTGTTGAGGGAGCAGAATATGATTATGAAATAATATCAGCAAAACAATAAAAGAAAGGATATTGAATAGAAGCAGACAGGCCTTGTGTCTGTCGGTGTCCGTTCAAAATTTCAGTTATATGAGTGTTATATACATGGCAAAAAAATATAAAAAGCGCTAAGCATAAATTACCAGTTTATGCCTAGCGTTTTTAATTATTTACTTATTTATGCTTTTTTATAAAATTATTAAGAGCTTAAATTTATCTTATGAAATTTTTAAATTATCAATAGCAAATTTTAAACAATCATTTATAAATTCATTTATAGAAATTAGGTTATTGTCATCTACTATTTTTCTAATGCTATCTAAAGTATCTGTCTCAATTCTTGCAGTGAATTGAGTATAATCTTTTTTTCTTCTACTTCTTACAATAAAATCAGACATTTTTCTCACCTCATAAATATTTTATAACAATAAAAAACATATAGATATATTCAATAAAGAGGTGTATATATAGTCACAACAGACTTAAAATAACAAATAGTATATAGTTTACTATACAAAAATTAATGCTTATATTTGACTATGCAAAGCCTGTGACAATTGTTTTAAAACAAATAATTGTATCATAAATTAAAGTGTAAAAATGGTATAAATTTTAAGGCTAAAAAAGTATAAAATGCAGCAAATAGACCCTGTAAAAGTTTTCCTATAAAATACGTTTTAATAGAAAGATTTGCCTTGCTAACTATGCTAAATACTTGTAACAAAACAGAAAACCCGCCAAATCCTAATAAAAAAGCACATAAAATTATATTAACAGAAATGGCTTTAAAAGGCACACTAGCTACTAAATTTACTCCATTTGTAAGCTCAATTATCCCAACTAAAATAGGTTTTACAAACTCAAGGTTTATATTAAACATTGAAAAAACTGGAGATAATATTAAAGATGCTCCTTCTAATAAGTGACTCTGATTTAAAATTGAAATTACCACAGAAAATATAACTACAAATCCACCAATTAAAAATATTGTAGATGTTGCATTAGTAATACTTTTGGCTAATATTTCTCCTAAAGATGCAAAATTTGCATTAGCTTTTTTTATATTTGTCTCAGTTTTTCTAAAATTAGTTGAGTTAGGCTTAGATTTATCAAACCAATTATTTGCATTGGCTTTATTGGTATTATATTTTTTGTACCTAAAGCGGGAAAAAATATTTAAAAAAATTCCAACACTTACACAGCTAAGAAGGTGTGTTATAAATAGTAAAATTCCAATTATTGTGTTCTTAAATAGAGTTATTCCAACAGTTCCTATAATAAAAAGAGGACCTGAATTATTAGTAAAGCTAAGCATTCTTTCGGCTTCTTCTTTTGTACAAATTCCGCTGCTTGCAAAACTGCTAACAATTTTTGCACCTACAGGGTAGCCACTAATAAGTCCCATTAAAAATGCAAAACTTGCTTCGCCAGGAACATTAAAAAGTGGTCTCATTATAAAGTTTAAATATTTTCCTAGAACGAAAATAATATTTGTAGAGCTTAATAGTTCAGTTGCAACAAAAAAAGGAAAAAGTGAAGGAACAACAGCAGTCGCCCATAGTTTAAGTCCATTTTTTGCAGCTACTAAGTTATTATTTGAAAATACAACAAGTCCAATGCAAAACAAGCAAAATACAATTGCTAGAGCATTTTTCTTTAAAGAGTAAACCCATATTTTAACCTTACTTTTTTTTCGAGTAGAAAAAGTATTTTGTTCATATACATATGTAGCTTCTTTGCTTAACATTTTAACCTCACTTATTTTAAATTTAATAATATTTATGTTATAACTAATAAAATATAACTTAAAGAAAAGCAAATTTGAAAGATAAATAAATATATGGTATAATAATGTTAAGTTATTTTATAATAACTAATTATTCATTTGGGAGGAACTTAAATGCTAAACATGAATGAAATGTCCGAAAGAGTCGAACAAGAGGCTTGGTTCATAATTGAGCATGAGGCAACTATTCGTGAAACTGCAGGGACGTTCAGACGGAGCAAAAGCACTATTTATAATGATATGAAGGTGCTTTTGCCCGAAGTTTCTTCTTTGCTTTCCCAAGAGGTGTATAAGGTTTTTCAAAAAAACAAAGCCGAAGCGCATATTCGCGGTGGTGAAGCAACCAGGAAAAAGTTCGAGCATTAGGTTTTAAAACCAAAATTGAATAGGTGCAATTTAAGTAAATGCACCTAAAATAAGAAGCTTTAGTTCTAGCAAAAAAGTCATACTTAAAAAGTGTGGCTTTTTTGTTTTAAAAGTTTTTAGTTTGTGATATAATAGTAGAGTATAAAAAAATTCAAAGGTAAAAGCTTATGAACTTCCTAGTAGAAGAATTAAAACAAAGCAAAAAGTTTAAAGAGCTTTTAAGTAAGCTAAAAAATTTACAAAGTCCGGTAGCAATATCGGGCTTAGTAGACGTGCAAAAATCAATATATATAAATGGAATTTTAGAAAATAATAAAAAGCCAGCATGTATTGTTTCATATAATGAACTTCAAGCAAAAAAAATATATCAAGATTTAAAAAAATTAGGCTTAAGAGCAAAATTTTTTCCTAAAAGAGAAATAGCAAGTTATGACTATATTGTAGAAAGCAAAGACCTGCCTTTTGAAAGAATAGCTATTTTAAACAGCATGGTTCTTGAAGAAGAAAACCCTGACCTTAAGCCTTTAGTAATAGTTACAACAATAGAAGCAATAATGCAAAAAATGATTACAAAAGCTGAGCTTTATGAAAATAAAGTAGATATAAAAGTAGGAGATACGTATTCAATAGAGACTCTAAAAGAAACTTTTGTAAAGCTAGGGTATGAAAGAAATGAGCTAATTGAAAATCAAGGTCAATTTAGTATTCGAGGCGGAATTGTAGATATTGGCTTATCAGAAACCGTAGGTGTTAGAATAGAATTTTGGGGAGATGAGGTAGATTCAATTCGTTATTTTAAAATTTCTTCTCAAAGATCAACGGAAATGCTAAAAGAAATAACTATATTTCCAGCACATGAGTTTATAGTTACTAATTTATCAGATATAGCTAAAAAAATAGAAGAAAAATATCCTGAAAATACAGAAGATTTAGAGCTTATAAAATCAGGAGAATATATTAGCAAAATAGATAAATATTTTAATGAATTTTACGAAAATCAAGCTTCATTTTTAGATTATTTATCAAAAGATTATTTAATATTTTTAGATGAAGCTTTAAAAGTTAGTAAAAGGCAAGAAAACATTATATTAGACAACAACAATTTAATAGATTCTTTAATTCAAAAAGAAAGATTTGTGCCAGAAGCAATTAGAGAAATTAGTAATTTTGAATATAACTTTAAAGAAAAACCAATAATATATTTAGAGCAAAATGATACTTTAAAAAATATGACAAAGTATTATTTTGAAACAAGAGAAATTAACTTTTTGGCTTTAGATTTAGAACTTCTTATAACTGATTTAAAAGCATACAAAAAAGCAAAAAAGAAAGTTGTACTTCTTTGCCAAAATGAAGCCTCTTGCAAAAAAATATGTGAGTTTTTAAAAGAAAATGAAATAAATTATAAATATGAAGAAACTCCAAATGATATAAATAATGGAGAAATATTAGTTACAATAGGCTCACTTTCTTCTGGATTTGAAAATTATGATTTAAATTTAGTTTGTATTAGCATGGGGCAAGCCCTAGATGAACCTGTAAAAAGGAAAAAAAGGTTTAGTCAAACTTTTAAACAAGGCGAAAAAATTGTTTTTGCAGATTTAAAACCTGGCGATTTTGTGGTTCATCAAACTCATGGAATAGGCGAGTTTTTAGGAGTTAATACAATTACAGCTGATAATGTAACAAAAGATTATATTAAAATAAAATATAAAAATGATGATATTTTATATGTTCCAACAACAAATTTAGATAGTGTTAGAAAATATATAGGTGGTGGAGAAACTGCTCCAAAGCTAAGTAGGCTAGGCGGAAAAGACTGGAGCCAAGCTAAAGGAAAAGTAAAAAAAGGCTTAGAAGAAATAGCGAAAGATTTAGTAGAGCTTTACGCAAAAAGACAAAAGATTAAAGGCTTTGCTTTTTCTAAAGATACACCTTGGCAAAAACAATTTGAAGATAGCTTTCCATTTACCGAAACAGACGACCAGTTAAGATGCATAGAAGAAGTAAAGCAAGATATGGAAAAGCCATTTCCTATGGATAGACTTCTTTGCGGAGACGTTGGCTATGGCAAAACAGAAGTTGCAATTAGAGCAGCTTTTAAAGCTGTTATGGATCAAAAGCAAGTAGCATATTTGGTCCCAACTACTATTTTAGCAAATCAGCAATATGAAGAATTTAAATCAAGAATGAGCGAATTTGCAATGAAAGTAGAACTACTTAACCGTTTTAGAACCAAAAAAGAGCAAGAGCAAATTATTAAAAAACTAAAACTAGGAGAAGTAGACGTTGTAATTGGAACACATAGGCTTTTAAGTAAAGACGTAGAATTTAAAGATTTAGGACTTCTTATAATTGACGAAGAGCACCGTTTTGGAGTTAAAGATAAAGAAAGAATAAAGCAACTAAAAAATAATGTAGATGTACTTACCATGACGGCAACTCCAATACCTAGAACACTTCACATGTCTATTGTTGGAGTAAGAGATATGTCAGTTATATATGAGCCACCACATAACCGTAAGCCAGTTCAAACTTATGTATTAGAATATGATAGTGAGGTAATAAGAGAGGCAATTACAAAGGAACTAGAGCGTAATGGACAAGTATTTTATTTGTACAATAAAGTTGAAAACATAGAAAAAAAGGCAAATGAAGTAAAAAGTCTTGTTCCTGAGGCAAAAGTAGCTTATGCTCATGGAAAAATGACAGGTAGAGAGCTAGAGGACATTATGGAACAGTTTGTAAAACACGAAATCAATGTTTTAGTTTGCACTACTATATTAGAGTCTGGAATAGATATTCCAAATGCAAACACTATAATAGTTGAAAATGCAGATAGGCTAGGCTTAGCACAGCTTTATCAAATAAGAGGTAGAGTTGGAAGAAGTGATAAACAAGCATATAGTTATATTACTTACAGACGTGATAAACTTCTTTCAGAAGTAGCAGATAAAAGACTAAAGGCAATTAAGGAGTTTACAGAGTTTGGCTCTGGCTTTAAAATTGCCATGAGAGACTTAGAAATTCGTGGAGCAGGAAGTATGCTAGGCGAAATGCAACATGGACATATAGAGCAAGTTGGCTATGATACTTATTGCAAATTATTAGATGATGTTATAAATCAAATGAATGGAATTGAGCTTAAAGAAGAGCAAGATATTCAAATAGATTTATCAGTATCTAGCTATATACCAGACAGTTTTATTGAAAATAGTAGCCAGAAAATTGAAATTTATCAAAATATAGCATTAAGTAGAACTGAAGAAGATATACAAAATGTAATAGATGAAGTAATAGATAGATATGGAAAGCTTCCAAAAGAGCTTGAAAACTTATTAGAAGTAACTAGAATAAAAAATTTAGCAAGGAAAGTTCGGAGTAATTAAAATTACGCAAAGACAAGAGTCAATAGTATTTTACTTCGAAAAGGAAAAAATGCCAGTAGAAAAGGTAGACGAATTACTAAAGAAATATGGAATTCAAATTAGATTTTCAGATGGTATTAACCCTTATGTTACATTTAAAATTGGCAAAAAGCAAGATAAGGAGTTACTTGCAAAGGTAAAAGAGTTTTTGAATTTAACTTTATAAAAAAATTAGAAAGGAAAAATTGGTATGCAAATTATTTCAAGTAAAGATAATGAGCAAATTAAAGCTATTAAAAAATTAAAAGAAAAAAAGTATCGTGATGAAACAAATGAGTATATTGTGGAGGGCATAAAATTAGTTAAAGAAGCCATTGAAGAAAAAGTAAATATAAAAGTAATAGTTATTTGTGAAGATTGCGAAGAAGTAGACCTAAAAAATACTAGCAAACCAAATAATCAAATTGAACAAGGGTTATTATATGAAATTGCAAAATATGAATGTATTTACGTTACTAAAAAAATATTTGCAATATTATCAGAAGTGCAAACTCCACAGGGCATTTTAGCAGTTGTAGAAAAGGGAGATAGTATAGAAAATATAAACTTTTCAGAAGATATTATTTTAGCTTTAGATGGAATTCAAGACCCAGGAAATTTAGGGACAATACTAAGAACAGCTGATAGCGCTAATTTAAAGCAAATTATCTTATCTGAAAATTCAGCAGACCCATATAACCCTAAAGTAGTACGTTCTACAATGGGTGCAATATTTAGAATGAACATTATAAAAACAGAAAACTTAGCAAAAACTTTGCAAATGATTAAAAAACACAAATTTGAAATAATTGCAACCTCACTAGAAACAAATAATTCTATTTATGATATCAATTACAAGAAAAAAGTAATAGTTATTGGAAATGAGGCAAATGGTGTTTCACAGGAAATTCAAGATTTATCAGACAAAAGAATAAAAATTCCAATGCTAGGTAAAACAGAGAGCCTAAATGCATCTGTTGCAGCAGGAATAATAATATACGAATATGTGAGGGAAAAATGGAAAAATTAAATGAATTAAAAAATAGTATAATGGAAAATAAAAAAATTGAAACAATGGTTGTATTTTTTATTGTTTTAGGAATTAGTTGCATAATATTCTTTCCTTTTCTAACAATGCATTATGCAACAGATACGTACAATGTTATTAATGTGGGATTAACTAATTATGCACTTAGTAATTCTTTTAATGATGGAAGAATTGTAATGGGAGCTCTTTTGGTTATTATGGATTTTCTTCATATACCAATTTCAGTCATAGTTCCACTTTTTATGTTTTTATCTTTAATTATTTCAAGTATTATTATTTTAATATTAAGAAATACATTAATAAAAAGTAAACCTAGTAAAAACATATTTATGTTTATAATATCAATTGTAATATGTTACATAATAGTATTTAATTTCATGTATATAGAGTGTTTATATTATTTAGAAGGTTTTGTTATGGCATTAAGTATTCTTTTTTATTTAATGTCAGCTCAAACTTTGGTTAAAAAAGAAAGAAAATATATTATAAAAGCATTAATATTATTCACAATTGGTACATTTTGCTATCAAGGCACAGTTGGAGCATTTTTATTATTTTTATTAGTTTTATCTATGATAAAAAATAAAAAAGAAAAAGGTAAAATTATAGAAGACATATTAGGTGGTATACTTATTTTAATGATAGGTACTATAATTAATTTTGCAGTTATAAAAATTAATGGAATAATATTAAACACTGAACAAACTAGAGTTAGAGGATTTTTGGATTGCCTAAAATATATTTTTCAAAAATTATGGATTAGCTTATATAACACGTGTGGATACTTTAAACCTGGCATGTTCCTAACATTTCTAATGCTAATTTGTTTAACAGTAATAATATTTAATAGAAAAGGCAATATAATAATAAATACATTAATTTTAATTGCATGGGGAATAGCTTGTGGATTTTCAGCATCATTAATATCTTCAACTGGATTCTTTCGGTGGAAGAATTAGATTTTGCATTGGAGCACTTATTGGAATTGTATTCTACTATTTGTATAGTGAAACTGAATTATTTGAAAAAAAGCCAATATCAAGAGTGATTACAAGCATAATATTACTTCTTTATGTAATTGCTACAATTTACAGTAATATTGCAATAATAAACGTACATAAACAGATAAATAAAAATGAAATGGCTAAAGCCTCAGAAATAGGAGAATTTATTGATACATACGAAAAGGAAAACAACATACAAGTTAAAAAAATAGCAAAACATATCTTTCCTTATTATACTAGGAATAAATTTAATAATTTTGTAACAATTGATGCTGCAAAATGTTTGTGGTCTGTAACTGGGTGCATTAATTTTTACAATAATTTACACTTAGAAGAAGTAGATGGCACAAGCGAACAGAGGAAAATGCTTGAAGAAAGTAATAAAGAATATATATGTATTGATGATATACTAGTGGTAAAAATATTTTATTATTAAAAACAAAACTTAACTTGTTAAATATAAAAAATAAGTCTAAGCAAATAAAATAATATTTGTTTAGGCTTATTTTCTTAAAATGCAAAAATGTCTTTATATATTAGAACTCACAATTTTTAGGTGTTCTTGGGAATGGAAGTACATCACGAATATTTTGCATGCCTGTTAAATACATCATCATTCTTTCAAAACCTAATCCAAATCCGCTATGAACGCAACTGCCATATTTTCTTAAATCTAGGTACCACCAATAGTCTTCTTCTTTTAAACCAAGCTCTTTTATACGAGCTTTTAATTTTTCAAAATCATCTTCTCTTTGGCTACCACCAATTATTTCTCCAATACCAGGAACTAAAAGGTCAGTTGCAGCAACTGTTTTTCCATCAGGATTTTGTTTCATATAAAAAGCTTTAATTTCTTTTGGATAGTCTGTTACAAAAACAGGTTTACCAAATATTTTTTCAGTAATATATCTTTCATGTTCTGTTTGAATATCAGTTCCCCAATGAACAGGGTATTCAAATTGGTCATTTACTTTTTCAAGTTCTTTTATAGCATCTGTGTAACTAATTCTACCAAAATCAGAATTTAATACATTATGAAGCCTATCTAAAAGCGAAGTATCTACAAATTGGTTAAAGAATTCCATTTCTTCTGGAGCATTTTCTAAAACATAAGAAATAATATATTTAATCATTTCTTCTGCTAGGTTCATATCATCTTGTAAATCTGCAAAACAAATTTCAGGCTCAATCATCCAAAACTCTGCAGCATGTTTTACGGTATTAGAATTTTCAGCTCTAAAAGTAGGACCAAAAGTATATACATTACGAAAAGCATGTGCATATGTTTCAACGTCTAATTGTCCACTAACAGTTAAGTGAGACTCTTTTCCAAAAAAGTCTTGAGTATAGTCTACTTTTCCATCTTCTGCTTTTGGTACATTTTCCATATCCATAGTAGTTACTCTAAACATTTCTCCTGCACCTTCACAGTCACTCCCTGTAATAATAGGAGTATGTACATAAACAAATCCTTTTTCTTGGAAAAATTTATGAATTGCAAAAGATAAAACACTACGAACTCTAAATACTGCGTTAAAAGTATTGGTTCTAGGACGTAAATGCCCAACTGTTCTTAAATATTCAAAAGTATGTCTCTTTTTTTGTAGAGGGTAGTCTAAATCTGCTTGATTAAATATTTTAATTTCTGTTGCTTTTATTTCAAAAGGTTGTTTAGCATTTTCAGTTTTAACAACTTCACCTGTAACAATTATAGATGAGCTAATTGAAAGTTTTCTAATTTCTTCAAAATTAGAAAGAGCAGTATCAAATACAACTTGAACATTTTTAAAAAAGCTACCATCATTAAGCTCAATAAAACCAAAATTTTTAGAATCACGAATAGTTCTTACCCATCCTGAAACTTGCAAGGTTTTACCTACATAATTTTCAGTATTTCTATATAAATTTTTTACTAGTATGTTTTCCATTTTGTATCCCTTCCTTTTAATGAAAATATTTCTTAATTAATAGAATACCCTAATTATATAAGAAAATACAACAAAATTCAATATATTTTAGTAATTTGCTGATTAAGTTAAAATTTCTATTGTTTATAAAACAAATTGGGTGTATAATATATGCGTATTTATATAAAAAGCAAGGAGAAAAAACTATGTATAGAGATCATAATTGTGGAGAATTAAATATTAAAAATGTAGGACAAGAGGTAAATTTGGCAGGTTGGGTGCAAAAAATTAGAAACTTAGGCTCAATGGTATTTATAGACTTACGTGACCAATTTGGAATTACACAAATAGTTATATCTGCTGAAAATAGCTCAATTAATAAAGATATACTAAATAATATTGTAACAGAATGTGTTATTTACGTTAAAGGAAATGTAATAGAGCGTTCTAACAAAAACCCTAAAATGCCTACTGGAGAAATAGAAATAGATGCTAAAGAAATTAGAATTTTAGGAAAATGCAAAAACGTATTACCATTTGAAATAAACTCTGAAAAAACTGGAGAAGTTAAAGAAGATTTAAGACTAGAATACCGTTTTTTAGACCTAAGAAATGAAAAACTACATAATACAATTTTGCTTCGTAGCGAAATAATGAAAACACTTAGAAAAAAGATGGATGAACTAGGATTTACAGAAATTCAAACACCAATTTTAGCAAATTCATCACCAGAAGGTGCAAGAGACTATTTAGTGCCAAGCAGATTACACCCAGGCGAGTTTTATGCGCTTCCACAAGCACCACAACAATTTAAACAACTTTTAATGGTATCTGGCTTTGATAAATATTATCAAATAGCTCCATGCTTCCGTGATGAAGACCCTAGAGCAGATAGAGCACCAGGAGAATTTTACCAATTAGACTTTGAAATGAGTTTTGCAGAGCAAGAAGACGTTTTAAAAGTACTAGCAGAAATTTTTACCACAGTTTTCAAAACACATACAAATTGGGAAGTAGATGAGGCTCCTTTTAAGAAAATTCCATACTTAGAAGCTATGGAAAAATACGGAAGTGACAAGCCAGACTTAAGAAATCCACTTATTATTCAAGATGTAACTAATATATTTGAAAATGTAGATTTCAATGCATTTAAAGGAAAAGTAGTTAAAGCAATTGTAGTAGAAAATGGAGATAAACAAGGAAGAAAATTCTTTGATTCAATGACAGAATTTGCTATGCAAGAAGCAGGAGCAAAAGGCTTAGCATGGCTAAAAGTAGATGAAACAAATACAGTTTCTGGTGGCATTTCAAAATTTATTACTGAAGATGTACAAAAAGCCTTAGAAGAGCAAATTGGAATGAAAAAGGAATCTGCTGTTTTCTTTATGGCAGACGAGCTAAAACAAGTACAAAAAATAGCAGGAGCTATTAGAATAGAACTTGGAAATAGACTAGATTTATTAGAAAAAAATGTATATCGTTTATGCTATATTGTAGATTTTCCAATGTATGAATTATCAGATGAAGGAAAAATAGACTTTAATCATAACCCATTCTCAATGCCACAAGGTGGAATGGAAGCATTACTTACCAAAAATCCACTTGATATTTTAGCATATCAATATGATGTTGTATGTAATGGTTATGAGGTTGCATCAGGAGCAGTTAGAAACCACGACCCAGAGTTAATGGTAAAAGCATTTGAAATAGCAGGTTATAGCGAAGAAGAAGTTGAAACAAGATTTGGTGCATTATACAATGCTTTTCAATATGGTACACCACCACATGCAGGTGCAGCACCTGGTTTAGATAGAATGGTAATGCTAGTTGCAGATAGTAAAAACATTCGTGAGGTAATAGCATTTCCAAAGAACAAAAAAGCAAGAGACTTACTTATGAGAGCACCAAGCAAAGTTAAAGAAGAACAATTAAAAGATGTTCATATAAAAATAGTTGAAGAAGATTAAAAAGAATGAGAGAGGTTTATTTTGAACCTCTCTCATGTTGCTTTAGATGAAAGATTACTCTGCACGGATTACTGGAATTGATAGCTTATGAATAGTATAATGCCTGTAAGTCACTTCGTCTTGATTTAAACGACGTGAGTAATGTACATAAGCCCAAAGCACGATTTGTCCATCATGTTGATCATAATAATAATCAACATCATAATAGAAAAAGCGAAGATTTCCGGATTCATTCCATAGAGGACGAAATACCAAGTAAAGTTTTCCGTCACTTTCGGAATAGAAAATCTGATGATGCTCGATGACAAAATCTACACACTCCAACGTTTTATTATTTTCAATTGGAGTAATGTAAAGAATATTACCATCAATTCCCCCTTTTAATAGACGTTTAAATGTAGGATAGTCCTCTTGGCTTAGCTTACAAAGTTTGTCATATTTGCCATGAAGTAACCGCGTTTTCATCAAAAGCACCTCCTTTACAATGGAATAGCTTAATTTTAACATGAAATAGAAAAAAATGCAAGAAGTAGTGCAATTAAAGAAATTTTGTAGTATAATAAAAAAGAGAATACAAGGAGAAGAAAAATGAAAAGCAAAAAGCAAAAAGTATTGTTAGGCATGAGTGGAGGAGTTGATAGTTCCACAGCAGCAATACTATTAAAAAATGCAGGATATGAAGTAATAGGAGCAACCATGAAACTATGGGAAGATAAGCAGTGCCCTGAAGTAGAAGGCGGCTGCTGTTCTTTTAGCGCTACTTATGATGCAAAAAGAGTATGCGATAAGTTAGGCATTCCACATTATACTTTAAACTGCGAAGAGGATTTTCAAAAATATGTTATAGATGATTTTGTTAATTGCTATAAAAACTGCAAAACTCCAAATCCTTGTATAGAATGTAACAAGTACTTAAAATTTGGAGTGTTTTATCAAAAAGCATTAGAATTAGAATGTGATTATATTTCAACAGGACATTATGCAAAAATAGAGTATTCAGAAAAATATAAATCTTATGTACTTAAAAAATCTGAATCTGATAAAAAAGATCAAACTTATTTTTTATATAGCATACCAAAGGAAGTATTACCTAAAATGCTATTTCCATTAGAAAGCTTTAAAAATAAAGAAGAAGTTAGAAAAATTGCAGAAGAATATGAACTAAAAGTAGCACATAAAAAAGATAGCCAAGAGGTTTGCTTTATACCAGATAATGATTATGGAAATTTCTTAACTAAAAAAGCAGGTTTAAGTTCAAAGCAGGGAAATATTGTATTAAAAAATGGTGAAGTTTTAGGAAAGCATAATGGCTTAATTTATTATACAGTAGGGCAAAG
This sequence comes from uncultured Clostridia bacterium, assembly GCA_947626335.1. Taxonomy (GTDB): domain Bacteria; phylum Bacillota; class Clostridia; order TANB77; family CAG-508; genus CAG-273. The sequence continues at coordinate 21,897 of CANQRY010000001.1, read as the reverse complement.
GAAAGGTCTAGGAATTGCATACAAAGAGCCACTTTATGTTTTGAAATTAGATAGCAAAAAAAATGAGGTAATTGTAGGAACAGAAAAAGAACTTTATACAAATGAGCTTTATGCAAATGAGCTTAACTTTTTACTTGATATAGACTTATCAAAACCAATAGAAATTATGGCAAAAGTGCGCTATCGCTCTAAAGAAGCAGAAGCTACTTTAACATTAGAAAAAAATGGACTTGCAAAAGTTGTATTTAAAAACCCACAAAGAGCAATTACACCACGGACAATCAGTTGTATTTTATATAGATGATATAGTTTTAGGCGGCGGAAAAATATTGTGAAAAAAGTAATTTTACAAAAAAATTACTTTTTTTTATTTTTTTATATTGACAATTACAAAACAAAAGTTTTATAATATATTTTAGTTAATTCAATTTTAAATTAAGAAAATTCATTTTAATTTTTTTCGGCATTTTTTCAATTATTATTTTAAATATGTTTTTAATATAAATGGTCTCTATTAACATTTATATTAACTAGGAGGTAAATATGTATTATACAGAAAATGTGGTTACTGATTTAATAAAAAAGTGTTCTTCCATTTTAATGGAAGAACCAGAAGAATATATTTATGAAAAAAGTCATAGTCATGATAAGCTATTTAGAGAAATATTAAGTAATGTAACAGATTTTAAAGATTTTGTTGCTGTCTTCGTAGATTCTGCATTAGGAAAAGTTATAAAAAATGAAATACTAGAGCCTTACAATAAAAGATTTATAACATTAGATTATATAGGATTAGAATCAGATATTATTTTCAAAATAAAAGATAAACCTATATACTTTTTAGTAGAACATCAATCATCAATAGATTCAAATATGCCATATAGAATGTTTGAATATACAACAGAACTTATAAAAGAAGATATGAAAATAAGACATAGTAGCATATATCCTAAAGTAATTCCCATTGTAATATATACCGGAAATTCTAAATGGAAAGTAAATAAAAGTTATAAAGAAAATGAATTTAAACTAGATAAATATTATAATAACTTTGTAAATGTTAGTTATTTGTTGGTTGATATAAATAATTATTCAATAGATGAACTTATACAAACTAAAACTATGATAGCATATGCAATGATGCTAGAAAAGAGTAAAACTAAAGAAAAACTTCTAGATACATTGGATCAAATCGGAAGAGTATCAACTGCTAAAGATGAAGCTCATATAGTAAAAATAATAAAGTATTTATTAAATCCGGCTTTAGAAGAAAAATCTATTGAAAAGCTAATAAAAAATTATGAAAGTAAGGGGGTGAATGAAATGAAAAATGTATTAGAAATAATATTAGATCAAGAAAAGCTAGAAGGTAAAAAGGAAGGCAAAAAAGAAGGTAAAAAAGAAGGAATAAAAGAGGGGATAAAAGAAACCAAAAAACAGTTTATAACAAATATGTTATTACAAGGTTTATCTATTTCAACAATAGAAAAGTATACCGGAATTTCTCAAAAGGAAATAAAGAAAATTCAAAAAGAGGAGGGAGAAGTATGCTAAAAAATGAACAAGTAGAACAATTTTTAAATGAAATAAACGAACTATTAAATGAGATAAAAAATGAACAAGAAAAACTATTCCAAAATGTAGAACAATATCACAAAGTAAATATGAAAAACTTTGAAAAACTTAGAGATTTTAATGAAATTTGTGATATGACAAACCAAGTTTTCGAAACAAGACTTTCAAACATAGAACAAATACTAAAAGAAAAACTAATGAACATATAACAAAAATAGCCAGGGAAAAGTGCATATCTCTGGCTTTAATATATTTTAATAAAACTATTATTTTTTAAAAATTTTAAAAAGATACTTCTATAAAATAAAAAATATAGTAAATAGCTTGATAAAAATGAAAAATAAATGTACAATATAAGCGTAATAAAAACAAATTTAATACAGTTAAAAATAAAGGAGATTTAAAAAAATGGGAACAGAAATATTTGAAAAATATGAATCAAATGTAAGGAGCTATTGTAGAAAATGGCCAGTAGAAATGGTTTATGCAAAAGGTTCAATAGTAAAAGATATAAATGAAAATGAATATATAGATTTTTTTAATGGTGCAGGTGCATTAAATTATGGACACAATCCAGATTACATTAAAGAAAAACTAATTAAATATTTACAAGATGATGGAATTATTCATTCTTTAGATATGTACACATTACCAAAAGAAAAATTTATTACTTATTTTGAAGAAAACATATTAAAACCTCGTAACCTAAACTATAAAATTTTATTTCCAGCGCCAACGGGAACAAACTCAGTAGAAGCAGCATTAAAATGTGCTAGAAAATACACAGGAAGACCATATATTTGGGCACTTACAGGTGCTTTTCACGGAATGACTTTAGGATCATTAGCTGTTACAACAGAAGCAGCAGCTAGAAAGGGAGCAGGAGTACCACTTACATATACAGTACATATACCAGCACCATATTCTATGGGCGGTAACTTTGATACCATTGGTTATATGGAAGAATTACTTGAAGATGATCACTCAGGTTATGAAAAACCGGCAGCAATAATTATTGAAACAGTTCAGCAAGAAGGCGGAATCTATGTATTAAGTGAAGAATTTTTGAAAAATTTAAGAAGTTTTTGTGATAAATATAATATAATTCTTATTTGCGATGAAATACAAGCTGGTTGCTCTAGAACCGGTACATTCTTTTCATTTGAAAGAGCAAACATTGTACCAGATATTATATGTATGTCTAAATCAATTGGTGGATACGGTTTACCTTTTGCAATTCTTTTATTAAAAGATGAGTTAGATGTATTTAATCCAGGTGAGCATAATGGAACATATAGAGGTTGCCAACTTTCAATAGTAGCAGCACTTGCAGGTCTAGAAATGACAGTAAACCAAAACATTCCAGCTATTGTAAAACAAAAAGAAAAAATTGTAAAAGATTATTTAGAAAAAGAAATAAAACCATTATTAAAAGAAAACATGGAAATTAGAGGAATTGGCCTTACATGGGGAATTGAATTTAAAGATGGAAAATTATCTCATGCAGTATTAGATAAATGCTTTGAAAAGAAACTAATTATTGAGCTTGCAGGAAGAAATGATTCTGTGTTAAAAATTATGCCATCTCTTTTAATAGATGAAGAACTATTAACAAAAGGTTTAAAAATAATAAAAGAATCAATTCAAGAAATAATTAAATAAAGGAAAAAATTATGAAAAAAACATTTAAATTTTATATTTCTCTATGGGGAGCAAAAATAGTAGCAGGAATGCTAAAAATTTTAAGAAAAAATGCTTCTTTTTTGCCAGGAAAAGTAGCAATAACAATGTGCAAAAATTTTTTAGGAATAATTGAAAAACCTGAAATAATAATTGGTGTAACTGGAACTAATGGAAAAACAACAGTATGTAATATGATAATTGATGCACTAGAGAAATGCGGATATACTACTATTAATAATAGATTGGGCTCAAATGTAGATGCAGGAATAGCAAGCAGTTTAATAAATGGAGCAACTTTTTTAGGCAAAACAAAAAAACAAGTAGCAGTATTAGAAATAGATGAAAGAAGTTCTATTAAAATTTATCCATATGTAAAACCAACATATATAGTATGTACAAATATATTCAGAGATTCAATTAAAAGAAATGCTCATACAGACTTTATTATTGATATTATAAACTCTGCAATACCAAAAGAATCAAAATTGATTTTAAATGCAGATGATTTAATTTGCTGTAGTATTGGCCCAGAAAATAAAGAAAAAGTATATTTTGGAATAGATAAATTAGAAACAGATGTGGAAGAAACTAATAATATTATAAGAGATATTAGGACATGCCCAATATGTGATACAAAGCTAAAATATGAATATATGCGTTATCATCATATTGGAAAAGCATATTGTCCAAAATGTTCTTTCAAGTCACCAGAAGCTGATTATTTAGGAACCAACATAGACTATAAAAATAGTACTATACAAATAAAAACTAAAAATAACATTACAGAATACAAACTAATTAGTGATAACATTATAAATATATATAATATGGTTGCAGTAATAGCAGTTCTTACAGAGTTTGGAATAGAAGCACAAAAACTAAAAGAAATATTTGATGAATTTAAAATTGTTGAAACAAGATACTCAGAAGAAGAAGTTAATGGAAAGAAAATAATAATGCATTTAGCAAAAGGTCAAAATGCAATAGCATGTTCTAGAACTTTTGATTATATAAAAAATGCAGAAGGCAAAAAAGCTGTAATGCTAAATTTAGATGATTATTTTGATGCAAAAGAGTCAACAGAAGATATTGCTTGGATTTATGATACAGATTATGAATTACTAAATGATGATAGCATTGAGCAAATTATTGTTGGAGGAGTTAGAAGCAAAGATCATTATTTAAGATTACTAATTGCAGGTGTACCAGAACAAAAAATTAGTTATGAATTAAAAGAAATAGATGCAGTAGACCATTTAAACATAAAAAAAGTAGATAAAATATTTATATTATATGATGTTTACACAGTAGAAATGGCAAATAAAGTAAAAACTAAAATCGAAGAAAAAATAAAACAAAGTTAAAGTAAATGGAGTTAAAGAGTTATATGAAAGTAGAAGTTTTATTTCCTGAGTTATGCAACTTATATGGAGATACACAAAACATGAAATATTTTAAATTATGCTTACCTCAAGCAGAGTTTATAGAAACAGCACTTGATGAAGAACCTACATTTGTAAAAGAAGATGTAAATTTTATTTATTTAGGATCGATGAAAGAAAGAACTCAAGAAAAGGTAATAAAAAAATTGTTACCTTATAAAGAAAGAATAAAAGAGTTAATTGACAAAAATACTATATTTTTATTTACAGGAAATGCATTAGAGGTATTAGAAAAATATATTCAAAAAGATGATGGTACAAAAATAGAAGCACTAGGTATTTTTAATAGTTATGCAAAAAGAGAAATGTTTAATAGATATCATGGTCTATTATTAGGTGAGACACAAGGAATAGACATAATTGGATTCCAAGCAAATTTTAGTTTCTCTTATGGAGAAAATGAAGGACAGAATTTTTTAAACTTAAAAAAAGGAATTGGATTTAACAAAGAAAAAAATATAGAGGGAATTAGAAAAAACAACTTTATAGGAACGTATTTAATAGGACCATTTTTAATTCTTAATCCAATTTTTACAAAATATATTATGAATTTAATGGGTATTGAAAATCCAGAGCTAAAATATGAAAAAGCAATAATGGATGCATACGAGACAAAACTAGCAGAATTTAAGAATCCAAAAATAAAATAATAATTTATTGAAAAAATTATAGTAATATGATATAAAAAAGTTACGGAAGGGCGCTTTTAAAAAGAAAATAAAAATGAAAAATATAAAAAATTATAGTCTAGAAGAACTAAAACAAGAGCTTATTTCCCTAGGAGAAAAGCCATATAGAGCAAGTCAAATTTGGGAATGGCTATATAAAGAAAAAGTAAAAAACATAGATGATATGTCAAACCTTTCTCTAGACTTAAGAGAAAAGCTAAAACAAAATTATACAATGTGTAATTTTAACATATTAAAAAAGCAAGAGTCATCAGATGGAACCATAAAATACTTATTTGACGTATTAGATGGTAATGCCATAGAAACAGTATTAATGGAGTATTATCATGGAAAAACAATTTGTGTATCATCACAAATTGGATGCAAAATGGGATGCAAGTTTTGTGCATCTACTGGAATTGCATTTGTTAGAAATCTATCAGCAGGAGAAATAGTAGAACAAATTTTAGCAGTAGAGCAAGATATAGGCCAAGATATTTCAAATATTGTTTTTATGGGAATAGGAGAGCCATTTGATAACTACGAAAATGTAATGAAGGCAATTAAAATTTTAAATGATCCAAAGGGGTTAAATATTGGAGCAAGACATATAAGTGTTTCAACATCTGGCATAGTTCCTAAAATTTATGATTTTGCAAATGAGCCTTTTCAGTGTACATTATCAATTTCACTTCATGCAACAAACAACGAAAAACGAAGCAAAATGATGCCTGTAAATGATGCATACCCAATAGAAGAGTTACTTAAGGCATGTAAATATTATATACAAAAAACTAATAAACGTATATCTTTTGAATATGCTCTAGCAAAAGATAATAACGACAACATGCAAGATGCAAAAGAATTAGTAAAACTACTTAAAGGAATGCTTTGCCATGTAAACTTAATTCCAATTAACAAAATTCAAAATGGAAGTTTCGTAAAAAGTAGTAACGAAAATATTATTAAATTTAGAGATTATTTAAATGATAACGGAATTGTAGCAACAATTAGAAGAGAACTAGGATCTGATATAGATGCTGCATGTGGGCAGTTAAGAAGAAAAAACTTATAAACTAAAGCTTAAAATATAAAAAACATAGGAGGATTAAAAATATGACAAAAGGTTTTGCTAAAACAGATATTGGCAAAGCAAGAGAAACAAACCAAGACTTTTATTATATTCCTCATTCAGAAAACGATTTATCACTTTATATATTAGCAGATGGAATGGGTGGATATAATGGAGGAGATATAGCAAGCAAACTTGCCACAGAATCTGTAAAAAGCTATATAGAAAACAATTTTAGTAAAACGCCTCATGAAAAAGAAGAAATTTTAAAATTAATAAAAAGTGCTGTAGAATATGCAAATATGGTAGTATATGAAAAATCTAAAACAGCAGAAGAATTACACGGAATGGGTACTACTTTAGATGTTTGCTTCATATATAATAATAAAGTGTATATTGGACACGTTGGAGATAGTAGAGTTTATTTAATTAGAGGAGAAATTATACGTAAGCTAACCAAAGACCACAGTTATGTTCAGCAATTAGTAGAAGATGGAAAAATAACAAGAGAAGAAGCAAACCATCATCCAAAAAAGAATATGCTAACAAAAGCACTTGGATGCACCGCATATGTAGAACCAGATATTAGGGCAAGAAATATAGAAAAACAAGATGTTTTGCTAATGTGTTCAGATGGACTAACAAATATGGTAGAAGAAAAAGATATATTTAATGCTGTAAAATTAAGTCCAGAAAGTGCACCAGAAAAATTAGTTAATCTAGCAAATGATGCTGGTGGGTATGACAATATAACTGTCATAACAATATTATAGGGGAGAGTAAACATATGAATATAGTAGGAAAAGTAATTGGAAGTAGATATGAAATACTAGAGAGAGTCGGAGAAGGCGGAATGGCAACCGTATACAGAGCAAGAGATAATGTACTTAAAAGATATGTTGCAGTAAAAGTATTAAGAGATGAATTCGTAGCGGATGAAGAATTTATAAAAAGATTTAATACAGAAGCACAATCAGCAGCAAGCCTTACACACCCAAATATTGTATCAATATTTGATGTAGGACATGAAGATAATATTTACTATATTGTAATGGAATTAGTACAAGGAAAAACTTTAAAAGAAATTATAAATGAAGATGGAGTTTTACCTTGGAAATGGTCTGTAAACATTTCAATACAAGTAGCATCAGCACTAGAAACAGCACATAAAAACAATATAATTCATAGAGATATAAAGCCACATAATATAATAATTACAGAAGATGGAATAGCTAAAGTAACAGACTTTGGAATTGCTAAAGCAGTATCAAATTCTACAATTACAGCATTTGGAACTACTATTGGTTCTGTACATTATTTTTCACCAGAACATGCACGTGGTGGATTTACAGACGCAAAATCAGACATATACTCTTTAGGTGTAGTTATGTATGAAATGCTTACAGGTAGAGTCCCATTTGATGCAGATACAGCAGTATCAATTGCTTTAAAACACATGCAAGAAAAACCAGTAGAACCAATAAAACTAAATCCTTCAATTCCATATGCAATAAATAAAATAATTATGAAAGCATTAGAAAAAGATATTAGTTTAAGATATCAAAATGCAACAGAACTATTAAAAGACTTAAGCTTGGCTCTAAAAGATCCAGAAGGAAATTTTGTTAAAAGCAATGCAGAAGAAATGCAATATACTCAAAGAATACCAACAATAGGAGATGAAAGAAAATTGCCAGAACAAGACTTAGGTGAAAGAGAGAACCCAAAAAGTGGATATTCTTCAAAACGTAAAAATAATAAAAAAATATGGCTAACAGTAGTTATAGTTTTACTTGTAATACTAATTCCTGTTACAGGCTTTTTTGGAACGCAATTTATTCTAAATATGGGAAAACCAAAAGATGTTGATTTACCAAATTTTGTTGGCAAAACTCTAGAAGAAGCAAAATATGAAGCTCAAAATCAAAACGTAAGTCTAGAAATACAAGAAGAAGCATTTAGTGATGAAGTACCAGCAAATGAAATTATTTCACAAGAGCCACCATATATAGAAGGCTATCAAATAAAAGAAAAGAGCATTGTTAAAATAGTAGTTAGCAAAGGACCAGAAATAGTAAAAATGCAAAAAGTAGTTGGAATGACATACGAAGAAGCAGAAAATTTATTAAAAAATGAACTAAAATTAGAAGTAGAAAAAATAGAAGAAACAAGTAAAACTGTAGAAGAAGGTTTTGTAATAAAACAATCACCAGAAGAAGGCGAAGAACTAAAAGCAGGCTCTAAAGTACAGGTTTATGTAAGCAAAGGAACAGGTATAAAACAAGTAGCAGTACCTTATGTAATTAACGATACAGAAGAAGATGCAAAAAAGAAATTATCAGACTTAGATGTAACTATTGTATATGAAGAAGATATGACAAAAGTAGATGGAAAAGTCATAAAACAAAGTATAGAAGCGGGAACCACAGTAGATGAAAAAACAAAAATTACTGTTACAGTAAACAAAATAGAAGCAATAAAAACAGGAACTATAAAATTAAACTTAAAATCAATATTAGGAGATAAGGCAACAATTCAAACAGATGAAAATGGAAATGAAATAAATCCAACAGTAAACTTAAAAATTACTGTAAATAACGAAAGTGTTTATTCATCATCAGTACGTAAAGATTCAACTGAAATTACAGCAACAGCATCAGGCAAAGGTACAGTTACAGTTAAAGTATTTGTTGATGATGTAAAAATAACATCAGATAAACAATTTGATTTAAATGCAGATAACCCGGTACTTACAATAGACTAAAATAAAAGGAGCAAATAATGCCAAAAGGAATAATTACTTGTGTAAATACTTTATTTTATCAAGTAAAAGTAGAAGAAAAAACATATAACTGCTTAGCTAGAGGTAAATTTAAAAAAAATAAAATTAGTCCAGTAGTAGGTGATAAAGTAGAAATTACTATTACAAATGAGCAAAATGGTGAGGGCGTTTTAGAAGCAATTTTACCAAGAACAAACGAGCTAAAACGCCCTAAAATGGCAAATTTAACTCAGATAATATTTGTAGTATCTATGAAAATGCCAGATCCAGACTTACTTTTATTAGATAAGCAGTTAGCATTTGCAGAATATATAGGGGTAAATAGCATAATTTGTTTTAACAAAATAGATTTGGTAGATAAAAAAACTGTAGAAAATTTATCTAAAACATATAAAAATATAGGATATACAGTAATTGAAACAAATGCAAAAGAAGATGAAATTTTAAAAAAAATAGAACCATTTTTAAAAAATCAAATTACAGCATTTGCAGGCAATTCAGGAGTAGGAAAATCTACAATTATTAACAATATTTTTGGAGCTAAAATTTCAGAGGAGGGAAATATAAGTACCAAAAATAAAAAAGGTAAAAATACAACAACAAAAGTTACTTTATATGAACTTGATAATAACTCATATTTAGCAGATACTCCAGGCTTTGCGACATTTGATTTATATAATATTTCTTCTGATGAATTAGCAAAGTATTTTATAGAATTTTTAGAATATTTACCTAATTGCAAGTTTATAGGTTGTAGTCATATAAAAGAAGAAAGTTGTGCAGTAAAGACTGCAGTAGAAGAAGAAAAAATATCAAATTCAAGATATCAAAATTATAAAAAAATATATGAAGATTTAAAAGAAATGGAGAAAAATAAATGGTAGAAATATCAGCATCTATTTTAAGCATGAAAAATGAAAATGCAATTCAAACTTTATATAACCTAGAAACTTCAGGCATAGACTATTTTCATATTGATGTTATGGATGGAAAGTTTGTAAGTAATAATACAACAAATAACATGCTAGAATACTGCGAATATTTAAATAGTATTTCAAATTTACCATTAGATATTCATTTAATGGTAGAAGACGTAAAAAACTATATAAGTAGTTTTTTAGTATTTGAGCCAAATATAATAACAGTACATTTTGAAGCTGCAAAAAATAAACAAGAATTATTAGAATGGATAAATTACATTAAACAAAACAATTGTAGAGCTGGTATTTCAATTAAGCCAAATACAGATATAAAACAAATAATTCCATATTTACCATTTATTCATTTAGTATTAGTAATGACAGTAGAGCCAGGGCAGGGAGGGCAAAAACTTTTGCAAAGCACAATTAAAAAAATTGAAGAACTACATAAATATATAACTGAAAATAACATTGAGGTAGACATTGAAGCAGATGGTGGAATAAACGAAAATAATGTAAATCAAATAAAAGGTGCGGGAGTTAATATTATAGTTGCCGGAACTAGTATAACAAGTTCTAAAAATTTTAAAGAAGCTGTAACAAAGTTAAAATAAAAAAATATAATAAATTCTAAAACTAGAACTTATTATATTTTTTTTAATTTTAATTCTTATTCTTAATTATTTTCTGTGCTATTTTCTGCATTATTTTCTGTAGTAGTTTTTATTTCTTTTTTACCAAATATGCTAATTAATAGTAAACCAAATCCGAAAACTACAGTAAATATAGAAATCCAAGAACCAACATAAGGTATTATTTGTAATAACCATATAACTGCTACAGATGCAAGTGATAATAAAATGAATTTGAGTTTTGTTTGATTTTTCATTTTATGTGTTAAATAATTACCAACTGCTATACCTAGTATAGAAATTGTTATTGATAACATTAAGCAATATATAGTAAGTAAAGCAATACCAATATATGTTAAATATGCAGTTAACATTAAAACTACAGCTACAACAGGAACAAATATTGTTGCTAAAATTCCTACTCCAGCGCTAGCTAAATATCTTTTTGATAAACTATTAGATAATTTATCTGCAAAATTTCTAGCAAAGAAAGTAACAAATAGAACAACAACTAATGCATAAATAAATACATTAACAAATCTATTTATGTAGCTAAGTACAATTTGTTTTACAGAAGGACTAGCGCCTGAAGTTTTAGTGAAATTTACTTCTCCTAAAACTGCACCTTCTGGAATATTTGCTTCTTCAACACTTGTGTAATTAAAGTTTCCTTCAACTAGACCTTCTGCATTTTCAGGTAGAACTATAGAATTAGCAGTTACATGTGCGTCTCTTGCTATTATTCCATTTAAATTAAATGTGTTAGCTAAAAGTCTTAAATCTCTTTGAATTATACCATTACTTTCTAATGTGAAATTTTGAGCGTATGCATATACGTCATACACAATACCATTTAATTTTAAATCATTTGCAAAAGCGAAAACTGAACCATAAATAACAGCTGATTCTTCTATATTTATAGTATTTCCGGCAACAAATAAATCACCGTTTATTTGCCCAGTAATTGTAACTTCTTGACCATAAACAAAAGCATTTCCATCATAATTATCACTAATTGTTACAGAATTACCAGCAGTATAAAGATCAGAGTTTATAATTGAAGGCTGGTTATTATTTTCCTCTTCTTCATTTGCAATAGGGCTAGCCTCTGTATCTTGAGTAACAGTTCTTGGCTCTATGTCATTTGCCATACAAACTGAAGTTAAAATTAATAATAATGCAAAACATAAAACTAGTATCTTTTTGAATTTTGACATAAAAAAATCCTCCTTATATATTTTATAACAAAAATATATATCAATATAGGCTAAAAGTCAAGTTATATTAGGAAGTAAAAGCATAAAAAATATAAGTGACTATCTAAAATTTATAATTAGCTGTGAAATATAGCCTATAATAAAAATTATTAGTATGATATATAATTTATTCTATAAAATAAAGAAGAATATATTTATTTTTTTGTAATTGCATCTTTTTTAAATTCCACAAAATAAGCACAATCACATGAACCAGAATTTATTTTCTTTTGACAAATATTTTCAAAATAACATTTGCCTTCTTTTTGATATATACAATTTTCAGAGCAATTTATATTTGTCAAAAAAATCACCTCTTTATATACTTAGTATGGTATAAATAAATAAAAATATACTAAAAAAGTGAACTGCATAAAAAAACAATTCACTAAATATTTAAAATATTAAAAATTTTTTTCGCAAATTTTATAAATAGGGCAATTAGCACATTTTGGGTTTCTGGCTGTACAAATATTTCTTCCATGCCAAATAAGTACATGATTTACGTCTTTATAATATTTTTTAGGTAGAAGTTTTAACAAATCTTGCTCTATTTTTTCTGGCTCGTTATTTTTTGAAAATCCAATATGATTAGAAATTCTTTTAACATGTGTATCTACTGCAATACCTTGAGGATTATTAAAAGCCTCTAACATAATAACATTTGCACTTTTTCTGCCAACACCGGGAATAGTAATTAATTCTTCCATAGTATTTGGAACCATACCATTAAAATTATTTAAAATTTTCTCGCTGGCAAGCTTCATGTTTTTTGCTTTATTTTTATAAAATCCACAAGGATGAATAAGATTTTCTAGTTCTTCTAAAGGTGCTTCAGCCATTTTTTCAGCTGTATTATATTTAGCAAAAAGGCCAGGAGTAGTTAAATTAACTCTTTCATCAGTACATTGTGCAGAAAGCATTACTGCAATCATCATTTCAAAAGGGCTAGTAAAATCTAAACTGCATTTTGCATCTGGGTAAGCCTTTATTAAATCTTCAATAATTTCTATTGCTTTTTCTTTTTTCATGATATTTAAAATCCTTTCAAGATAAATTTTAATTCTATATTAGTATTAAAACACAAAATTCTACATTTTTCAACATTTAATAAATTACATAATATTAAAAACATAAAATAGTAACGAATAAATAAAAAAGATAATATAATATATAAAGAATAAAAGGGTAGGGGGAAAATAAAAATGTTAGGTGCATTAAAAAAGACAATAGGTGTATGTTTAATTGGATTAGGGCTTGGAATTTTACTTGTATTACTTCTTCCTCTATCTGGTTGGCTATTTGCCATAGGAGTATCAATTATTATTGTTGGACTAATTTGGCTGTCTTGTAAATAAGTATATAAAAGTAAACAAAGGAGAGTGAATTAAAAATGACAATTGTTGTTAAAAAAGTTCCAAAGTGTTTAAGGGGAATTGTAAAACTAATATTTGGCATTAAAGATAAATAATACATAAACAAAAATATGTATTTTTACAACCCAAAAAGAGGCTATTTATTTTAATAATAGCCTCAAATAATTTTATCTTATAGAATATATTTTTAAGCTCTAACTACTTTTCCAGCACGTAAGCATTTTGCACAAGCATGAATTGTTTTGGTTTCACCATTTACAACTGCTTTTACTCTTCTTAAATTTGGTTTAAAAGTTCTTGAAGTTCTTCTACTAACGTGAGAACGAGCAATACTAATTTGATTTCCATGAGATAATGATTTTCCACAAATATCACATTTTGCCATTATGATGCACCTCCTATATGCAAATCTAAAATCGACTAACACTAATTTTAACATAAATATAAAAAAAACACAATAGTTTTAAAAAAATATTGGTAAAATTTATTTTTTATGATACAATAATTAAGGAATTTAAAATTAGGAGAAAATAAAAAATGTTATCATTTGTTAAAGGAATTTTAGAAGTAAAAACAAAAGGATATGTTGTTATAGAAGTTTCAGGAATTGGTTTTAAAATATATATGCCAGAAAGTGATATTTCAAAATTACAAGAAATAGGACAAATTGTTAAAGTATATACATATATGCGAGTTAGGGAAGATGATATTAGTTTATATGGTTTTATAACTAATGAAGAACTTCGCATGTTTGAACTATTATTAAATGTAAGTGGAATAGGTGCAAAAGTTGCAATAACAATTTTATCAAATGTTACACCATCTAGTTTTGCATTAGCTGTTATTTCAAATGATTTAAATATATTAAAAAAACTTCCAGGAGTAGGTCCAAAAACAGCACAAAGAATAATATTAGATTTAAAAGATAAACTAAAAAAAGAGCAAGAAATTGTATCAGAAGAAAAAGAAGATACATCATTATTAGATGCAATTTCAAAAGATGAAAAACTTTCAGAAGCAATTAGCGCACTTCAAGTATTAGGCTATAGCAGAAAAGAAATATCAGAAAGTTTAAAAGATATAGATACATCTTTATCTGTTGAAGATATTATACGCAAAGGATTAGCAAACTTAGCAAGAGGAATATAAGGGAGTAGTAATATGGATTTAAGTAAGCCACTTGCCTATAGAATGAGTCCAAAAACATTAGATGATTATGTTGGACAAGAACATATTTTAGGCAAAGATAAAATTTTATATAGAACAATTAAAGCAGATAGACTTTCTAGCATTATTTTATGGGGGCCACCTGGCTGTGGTAAAACTTCGCTTGCTAGAGTAATTAGCAATACTACTAAATATAAATTCTTAAAAATAAATGCGGTAACTTCAGGTGTTGCAGATATTAAAAATGCAATAGAAACAGCACAAAATACTTTGCTTAATCCTTCTGGAAAATGCATTTTGTTTATTGATGAGATTCATAGATTTAATAAACTGCAACAAGATGCACTTTTACCTTATGTAGAAAATGGCACAGTAATTTTAATTGGTGCTACTACAGAAAACCCATATTTTGAGGTAAATAAGGCTTTAATTTCAAGATCAATGGTATTTCATTTAAACCCACTAACCAATAACGATATTTTTAAAGTTTTAAAAAAATCTTTAGTATCAGAAGATGGACTTAAAAGTTATAACATTAAAATAGAAGATAGTACATTGCTAAAAATAGCAGAAACTTCAAATGGAGATGTAAGAACAGCTTTAAACGGATTAGAAGTTGCAGTATTAACTACTGAAATGGGAAAAGATGGAGTAATTACAATTACAGATGAAATAGCAAAAGAATGTGTACAAACAAGAAAAGCAGTATTTGATAAAAATGGAGATAGCCATTATGATAATATTAGCGCTTTTATAAAATCAATGCGTGGAAGTGACCCAGATGCTGCAATTTTTTATTTAGCAAGAGCATTAAATGCAGGAGAAGATCCAGTTTTTATTGCAAGAAGAATTACAATTTGTGCAGCAGAAGATGTTGGAATGGCAAACCCAAATGCTTTAGTTGTAGCAACATCTGCTATGCAAGCAGTTACAATGATAGGAATGCCAGAAGCAAGAATTATTTTAGCAGAAGCGGCAGTATATGTAGCTACATCTAAAAAATCGAATTGTGCTTATTTAGCAGTTGAAAAAGCACTGCAAGACGTAGCAAATAAAGATACAGGAACAATACCAATGCACATTAGAAATGCACCAGCGGAGCGGAATGGCAAAAGAAGGTTATGGAGTAGGGTATAAGTACCCACATGATTTTCCAGGCCACTATGTTGAGCAACAATATTTGCCAGATAAAATGCTTGGAACAAAATACTACATAAAAGATGATACAGTTGACGATATTGACTAATTCCAAAAATCATGTTAATATTTAAACATATTATTCTTTTTTCCTGCATTTTGCAGTTTATATATAAAACACCTTGTAAAAAAATATTTTAGTAGGAGGTACACGATAATGGCACAGACATTAGAAAATGAAATAAGGCAGTTTGAAAAAGCTGGAATTCATGTACAATGCGTACAAGAAGATGGTAAAGTCGCATATCAAACAAAAGTCGACTTTAACACTTGCAATTCTTGTGCGTATCTTCGGCTCTTACCGGATCCTGACCCATTTGATTGGTTCGACGACGATGAGCAAAAAGCAATCTGTGGAAAGATTGGTAAGAAAATCGAAGGAGCCCTAAGCGTGTTTGAAGCAAGTCGTGTTGAGATACCTAGTTGGTGTCCTCAAAAAGAAAAATAAACTACAAGAAAAGTTTCCTATTCGAAATTGAGTTTTTGAATAGGAAACTTTTTATATTATTATTAAAATTTAGTCTTTTTTCTTGTCTTTTAAAACCTCTGCAGCAGCTCCTAAAGAACCTAATGCTTTAGTTGCTTCAAAAGGAATAAATACTTTATTAGCATTTCCGTTTGCAACTTCTTTTAAAGCTTCCAAAGATTTTAATTGTACTAACTTATCATCAGGGTTTGCTTTCATCATAGCATCATATACAACATGAATTTCTTGAGCTTTAGCGTCAGCCACTTTTTTAATAGCTTCAGCTTCACCAGTTGCTCTTCTAATTTTTGCTTCTTTATCAGCTTCTGCCTCTAAAATAGCAGCTTCTTTTTTACCTTCAGCAAGTGTAATTGCAGATTGTCTTTCACCTTCAGCTTGTAAAATTAAAGCTCTTTTATTTCTTTCTGCATTCATTTGTTTTTCCATTGCATCACGAATGTCTGCAGGAGGTGTAATATCTTTAACTTCAACTCTATCTACTTTACAACCCCATTGGTCTGTAGCTTCATCTAGAATTACTCTTAAGTGATCATTAATAGTATCTCTTGAACTAAATGTAGAATCTAAGTCCATTTTACCAACAATATCACGAATAGTAGTAATTGCTAAATATTCAATACCTTTCTTTAAGTTTTGAATTTCATAAACTGCTTTAGCAGGATCTGTAATTCTATAGAATACAACAGTATCAATAGTAATAGTAACGTTATCTTGAGTAATTACACCTTGTGGTGGAATATCCATTGTTTGTTGCTTTAAACTTACTACACTACGTACGTGATCTATAAATGGAATAATTACTGTAAGACCAGCATCAGCAACTTTGTGAAATTTACCAAGTCTTTCTATAATGTAAACTTCAGATTGTTTTACTATTTTAATTGTGTTAAATGCAATAATTAAAATAATAACTAATAGAACTAATAAAACCCATAACATAGTTTAAGTTCCTCCTTTTATTTTTAAATAATATATATAAAAAATAATAATAACAAATTAAGAATTTACTTTTTTAGTGGCATTTGCTGTAACAACAGCTTTTACACCATCTATTGCTAAAATTAAAACTTCTGTACCTGATTTAATAATTTCATCATCTGGACATTTTGCAGACCAAACTTGACCATCTACTTTTATTTGGCCTACTCCTAAAGTAGGGTTAATATCGCTTGTAACTATTGCTTTTTTGCCTACAATAGCAAAAGCATTAGTTACAACATTTTTATCTTTTTTTGTAATTCTTTTAACAAATGGTCTTGTGCAAAAAATAAATAAAGTAGAAGTTACTACAAATACAGCAGTTTGAATAATTATATTATCTGTAAAAAAGCTTACTACCATTGCACATAAACTTCCAAGGCCTAACCAAAAAACTAAAAATCCTACTGTCATAATTTCAGCTACAATAAAAACACCTGCTAAAATTAACCAAATATACCACATAGAATTTCCTCCTTTATTTAAATTGATATTGGCCATAAGAATTTTAACTAACACATATATTATACTATATTCTTAGGCAAAATGGAATATGTTTTTAAGAAAAATGTTGTCAAAAGTATAAAATTGTCTAAAATTTGCCACATAAATATATAATTAATACTTGATTTTACAGTAAATAAGTGTTAAAATAAGTGACAGTAAAAATATAAAAGCCAATTAAAAAGCAAAGTAGGTAAAGCAAGTATAATACTAGAGAGATAAACATTAGCTGAAAGTTTATTATTATATTTTTTATTCGAAATTTCACTTTTTAGGCCTTTTCTTGAAAATAACAAATAGGGAAAAGCGTTGGTTACGTTATAACTATAATAAGGTTAATAATATCTTAAAAATAAATTTTAAGGTTGTTAATAAAATTAGGTGGTACCACGAAAAACTCCATTTCGTCCTATAAGGGCAAAATGGAGCTTTTTTAATGGGTTATAGGTAAAACCAAAATAAAAACCTAAATAAAATGGAAGAAAATATCTTTCAAAAAAGCCAAGAAAGGATTGAATTTTACCATGAAAGAACAAATTGCAACTATTAAAGAAAATGCACTTAAAGAAATACAAAGTGCTAAAGATGCAAAAGCATTAGATGATGTAAGAATTAAATATTTAGGAAAAAAAGGAGAGCTTACCTTAATATTAAGAAGTATGGGTGGCTTAAGTAAAGAAGAAAGACCAATAATAGGTAGTTTGGTAAATGAAGTAAGAGATGAATTAGAAGCAAAAATAGAAGAGGGAGAAAAGCATTTTGAAAACTTGGAAATAGAAAGAAAATTAGCATCAGAAAACATAGATGTTACTATGCCAAGTAATAAAAAAAGTTTAGGTAGTGTTCATCCAATAACACAAATAATAAATGATGTAAAAGAAATATTTATAGGAATGGGTTATGAAATTGCAGATGGACCAGAAGTAGAACTTGCAACATATAATTTTGATAAATTAAATACACCACCAGACCACCCTGCAAGAGATGTACAAGACACTTTTTACATTACAGATGATATTGTACTTCGTTCACAAACATCACCTGTTCAAGCAAGAGTAATGGAAACTACAAAGCCACCAATTAAAATTATTTGCCCAGGTGCAGTATATCGTTCAGATAGTGTAGATGCAACACACTCACCAGTATTCCATCAAATTGAAGGTTTGGTAATAGATAAAAACATTTCAATGGCAGACTTAAAAGGAACACTTGAAATGTTTGCTAAAAAATGTTTAGGAGAAAAAACCTTAATTAGATTTAGACCACACCATTTTCCATTTACAGAACCAAGCGCAGAAGCAGACGTATCTTGCTTTGTATGTGGTGGGAAAGGTTGCAGAGTATGTAAAGGAGAAGGCTGGATAGAGCTTTTAGGTTGTGGAATGGTTCACCCTAATGTACTTAAAAATTGCGGAATTGATCCAGAAGAATATAGCGGTTTTGCTTTTGGCTTTGGAGTGGAAAGAATTGCAATGGCAAAATTCGGAATTGATGATATGCGTTTATTATATGAAAATGATGTAAGATTTTTAAAACAATTTTAAGGAGGAAGAAGTATGAAAGCAAGTTTAGAATGGTTAAGCGAATATGCTGATATAAATGTAAGTCCAAAAGAATTAGGCGATATTTTAACAATGACAGGATCAAAAGTAGAAACTATAGAGCAGCAAGGTGAAGATATACAAAATGTTGTAGTTGGAAAAATATTAGAAATAAAGCCACATATAGATTCAGATCATTTAGTTGTAACTAAAGTAGATATAGGTGGCGAAGTTGTTCAAATAGTAACAGGTGCACAAAATATTAAAGAAGGAGATATTGTTCCAATTGCAAAAGATGGGTCTACATTGCCAGGAGGAGTAGAAATTAAAACTGGAAAATTAAGAGGAGTAGATTCTTGTGGAATGATGTGCTCTGTTGGAGAGCTAGGGCTAGATATTCATAACTATCCAGATCAAATAGAAAATGGAATTATGATTTTAAAACCAGAATTAGAAAATAAGCTTGGAGAAGATATTAAAGAAGTATTAGGAATAAATCAAACAATATTTGATTTTGAAATAACACCAAACAGAGCAGATTGTTTTTCAGTAGAAGGATTAGGTAGAGAAACCGCAGTTTCTTTAAATGTACCTTTTAAAAATCCTCGTAAGAACTTAGACGAACTTAAAGTAAAAGACGTAGATAATATAGATGGATTAACTGTAGAAATTACAGCACCAGATTTATGCTATCGTTATATTGCAAGAGTTGTAAAAGACGTTAAAATAGCTCCTTCTCCAGAGTGGATGGTAAAAAGATTAAACGCTTGCGGAGTTAGAGCAATAAACAATATAGTAGATATTACAAACTATGTCATGTTAGAAATGGGTCAGCCAATGCACGCATTTGATATTAACTCAATCGAAGGAAAACACATTACTGTAAGAAGGGCTTTAAAAAATGAAAAAATTATTACATTAGATGACCAGGAAAGAAACTTAAATGAAAATATGTTAGTAATAGCAGATAGTAAAAAGCCAGTAGCTATTGCAGGTGTTATGGGCGGACAAAACTCAGAAATAGAAAATACTACACAAACTGTAGTATTTGAATCTGCTGTATTTTATGGTGGTAGCATAAGAAAAACAGCAAAGGCAGTAGGATTAAGAACAGAAGCATCTAGCCGTTATGAAAAAGGGCTATCTCCAGAAAATGCTTTAAGAGCAGTAAATAGAGCAGTAGAGCTAGTAGAGTTAATAGGAGCAGGAAAGCCAGTAGATGGAAAAGTTGATATTTATCCAACTAAGCAAAAAGAAAATAGAATTCCTATGAATGTAGATAGAATTAACCTTTTACTAGGAACCAATGTATCTAAAGAAGAAATAATATCAACATTAGAAAAATTAGATATAAAAGTAGAAAATGATGTTATAATTCCACCATATTTTAGACAAGACGTAGAAGGAATAGCAGATGTTGCAGAAGAAGTTTTAAGATTTTATGGTTATGATAAATTAGGAACTACTTTAATAAATGCAGAAACAACTTTAGGTGGAAAAAATAAAGAACAAAAAATAGAAGATAGTGTATCAGAGTACTTAGTAAATAGCGGTTTATCTGAAATTTGTACTTATGGATTTTTAAGTGAAAAAGATTTAGCAAAATGCAATATAGACGAAAACAATGAATATTTTAAACAAGCAGTTAGAATACAAAATCCATTAAGTGAAGATTATACTTTAATGAAACCTACTTCTGTACCAAGCATGATGCAAACATTAGCGACAAATAATAATTATAAAAATAAAGAAGTAAAACTTTTTGATTTATCAAGAGTATACAAAAATAAGCAAAACGCCATCGAAAGCGGAAATCTACCAGAAGAAAGTAATATTTTAACAATTGGAATTTATGATGAAAAAGAAGATTTTTATACTTTAAAAGGCTTGGTAGAAAATGTTTTAGAAGTAGCAGGATTAAAAAAATACGATATTAGAAAAGAAAAAGAAAATAAAATGTATCATCCAGGTAGATGTGCAAACTTTAATGTTGGAAATGATATAGTTGCAACAATAGGAGAGGCAAATCCGTTAATTACTAAAAATTATGATATAACTAAAAAAGTACTTTTAG
Organism: uncultured Clostridia bacterium; assembly: GCA_947626335.1. Classification (GTDB taxonomy): domain Bacteria; phylum Bacillota; class Clostridia; order TANB77; family CAG-508; genus CAG-273. Next base: position 543 of record CANQRY010000001.1, on the reverse strand, counting down.
CAGAAATTGATATAGATAAAGTAACAAAATATGCAAGAAAAAATCAAAAATATGTGCCAATTGCTAAATTCCCAGCTTTAGAAAGAGACATTAGTATGGTAGTAAATGAAGAAGTAGAAGTTGGAGAAATTGAAAAAATAATTCAAAAGAAAGCTAAAAAACTTTTAGAAGAAGTAAAACTATTTGATATTTATAGAAGTGAAAAATTAGGAGAAAACAAAAAGAGTGTTGCATATAGCTTAAAATTTAGAGTTCCTGATAGAACTTTAACAGATGATGAAGTAAATGGCGTTATGAAAGAAATAGTTGCTGAATTAGAAAAATCTTTAGGAGCAGAATTAAGAAAGTAAGAAAAAGAAAACTATGGGGTACATAAATAATTTTGTGTAATTTCAACGCTTTTCTTTATGTTAGGTTTTGTCAAGTCTAGTGAATAGAATTGTCAAAAAAGGTCAAAATATGGTATACGAAAAATATTGCAAAATAGCAATTTATATGATTAAATAATATAAATTGCATTTTGCAATAAATTTATTCTTAAGT